>JAGRKA010000004.1:17523-88494 GCA_020442475.1 Alphaproteobacteria bacterium | reverse complement strand
ACATTCCCTTTCAACGTTATATCCCGCTGAAACCGATAGCTGCCTTCACAGGCTTTGAGGAAGGTACGGGGCCTCAGATCCAAACCATTCCAGACGGCACACCAAACGGTCTGCGCTATAGCCCGCTTGTCTGTTACGAGGTTATTTTCCCCGGAGCAGTTGTGCCTCATGGCCAGCCACGCCCTGATTTTATCGTCAATGTCACGAATGACGGCTGGTACGGTGACAGCGCAGGCCCCTATCAGCACTTCACGCAAGCCGTATTCAGAGCGGTTGAAGAAGGCGTACCTGTCCTGCGCGCTGCAAATACGGGAATTTCTGCGGCGATCACCCCTCTGGGCACGGTGCGTTACCGCTCTATATTACTCTCTGAGACGACAGGAACCCTTCCTCTACCGGGTAGCCCGTTTGTAAACCAAACCCCGTAAAAAAATAGCCTGAAACACTGGATATGCAACAATATACCCTTAAGGTCACTTGCATACATGCGCACTCATAGGCTATTGCTTTTGAACTAGTTCTCATATGTGCATTCAGGCAGGCTGCCTAGATAGGCAAAATATGATACGCATGGTAACAGGGGCAAAGACACAGGGTAGGAATTTTTTGAGTATGGATAATAAAAAGAAAAAAACGAAAGGGACGCCAGACGCCGTTGATGTGCACGTCGGACAACGTCTCCGTGTCAGGCGTGCGCTTATGGGTCTGAGTCAGGAAAAATTAGCTGAGGCCGTCGGGCTGACCTTTCAACAGATTCAGAAATATGAACGAGGCATGAATCGAATCAGTGCGGGAAGGCTCTTTCAATTTAGTGAAATTCTCGGCGTACCTGTCTCTTATTTTTATGATCAGCTCTCAGGACGTAAGGCTGCGCAATCTCTTCAACAGGCTGGAGGCATGGCTGATAATGAACAGGAATCCTTTGGCGGAGAGGATGAAGACTTACTTAACCGCAAAGAGACACTCGCTCTTGTAAAGGTTTACTATTCAGTTGAGGATCCAGCTATGCGTAAGGATATTATCCGCTTTATTAAATCCATGGCCGGACATCTCTCCTAAAGGCAACCGGGCAAAACTCCTATAAAATGCCCTACAGATTAACACTTGCAAGCGCCTAACCTAGCCGTTACTCTTTTTGAATTATCGGGCATACTTGCGTAGCCCCTATGTTTGACGGCACGCCGCCTTCTACTAACACAAGGCTATATAACCATGTTACAGAGTTCAGCACCCGCAATGGATAATCAGATCAAAACCGCTTCGTCGCCAGAGCTTAAAGACTATATCTTTACAAGCGAATCCGTATCGGAAGGACATCCCGATAAAATCTGCGACAGGATATCAGATACGATACTGGATCTTTACTTGAAAGAAGACCCATTCTCTCGTGTAGCCTGTGAAACCCTTGTAACAACGGATACGGTTGTTCTGGCCGGTGAAATACGCGGCCCCGACAGTATCACAAAAGATATGATTGAAGAGGCCGCCCGCGCCGCGATCAAAGACATTGGTTATGAACAAGAGGGTTTTCACTGGAAAACGGCAAACGTTAACATTCTCCTTCACAAGCAATCCGTTGATATCGCGCAAGGTGTAGACTCTGCGGACAATAAGGATGAAGGCGCAGGCGATCAGGGGATCATGTTTGGCTACGCGACCCGGGAGACGGATGCGCTCATGCCCGCGCCGATCTATTATTCGCACGCCATCCTGCGCGGTCTGGCTGAAGCTCGCAAAAGCGGTGCGATAAAAGGCATAGAGCCGGATGCGAAGTCACAGGTGACGCTTGAATACCGCAATGACAAACCTGTGCGCGCAACCTCTGTCGTGATTTCTACGCAGCATGCCGAAGGCCTCTCGCAAGATGAAATACGCGGGATCGTTCACCCCTTCATTGAAAAAACCCTGCCGGAGGGCTGGATGCCGCCGGAAGATGAAATTTACGTGAACCCCACCGGGCGCTTTGTTATTGGAGGCCCCGTAGGTGACGCCGGCCTGACAGGGCGCAAGATCATCGTTGACACTTATGGCGGTGCGGCCCCTCATGGCGGCGGCGCATTCTCCGGCAAGGACCCGACGAAAGTAGACCGCTCAGCCGCCTATGCCGCCCGCTATCTGGCCAAGAATGTTGTCGCTGCGGGCTATGCCGAAGGCTGCACGATCCAGCTCGCTTATGCGATCGGTGTTTCAAAACCCCTATCCGTGTATCTCAACACGCATGAAACCGGCACAGTCCCAGAAGCGGTTATCGTTGAGGCGCTGCGTAAACTTGTTGATCTCAGCCCACGCGGCATCCGGGAGCATCTACAGCTTTCCCGCCCGATTTACGCCCGTACAGCCGCTTACGGCCATTTTGGCCGGCAGCCGGAGGCCGATGGCGGTTTCTCATGGGAAAAGACAGATCTTGTGGCTGATTTACAGCGCATGCTTGGCTAGCGAACTGAGCAGCGTCTTAAAGGCATGACAATACAGGACTCAGCGCCTCCACCGCCGCCGCGCCGCGTTTATGGACGCAGGCAAAACCGCCCGCTTAACGCTTCACGCTCTCAGGCGATAGAAGAGCTTTTACCGCGCCTATCGCTTGAAGCCGAATGCATCAATAATGCGCCGGCTTCCCTTGATCCAAAGACCCTTTTTTGCACCCCCATGACCCGTTTCAGCCTTGAAATCGGGTTCGGCAGTGGAGAGCGCATGGCCACACTTCTGCCGCAGAATCCAGATATAGGCTACCTCGGTGCCGAACCTTTTATCAATGGGATGGCCGCTTTTCTTAAATCTATATACGAAGAAAAACCAGATAATATCCGTGTCCTTATGGATGATGCAATGTTGCTGGTTCATGCGCTTAAAGATGAATGTCTTGATGACATTTATATCCTGAATCCGGACCCGTGGCCCAAAAAGCGCCACCATAAACGCCGTATCGTTTCGCAGGCTAATCTGGATGAGTTCGCCCGTACACTTAAACCGGGCGGAAAGCTGATCATGACGACGGATGTCCCGGATCTGGCCGAATGGATGGTTACGCAAACGACACTTCACCCCTCTTTCCGCTGGACCGCCAAAAATGCGCAGGAATGGAAAAACCCACCCACAGGCTGGGTCCCCACCCGCTATGAAACCAAAGGTGCCAAAGGCGCGGAGAGTATGGTGTATCTGCTGTTTAAGAGGACATAGGAAATGGGGCTGTCGCGAATAAGTCAGATTTTCCAGGTGTTCAGTCCCACAGTATAGAGGAATGGATTGACGTTAAACCAACCGGCTTTGCTCCAGTGCAGCCTTGATGAAGCTGACGAAGAGCGGGTGTGGGTCAAAGGGTTTTGACTTCAGTTCAGGGTGATATTGAACCCCGATGAACCACGGATGATCCGTACGCTCGATCACTTCGGGGAGCCTGCCGTCCGGAGACAAGCCTGACATGACAAGTCCGCCGTCTTTCTCCAACTGGTCGCGGTAATTGATATTAACCTCGTAGCGATGCCGGTGACGCTCACTAATTTCAGTGGCGCCATAGATTTCCGCTGCTTTAGAGCCTTCTGCCAGCACAGACGGATAGGCGCCCAGACGCATCGTACCGCCCAGATCAGCATCTTCGCCGCGCTGTTCCTTACCGCCACCTTCAATCTCCCATTCCGTCATCAGACCGACAATATGCTCGCCCTCACCTTCAAACTCGCTGGAAACGGCGTTTTTAATCCCGCATAGATTACGGGCTGCCTCAAGTACAGCCATTTGAAGACCGAAGCAAATACCGAAATAAGGAATCTTACGCTCTCGTGCAAACTGAATGGCCTTAATCTTGCCTTCCGCGCCACGCTCTCCAAAGCCGCCGGGCACAAGAATACCGTGAACATTTTCCAGATGGGGCGCAGGGTCTTCACTTTCAAAGATTTCGGCCTCGATAAACACAAAGGACACTTTGACGTTATTCGCGATCCCGCCATGGATCAGCGCTTCGTTTAAAGATTTGTAGCTGTCGGCCAAATTCGTATATTTCCCGACAATCGCAATTCTGACCTCACCCTCGGGTTCCTTGATCCGCTGCACGATGCCCTCCCAGATCGAAAGGTCCAGATTGGCGATATCGCGAATACCAAAAGATTCCATCACCTGATGATCCAGCCCTTCCGCATGGTACGTCAAAGGCACCTCATAGATAGAGCTGACATCCAACGCCGGGATAACTTTCTTTTCATCAATATTGCAGAAGAGGGCAATCTTGCGGCGCTCATCCTCTCCGATATCCCTATCCGCCCGGCACAGCAAAATCTGCGGCCTGATCCCCGCACTCATGAGTTCCTTAACGGAGTGCTGGGTCGGCTTGGTTTTCAGCTCCCCGGCTGCCGGAATATAGGGCAGCCATGTCACATGGATGAAGAGCGCCCGCTCCGCACCGACCTCATTACCAAACTGGCGGATTGCCTCCAGAAACGGAAGGCTCTCAATATCGCCGACCGTGCCACCGATTTCACAGAGCACAAAGTCCGCAGAGCCTTCCTTTTCGCCGATAAAATCTTTGATCTCGTTAGTGATATGCGGAATAACCTGAATTGTTGCGCCGAGATAACTCCCACGCCGCTCCTTCGAAAGCACATCCGTATAAATTTGCCCTGTCGTCGTATTATCGTGACGGCGGGCGGGAACGCCCGTAAAACGCTCGTAATGACCAAGATCAAGATCCGTTTCCGCACCATCATCCGTCACAAAGACTTCGCCGTGCTGGAACGGACTCATCGTACCGGGGTCAACGTTCAGATACGGATCAAGCTTACACAGGCGGACCCTGTAACCACGGGCCTGCAACAAAGCCCCAAGCGCAGCGGAAGCGAGGCCCTTTCCCAATGAGGAAACAACGCCGCCTGTAATAAAAATATACCGTGTCATTGAATGTCGTACTTTACTCTGCGATAGGCGGCGCGGGCTCCGAAGGTATTTCTGGCGCCTCAGCCGGGCTTTCTACCAGCGCAGGTGCCTTCGAAGCAGCGTTTTCCAAGATCCCCTGCCCCCCACTCTGGGCGCCTGCTAAAACACCGAGCAGCAGACTTGTAGCAAAAAATGCAGCCGCACAGATTGCTGTGGCTCGCGTCAATAGATTTGCCGTACCGCGAGGCGTTGCAAGACCGCCTAGACCACCGCTCTGTCCGATACCAAGGCCACCGCCTTCCGAACGCTGAAGGAGCACAAGGCCGATAATGGCCAGCGCCAGAAAAAGATGAATAACGAGAATAACGGGTTCCATGGGCGTCTTTTCTACTGTTTTTAAGCTGCCTGTGCAATAGCAATAAACGAGTCAGCTTGCAAGCTTGCTCCACCGATTAAACCGCCATCGACATGCTGAATAGCCAAAATCTCTTGGGCGTTAGTCGGTTTCAAAGAACCGCCATAAAGGATCCGGATGTCCTCATGAGCCGGAAAGCGCTCCTTAAGCGCCGAAGCAATAAAGCCGTGCATCGCTTCGATCTCAAGGCTTGTCGGCGTTTTCCCCGTACCTATCGCCCAGACGGGCTCATAAGCGATTACGATGATTTGCCCCTCCTCCAGATCAGGAACAGAGTCTCGAAGCTGCGCGCCAACAATGTGCTCCTCTTCACCAGCATCCCGCTGCTTCAATGTTTCCCCCACGCAAATGATGGGGATAAGATGATGCGTAAGTGCCTTAATAGCCTTCGCACGGACAGTCTCACTTGTCTCCCCGTGATCGGCACGGCGCTCTGAGTGCCCGAGAATCACATAGGCGCAGCCTAAATCCTTAAGCATAGAAGCCGAAATATCGCCGGTGTGCGCACCATTTTCCTCTGCGGAACAATCCTGCGCTCCATAAGCAATCTCACTGCTCTCCCCAAGAATCCGGCTAACGGCCTGCATATGAAGAAACGGCGGACAAACCAGAAAATCACAGCGCGCTGCCAACGAGGCATCGTTTCCAGCCAGCGCGCTAATTTCACGAGCTAAGGCTTCGGCATCCCGTACCGAGCCGTTCATCTTCCAGTTTCCGGCAATCAGTTTTTTCATGATCGTAAGATTTTGTTGTTGCAACCTGTTGCTCCCCCGCCGGGCGCGCCTTATAGTGCAGGGTCGAAAACAAGGTTACAAGACCTAAAAACACGAAAATAAGGACGTGAACACAAAATGGCGATGAGAGCCCTGCGCAACGCCGCTTCCGGCGGTTTCGGAAAATTTATTCTCTTTGGATTTCTTGTCCTCGCCGCGGGTGGGCTGGTTATGATGGATGTTGGCGGTTTCTTCCGAGGAGGCGTAACTAAAAGCGATGTCGCGCGGGTCGGGCGTGATTCGGTCGGCCTGATCGAGTTTGATCGTAACCTGCGCCAAACATTACGCCGGATCGGCCTTTCACCTGAAGACGCCTACAAAATGGGCTATGTCAGCGAACTCCTGAATAACGAAATCAAAAGCCGCCTGATTACCAAAGCCGCGGATGATACCGGCCTTTTAATCAGCCGTGCCCATGTCTCCAACCACATTCACACGTTAATCGAACCTTTGATTCAGGGCGGTCAAAATCCACAGGACGTACTCGACCAGCTCTTGCGTGCGCAGGGAATCAGCGAAGGCCAGATGATAGAATCTGTCAGGCGCGATACTGCAAAAAACCTTATGGCTGGCGCGATTGCGACGGGCTTTGGTGTTCCCTCCCCTTTTATGGCCCAAGACCTTCTGGCTTTCCGTGAAGAAAAACGGACGGTACAATATATTCTCCTGCCTGAAAGTGATATCAAGGATATTGCCCCCCCTTCCGACGATCAGTTGATGCAGCTTTATGAGGCGACTCGTGAAAGCTACGCTATTTCGGAGATGTATGATTTTCAGCTTGTGACCGTCAAAACCGACACGCTGAAAGATACGCTTCAAATCGGCGAAGACACCTTACGTCAAGCCTATGATGAAAATATTGACCTGTACACTCACCCTGAGAGGCGTACGCTGGAGCAGGCGATTGTCGAAACGGAGGAAGGTGCCAAAGCTATTGCAGCGAAGGTCAAGGCGGGGAAAACATCCCTGAAAGACGCCGTACAGGACATAACCTCTAACTTCAACGGCTATATCGAAGCTCAGAGTTTTGAAAAAGGCGGCGTTCTGGACTCCATCCGTGAACCAGTCTTTGAAGCCTCTGCCGGTGATATTCTCGGCCCGCTCGAATCACCTCTCGGCTGGCACGTCATTATTGTTTCAAAAACCGAATCGGCCCATACGCAGCCCTTTGAAGAGGTCAAAAATAAAATCCGGGACGAACTCGTTGAAAGCAAATTGCTGGATGAACAATATAATCTGGCAAATACCGTAGACGATCTGCTTGCAGGCGGCGCCTCTTTGGAAGACGTTGCGCAACAGGTCGATGTTGAGATTACGCCTCTTTCTACCATGAACGGCTTTGGACAAAGCCCAGACGGAAAAGATGCGCTGAAAGCCTACGCCGATGACAGAGCCGCTTTTCTGGATACGGGCCTGACGCTTGAGGAAGGCCAAACATCTCCAATTTTTGAAACGAAGAGTGGCTCTTTTGTCGCGCTGCACCTCCAAAAACAAACGCCGAAAAGCTATACACCGTTTGAAGAGGTTAAGACCGCCATCGAAAAACGCTGGATGGCTGACCAGCGCCGCGCAGAAAATACCGCACGGGTTAAGGCTCTGCTCGAAGAACTGCGGACCGGGACACGCTCCTTTAAGGACGCTGCAAAAAGCGAGGGGAAAGCTCTGGCGACACTTACAGATATCTCGCGAGCAGACACGCCCAAAGCGCCGCTGACACCGGCGGGCCTTGCCGCTTTATTTGAAGCGCAGCCTGATGAACCGCTGTCAATCCCGCTAAAAGACGGTGTTGCCATTGCGCGTGTTCTTGACGTACACCTCCCGGAAAGCATCGCACCGCAGACGGAAGAGGCTCGGAAAGATGCAGAAAATCTTGATAAGGCTCTGGTTAAATCGACACGCACCGAAGCTTTAGCCCTTTATCTGGAAAGCAAGCGCGCGCAATACGGTGTACGCGTCAATGCGGCATTGCTGGAGCGCAGTTACGGCGCCGGCCCTGAAAGCTATTGATCCACGAAAGTCATATGATGAGCGATCCTTTAATGCCCTCCCCGGACCTGTTTGAGCGTCTTTTTAACAAAGGGGAGACGCAGCTTCTTTGGGAGCGCATCCCCGGCGATCTGGAAACACCGGTTTCGGCATATCTTAAACTTTGCGGCACAGAGCCTTACTGCTTTTTACTCGAATCGGTTGAGGGTGGTGAAACGCTTGGGCGTTATTCGATTATCGGCTTTGCGCCGGATACGATCTGGACCTGCAAGGATGGAAAAGCGGCCCTGAATGGCAAGCCCGTATCGCAACTCCCTCTTGAGTCATTACGTGACACGATCAAGAGCTGTCACATCGACAATAAAGGGCCGGACGATTTACCGCCAATGGCTGTTTCCGGCCTGTTCGGTTACATGGGCTACGATATGGTCCGGCTGGTTGAAAAGCTGCCGGATTCAAATCCGGATGATCTCGGAATTCCGGACAGTGTCCTCATCCGCCCGTCTCTGCTTGTAATTTTTGACAATATTAAAAACACGATCAGCCTTATCGCCCCCGTCTATGAGCATGCAGATAACAGCGCCGTGGAGCCGCAGGAGGCCTATAACGCGGCGCAAAAACGGATCAAAGACGCTGTGATGCGCCTTGAAAAACGAATTGCACCCGCGCTGCTTCACCATGAAAGCTGCCTCTCAACGCCGTTAAGTGTCGAATCCAATATGACCCGCGAACAATACCACGATGCCGTTGAAAAGGCCGTTGAGTATATTCGTGCAGGCGAGATTTTTCAGGTTGTTCCCGGCCAGCGCTTTTCAACCGCTTTTGACTTGCCCTCTTTCGAGCTTTACCGCGCCCTGCGCCGCCTGAACCCCTCACCTTTTATGTTCCACCTCTCCTTTGAAGGCTTTTCCATCGTCGGCTCAAGCCCGGAGATTCTTGTCCGTGTCCGTGAAGATATAGTCACGATCCGCCCAATCGCCGGGACACGCAAACGCGGCGCGACACCGGAGGAGGATAAAGCGCTTGAGGAAGAGTTGCTTGCGGACCCGAAGGAACGCGCGGAGCATTTGATGCTTCTTGATCTGGGCCGCAATGATGTCGGTCGTGTCTGCACATATGGAAGCGTCAAGGTCACGGACAGTTTTATGGTCGAGCGCTATTCCCATGTGATGCATATCGTTTCGAATGTCGAGGGCCGCTTGCGTGAAGATCTGGACATGATCGACGCCCTGTTCGCAGGTTTTCCGGCGGGAACGGTCAGCGGCGCGCCGAAAGTTCGGGCCATGGAAATCATTGATGAGTTAGAAACCAGTCGGAGGAGTTACTATGCGGGCTGTGCAGGCTATATCTCCGGCAATGGCGAACTTGATACCTGTATCGCACTGCGGACAGCTCTCGTGAAAGACGGCAAGCTCTATGTGCAGGCCGGAGGCGGTGTCGTCGCCGACAGCGATCCGGAATTCGAATATCAGGAAACAATCAATAAATCCCGCGCCCTTATCCGGGCGGCAGAAATGGCTATTGAACGCTCAAATCGTCGTACGTAGCGGCCCCGCTACTTCTGGAAGCATCAGCAGATGGCGGCCCAAAAGGCTCGCGAAGAAGAAGCATTTCCGGCGATATCGCCAAAGAACGAGCCGCCCCCGTATCGTTAACAGCATGACGCTCCGCCTGTTTCTCAGCTTGCTGCCGGGGCAACGGCTGAGCATCAAGGGCAAGCGGCTTTAGGCTGAGTCCAGCTTGCTCGCCCTCCTCCTGTAACGGTCTATTCAAAACCTCGCTCACTGGAACGACTTCAAAACCTCGCTCTTTTAAAGTTGGAAGCCAGCGGTTCAACACTGTGATCGTTGAATCTTTCGGATGACCGATCGCAATAGCAGAACCTTTCTCAAGCGCAACCCTCTCCAGCTTGGCAAGAGCTTGGGCAACAAAAACCTCCGTATCCTGATGGTCAAGAAAAACGTCCCGTTCGGCATAATCCAGGCCGTAGCGCCGAGCCATATCTCCGGCGACAGAATCGTGGATCGTCTTGGAATCGACAAAAGCCAGCCCCCGCCTTTTCAGCGCGCGCATAACACGCTCCATAGATTCAGGCTCGCGAGTCAGCTTGCTCCCCATATGGTTATTGATCCCGATATAGCCGTCAAAAGAGAGAAACGCCTTCTCTAGGGCCGCGTCAAACGCCTCCGGCGCCATTCCATCAAGCAAAGCAATCGGGCCGGGATCTATGCCCGCATTTAAAGGCTCCATCGGCATATGAATCAGCAATTCATGCCCGCCTTCTTTTGCCCGTTCGGTAATCTCTTTTAGGTTTTCTGCGTATGGCAGGAATGCGAGCGTCAACGGGGCCTTGATCTCAATAACTTGCCCGCTTCGCTTTCGGTCCATCCCCAGATCGTCGATAATGATCACCAGCTTTGCCGGTTTTCCGGGATTAGAGTTTTTCGCGCTATAGCGATAGGCAGGCGGTGAGGGCTGCACCGGCGTCTTTTTCTGCACGGGCTCTTGCACAACAGGAGGAGGCTCCTCCTCTATCAGAAAATCATGTTCCGAATCCTGCGCAGGAAGAGGTATGGAATGCGGTAAATCCATTAAGAATTGTGAAGAAAGGTCGCCAGCCGCCCAACGTGGTGAAGATAAGGGCGTCTGCGGTACGCGAGAGCCACCCTGTTGGACGGCCGTAAAGCTGTAATCCGGCGGCTGAGGAAGGGGTAGGTCCTTAACGCCGCGATTGAAACCGCCCAGTATAAAGCCATCCACCAAAATCATCAGAATAATGGCAACGAGAATAAACTGGAGGGTTCCGCGCGGACTGGCGTAGCGTTTCATACGGGCAGCATACGCCTCTTTATTTTCATGGTAAAGCCGCAAACAGTTTAACAGCCCCGCTTTATCCCTTGCTTTTTTCGTGCGCTCTGCGTCATAAAGGCGGGATGACGCTGATATTGATCGATAATTATGACAGCTTTACGTATAACCTCGTCCAGTATTTCGGCGATCTGGGCGTGGATGTTTCCGTCTATCGTAACGACCAGATCAAACCCGAAGAGGTCATCGCGCAAGCGCCAAAAGGAATCGTCATTTCTCCCGGCCCGTCCGACCCCGACCACGCCGGAATCTGCCTTGATCTTACAGCTTGCGCCGCCAAGGAAAACATCCCTCTCCTCGGCGTTTGTCTTGGTCATCAGACGATTGGGCAGGCTTTTGGCGGGAAAATTGTCCGTGCTGCACCAATGCATGGCAAAGTCTCAAAAATATCTCATGACGAAAAAGGCTTGTTCGAAAGCCTCCCCTCTCCAATGGAGGTTACACGCTACCATTCTCTTGTAATTGAGCGTGAGAGCATACCCGATAGCCTGACCGTCACAGCCGAAACGGATGATGGGTTGATTATGGGTGTCGAGCATAAAGACCACCCGATTTTTGGCGTCCAGTTCCACCCGGAAAGCATTGCGACGCAAAACGGGATCAAGATCCTGCAAAATTTTGTAACCAGACTATAAGCGTCATGACCGATTTTAGAGCCATTGTCACCGCCGCACGGGAGCCTCTGTCTGAAGATCAAATGATCGAAGCCATGAACGCTATTATGAGTGGACAGGCGGCAGACGACGATATCGCGACCTTCCTTACAACACTGGCCGAACGCGGCGAAAGCGTTGACGAAATCACGGGTGCCGCCCGCGTTATGCGTCAAAAAGCACTCTCCATCACCGCACCGGAAGACGCCATAGACTGCTGCGGCACGGGTGGGGATGCCTCCGGTACATATAATATATCAACGGCTGTAGCGCTCTTGACCGCCGCCTGCGGCATCCCGGTCGCCAAGCACGGCAACCGCGCAGCCAGCTCAAAATCCGGAACAGCCGACGTTCTGGAAGCTCTGGGGGTTCGCCTCGAAGTACCTGCGCCAGCTCTTGAAGAAGCCCTGCGCCGCTTCCATTTTGCGTTTCTCATGGCACCACGTCACCACGAAGCCATGAAATATGTCGCACCGATCCGTAAGAAACTCGGCAAACGAACCATATTCAACCTGCTCGGGCCACTGGCAAACCCGGCTGGAACGCGGCTCCAGCTTGTCGGTGTGTTCGATAAACGTTGGACCCGTCCGATGGCCGAGACTCTGCACAGGCTTGGCACAAAGCGGGCCTGGGTCGTTCACGGCGCAGACGGGCTTGATGAAATCACCGTGACAGGCCTGACTTATGCGTCAATCCTGTACGATGACGGACATATCGAAGATCAAACCCTCTCGCCGGAAGATTTTGGCCTGCCCGTATCGCCGCCGGAAGCGCTCAAGGGCGGAACGCCTGAGGACAATGCCTCGGCACTGCGCGCACTCCTTGAGGAGCAAAAGGGCGCCTACCGCGATATCGTGCTCGCTAATACGGCTGCGGCCCTATGCATCCACGACCCGGCACAAACGCTGAAAGAAGCCGTACGCGTTGCAGCAAGTACACTCGATAGCGGTAAGGCTCTGGAAACACTTCAGACATACGCAGCCTTTTCGCAGGAGTATACAGCCCTATGAGCAGCGTTCTTGATGAAATCTGTGCCCGTAAAGTGCTCCATGTTGCGACCCGTAAAGAAGCCGTTTCACAGGCTAAAATTGAAAAATGTGCCGCTGATGCACCGAAAGCACGCGGCTTCATCGATGCACTTCGACGCAAAAACGGACCGGCCCTGATTGCCGAAATCAAAAAAGCCTCCCCCAGCAAAGGCTTGATCCGCGTAGATTTTGACCCTGTACGCATTGCCTGCATTTATGAAGAAAACGGTGCATCCTGCATCTCCGTTCTGACCGATGAACCCTATTTTCAGGGGCATGACGATTATCTGCGGGCCGTACGCGAAGTCGTAAATCTCCCTCTCTTGCGTAAAGATTTTATGCTGGAGCCATACCAGATTTATGAATCACGCGCTCTTGGTGCCGATTGCGTCCTTCTCATCATGGCCGCACTGGGGGATTCCCAAGCCCGTATACTTTATGATCTGGCCGTATCTCTGAATATGGATGTTCTGGTTGAAATCCATGATGCACAAGAGTTGAAGCGTGCGCTGAAATTATCGCCTGCCATGATTGGCGTCAATAACCGGAACCTCAAAACGCTTGCTGTCGATGTCCAGACATCGCATGATTTGGCTTCTCGTATCCCTGATGCCGCCCTAAGGGTTGCCGAAAGCGGAATCAGCGATCCGCAAACGGTTGAATCGCTCCACAAAGACGGTTACAAGGCCTTCCTGATCGGTGAAAGCCTGATGTGCGCGGATGACATCGCCGCTTCAATTGCCGCGCTACGCTTTTCATGATTTGACACAAACCATGAACTAATATAGAACAAAAAGTGTATACCGAATCGTTTTCAGTCGGCCATATGTGTGTCTTTGGCAGCACGAAACGGCATAGCGTTTCTATTTTGGGAATAAGAGATAAGAAGAGGATTCCTGACGATGCTAACGCAAAAACAGCGTGATTTATTGTTTTTTATTCATGAGCGTATGAAAGATGGAGATGTGCCACCTTCCTTTGAAGAGATGAAGCAAGCTCTTGGGCTGAAATCTAAATCAGGCATTCATCGTCTAATTAGCGGTCTGGAGGAGCGCGGTTATCTCGAACGCCTACCACATCGTGCAAGAGCACTAGAAATCAAGAAACTCCCGGAAGGTTTTAAAACACAGGATATGCAACCGCAATTTGATTTGCACCAGAACCATAGCACCCCCGTGTCGAGCCCTACATATACGGGTGCGAATGATATACCGCTTCTGGGACGCATCGCCGCCGGAACGCCGATCGAGGCCATACGCGATGAAGGGCAGGCTATCGCAGTCCCTCCTTCGCTGCTTGGCCGCGGTGAATATTACGCCCTGACAGTAGACGGTGATTCAATGATCAAGGCCGGGATACATGATCACGACACGGTTGTTATTCAGCGCTGCGATACGGCGGAAAACGGAACCATTATCGTGGCGCTCGTTGACGGCGAAGAAGTCACCCTGAAACGGCTGCGGCGTGCCGGCGGAAAAATTGTGCTCGAACCGGAAAACGATGATTACGAGCCTCGAATTTTTGAGCCGGAGCGCGTCAAAATTCAAGGCCGGCTCACCGGATTGATTCGCAGTTACCATTAGGGATCGAGTTGCTCTACCCACGGACGCCGCCCCAATAAAGATGCAGTGTTTTCCATATGCATCCCGCCCGCCTCTAGAAAGATAGCGTAAGAACCGTTTTTCCGTACGTCAAACCTATCAATCACAAACGCGCCGGAAGGGCAGACTTGCCTCAAAGGCCCGGGTGAAAGGATAAGATCAGCCGACATACACTCCTCTGCGAAACTGCTTTCTGTATAAATGTAGGAAATATGATATCCCTTCAAGGTTAGCCTGCACCCGTCCTCTCCACAGATAATATCACCTTCGCGCCCTTCTCTGGGCCAGCTTATTGCCTCTCCAGCCTCAAGCCCATAAGCCTGCTCCCAGTTTTCCCGGACAAAAGCATTTTTGCGCCTATTTGAGATATACAATGAACCATCTTGATCCTTATATGCAACTAAAGAAAAATCCGAAGAGATAAGGATATCCGGTTGTTTATGATAATAAATAAGGATGCATACACCAATAATAGGGATCAACCCAACTCCTCTGAACCAGCCGTTCCATACTCCAAAAACAAATGCACCGCTTGTTAGAAGCCCTAACGCAGGCAAGGGCCATGCGCCGACCCTGAGTACCCCATGAGGCAAGGCCGCTACATTATGGGCCGTATCGAGTATTGCTTCAATGCCCAGCCCCATCAGATGCAAGGGGAAGGACTCCAGCCCGAACAGCATTGCAAATAAGGCCAGAACGGCAGCAGGCATCACGGCAAAGGCCAAAATCGGGACGGCAATGAAATTGGCCAAAAGACTATAAAGCGCAAATTGCTGGAAATGAAAAAGCGCGAACGGCGCGGTTGCGATGCTTGCAATCATCGTCGTCGTGCAAACGCCTAAGAAATAAAGTGCGGCCTTTCGTGTAAAACCGGCCTTTCTGTGCATACGGCCCCAAAATTCTGCCGTTGCGTTATAAAACAGGATTAAGGCACTTACAGCCGCAAAAGACATCTGAAAACTGGCAGAAAGAAGGCTCTCTGGGAATAAGAGTAAAACGACAGAAGCCGCAAAAGCGACCAGCCTCAACGATAAGGGCGAACGATCCAGAATCACGGCAAGAAAAACTATGCCGGTCATCATCATGGCCCGCTGCGCCGGGATGTTTGCTCCTGCCAGCAGCATATAGGCAAAGGCAGCGGCAATCGCACACCCGGCGGCATATTTCTTGATCGGACGCTGAAGCCCCCATGAAGGAACGAGTGCCATCAAGAAACGAATCACAAAAAAGACAACCCCTGAAAAAAGTCCTATATGCAGCCCTGAAATTGCCAGCATATGCGCAAGCCCCGCAGCCCGGACAGCCTCCATATCCTCATCAGAGACAGCCCCCCGCCTCCCAACGATTAAAGCCATGGCTATTCCAGCCTGTGGCTCCTTAAGGGACTCTTCAATAGCGGCTGCAACATTGCGGCGGATATGCTCTACATAATCATACACTCCTATGGTAGAAGGGGCCCCTTCTACCACAACCGGTTCCCGGTAAGAAAAGCCTATGCCGCCGATTTGTTTGAAATACATATAGCGCCGAAAATCAAACCCACCCGGCATCACCGGCCCGGAAGGGGGATTCAAGGCTACAAGCGCCTCAACACGCTGCCCAATACGAAGGGATGCGCCGCCTCTGACCTTCAAACGCACCTTTACAGGCGTGTCGGAAGCCTCAAACCCTTCGATCCTGATATCCCTGAGCACCAAACGCGCTCCTGCGCCGTGCCCCAGATCCTCTATCGCCTCGATCCGCCCCTCTATCTCCACAGGGCCGATTTTATGCGCGAGCACAGGGGTCTGTACGGTGAATGTCCGCCACTGCGCGCCAGTAAACCCTAAACAAGGGAAAAGAACCAGCATGAGAGCCAAGCGGGTTTTGCGTCTCAGTGGACCTATCAAAAGGAGTCCTGAAACGCAAATAAGTAAAAAAACCGCCCCTGAAAAAGGCGGCGGTTCGGCAGGAAGTGCAAAATACGCACCTATTCCCAAAGCAATGAAGAAAGGCGCCCACAGGAAAAGCATCCCCTTCTGCGCCTCACATTCCTTGTATAGAAATGCTTGTGAGGCGTGCCAAAAATCAGATAATGCTCCCAAAAGAGAGACAGGCTTAATGACAACAACGCTTTCCATGAAAGTCTTGCGTATCCACAGGCTTCGAATTAGGCTTCTTTCCTTTCTGCTTATCATAGAGGATTGAAGCAAGGCAATGAGCGTCGTCACACGATTCCCCCCCTCCCCCACGGGCTTTATGCATATCGGTAATGCCCGCACGGCCCTTTTCAACTGGCTTTTTGCCCGCCACCATGGCGGAAAATTTGTTGTCCGGATTGAGGATACGGACCGTAAAAGGCACTCAGAAGAGGCCGTCGAAGCGATTATACGCGGGCTTGAATGGCTGGAACTGGATTGGGACGGTGAAATTACATCGCAATTTTCACGATTAGACCGCCATGCCGAAATTGCACAGGAACTTCTTAAAAAAGGTGAAGCCTATTATTGCTACTGTACGCCTGAGGACCTTGAGGAGATGCGTGAAAAGGCGCGCGCCGAAGGGCAGAAAACTTTTTATGACCGCCGCTGGCGAGACCGTGATCCGAAAGATGCCCCGGCGGGAATTCGGCCCGTCATACGAATCAAGGCTCCTTTGGAGGGAACCAGCACGATAGAGGATCATGTTCAGGGCAGCGTCAGTGTCAATAACGACCAGCTTGACGATTTTATTATCCTGCGCTCAGACGGCACACCAACCTATATGCTTTCCGTCGTCGTGGATGATTACGATATGGGTGTTACCCACATTATTCGTGGAGACGACCATTTGAATAATGCCTTCCGGCAAAAAATTATCTTTAACGCGATGGAATGGGACGTGCCTGAATTCGCTCACTGTCCACTGATTCACGGCCCGGATGGCTCAAAATTCTCCAAGCGCCACGGCGCGACGAGCGTTGAAGAATACAGGGAGATGGGCTTCCTGCCCGAGGCCATGCGGAATTACCTCCTTCGCCTTGGCTGGGGGCACGGCGACGAGGAGATCATTCCTACGGACAAAGCTGTCGAATGGTTCGATCTCAAGGGTATCGGCAAGGCCGCCTCCCGTTTTGACTTTGCAAAACTTGAAAACCTGAACGCGCATTATATCAAGATCGCCGACAATGAACGTCTGCTTAAACTTGCCCGCCCGTTCTTTGAGCATACGCCTGGCCTTACCCTGAATGAAGAGGCATCAAGGCGCATTCTGGAAGATATGAACCATTTAAAGGATCGCAGCAAAACCATTTTGCAGCTCGTTGAAGAATCTGCTTTTTATGCTCGCACCGTTCCTTTCGACTATACAGAAAAAGCACAAAAAATTCTTTGCGACGGTGCAAAAGAGGTTCTTGAAACGTTATGCACCTCTCTTGAATCACTCGAAAGCTTTACGGCAGAGAATGTTGAGCGCATATGCAGGGAAACGGCTGAAGAACTCAGCGAAGGAAAGCTTGGAAAAGCCGTCATGCCTTTGCGCGCCGCTGTCACGGGAACAACTGTCTCGCCACCGATTTTTAACGCCTGCGCGGTCCTTGGCCGGGAAGAAACATGCACACGCATTCTTGCTGCTGTAAAATGGCTGGAAAAAAGCGAAGCCGCTTAACGACCCGTTGATATCGCCGGGAAGACCCGCTATAGTTTTGTGCACTGCATAAAATCGCCGAATCGGCGGTACATCTTTTTTCTAAAAACGGATCGGGGATCTCTCATGGCAAAAGAGCAAGAACACGTAGATGAAAAAACCTTTACGCTGACAAATGATCAGACAGGAGAAAGTGTCCGCTTGCCTGTTAAAGACGGTACATGCGGCCCTAGCGTTATCGACATACGTTCACTCTATGCACAAACAGGGCATTTCACCTTCGACCCCAGCTTTACAGCAACCGGGAGCTGTAAGTCCCGTCTGACCTATATTGACGGCGAAGAAGGTCTTTTGATGCATCGCGGTTATACGATTGAGGAACTCACGGAGCAAAGCTCCTTTCTAGAGGTTGCCTACCTTCTTCTGTACGGAGATTTGCCAAGCGAATCGGATTTTAAGGCTTTCGAGCGTAATATCACTTACCACACGATGGTTCACGAACAGATCAACTATTTCTACCGCGGATTCCGCCGTGATGCACATCCTATGGCTGTCATGTGCGGTATCGTCGGTGCGCTCTCCGCCTTCTACCACGACTCACTGGATATCTGGGACCCGCAACAGCGCGAGGTTTCCGCGCATCGCCTGATCGCCAAGATCCCGACGCTGGCGGCTATGACCTATAAGTACACGATGGGCCAGCCTTTCATGTACCCGCGAAACGATTTATCTTTTTCTGAAAACTTTCTCTATATGTGTTTTGCCTTGCCGCCCGAACCCTACAAGGTGAATCCGGTTCTGGCGAACGCTATGGATAAAATCTTTATCCTGCATGCAGACCATGAGCAAAATGCTTCAACATCGACGGTGCGCCTTGCCGGCTCGTCACAAGCTAACCCCTTTGCTTGTATCGCGTCCGGGATCGCTTCGCTCTGGGGACCGAGCCATGGCGGTGCAAATCAGGCGGTTCTTGAGATGCTTTCGGAAATCGGTACAAAAGACCGTATCCCTGAATTTATCGCACGCGCCAAAGACAAGGATGATCCGTTCCGCCTGATGGGTTTTGGACACCGTGTTTACAAAAACCGTGACCCGCGGGCTGAGGTTCTAAAAAGCTCAGCTCACGAAGTTTTAGCCGATCTGGGTGTTAATGACCCCATGCTTGAAATGGCCATGGAATTGGAAAAAATTGCGCTTGAGGACGAATACTTCATTGAGCGCAAGCTCTTCCCGAATGTTGATTTCTATTCGGGGATTATCCTGCGTGCGATGGGTTTCCCAACCTCAATGTTCACGGTCCTGTTCGCTGTTGCCCGTACAGTAGGCTGGATTTCACAATGGAAAGAAATGATTGAGGAACCCGCCTTAAAGATCGGACGCCCGCGCCAGCTCTATATCGGCCCTCAAAAGCGCCCTTACATCCCGATGAAAGACCGCAAATAGGGGAAGCGCGTTAACAGCAGCCTAATGTCCGGAGGCCACCTCTGCGCTCTCCGGAACATTGCCTTGGGCAACATCAGGAGAATCCACGACCTCGTCTGCCATGATTTTCAGGATGAAATCGGCTGCACTCTCTGAAGGCAGCTTTCCACTTTCTGCCGTAAGCAGGCCTTTAATGCCGGAGAGGGCGTCAATCTGCTTTTGACGCGCTTGCCCGTCTTTAAGCATTTTGAGCAAAGGCTGCGCGATTTTCACCGGATGGCAGTTTTTCTGAAGAAATTCCGGTACAACAGTCCTCCCTAGCAGGATATTGGCAAGATGTGCGTGCTTAACTTTAACCAGCAGGCGCACAAGCAGCCACGATAATGGATGCATTTTATAGGCAATCACGTGAGGAATACCGACATATGCCAGCTCTAACCCGACAGTCCCGGAAACGGCCAGAGCCACATCACAAGCCATAAAGGCTTCCCATTTCCGCTCTTGGTCTTTAATAACGTAAACATCTCCCTCAAGCCCCTCAAGCCTCTGAAGAACCTCAAACTCAAGATGAGGTAATGTTGGGACAATGATTTGAATATCCGGATACTGTTCGAGCAGAATGACAACCGTATCGCGGAGTACGTCTCCCATCTTTTTAATTTCCTCTTCGCGGCTACCGAAGAAAAGTCCGATCGTCGGCGTATCCAAAGGAATACCAAGAGCCTCCTTTAATGTAAGCGCATCCTCTTTCTGCACTTTATGCTCAATAAGGGGGTGGCCAGCAAAAACGGCATCTAACCCATGGGGTTTGAAATAGTCAGGCTCGAATGGGAACAAGCAAAGCAGGCCATCAAGAAAAGCTGAAATACGCTTGGCACGCCCCGGGCGCCAAGCCCATACAGTTGGCGCGACGTAATGGACAAGTTTTGCACGGCTGATGCCGCGCTTCTTCAGCAGAGAAGCCACCTGAAAGTTAAAATCAGGAAAATCGATGGTGATCACCACGTCAGGATCATAACGCTCAATTTCATTAACAATTGCTGTACGAAGCTTAAAAAGCCTTGGTAGATGGGACACGGCTTCCCATAGGCCCATAACCGTCATTTCTTTCATAGACAAGAGGCTGTTCAGCCCCTCTTTTTCCATTGCAGGCCCACCGACCCCCTTAAACCCGATACTGTTTTCCGGCATTTTAGTTCTTAAAGCGTGGATCAAAGATGCTCCCAGAGAATCACCTGAGGCCTCCCCCGCAATTAGAAAGATTTTTTTGCTCATGCATAATTCTCCATATTATCCGGACTTAAAGCGATAACGAATAGCTTATGCTTATCTGCAATTTTGGCAACCTCTTCCGGGTCCAAAAGCAGACTATGTCCGGCATGAACAGCGATTCCGGACAGCCCTGTATCTACGGCATTGCGTAGCGTTTCCGGTCCGATTGTCGGCAAGTCCAGATCACGGTCCTGCTGAGGTTTGCACATCTTGACCAGCACGCCCCCCCGGCCCTTGCGTTTTAAATGCTTGCACCGGCGGATCAATTCATCAGTTCCCTCAGCGGCCTCAACCCCCAGAACAATGCCTTCCTGAACGATAGCGGCCTGCCCGATATCGAGACCTCCGAGATTCTGTGTAATCTCTATCCCGCGCCTGATATCGATCCAATCAGCCTTGCCCGGTCGGATTTTTCCAAGAACGCCTTCGGCAGCAAGGAGATTCGTAGCAAATTCATGGATGCCGTGGACACGAAAGCCCTCATTCTCAAGCAATGCCCGTAATGTTGAGAGGAGATCACTGTCTCCCAGTGCCTTAAGGCCTATACGTGTAAAGAACTCCACCGTTTTAAGATCAGGACGCAGTTCGGCAAGGCTGGGCCTCCTGATAGAACCGATCAGCACTATGTCGGTGATTTCATGAGCTCTGAGGGTGCTTAAGACGGTTCCAGCCGCCCCCAGACGCGTCCATATGTGCTGATGCTCATGAACCAAGCATGGATCTGTCTGCCCCTCAAATGCGACAATAAAGGCCTCTATCCCCTGCTCACCGCAGGCCCTGACAAGGCGCAAAGGCAAATACCCGCCTCCTGCGATGATCCCCAGCCTTTTAACAGGCGGCTCTAGCTGCTTTTCTTGAGAGGCTGGCATAACGGAAATCTTGTCTTTTCCTTTGCAAAGGTCACGATTTTCATTACGGCACCGTCCTGCGCAAAGTCATCTGCAACACTTTCCAGACGCTGATCTAAAGTGCCCTCATCGCCAAAAAGCTGGTTAAAGGCGCGCTGAAGCGCCTTAACCTCGTCTCTTGAAAAGCCTCGCCGCTCCAGACCGATCAGGTTTAAACCCGCCAGATGCGCCCGCTCTCCTTTGACCCGCCCATAAGGAATAACGTCATTCTCAACACCGGACATGCCACCGATAATGGCATGATCCCCGATCCGTATAAACTGATGGACGGCTGCCAACCCGCCTATAACAACGTGATCCCCTACATGAACATGCCCGGCCAGTGTTGCATTATTGGCCATGATCACATGATCCCCGATAACACAATCATGCGCGACATGAGAGGCCACCATAAAGAGCCCATGATCACCAACCCGCGTCTCCATATCCCCCGCTTCCGTACCGGGGTTCATCGTAACATGTTCGCGGATAACATTGTTCTTTCCAATAACCAGAGAGGACTCTTCACCTGCATATTTGAGGTCTTGGGGCGCCGTCCCAATCGCAGCAAAAGGGTAAATTATTGTGCCCTCACCAATCGTTGTACGGCCATCGACAACGACATGAGCCTTTAGCGTCACGCTATCGCCAAGGGTCACTTGTGACCCCACAATACAGTAAGGGCCGATTGAGACATTATCACCAACCTGCGCACCGCCTTCGATAATGGCGGTTGGGTGTATATTCCGGCTCATAAATAACTTACTCCAAAAAGGGCCTGCAAAACTTTTGTAGAATTGTAGAGGAGCCTGAACGCTTGCTCAAATCACGCTTTATTGCGTTTCGTTACAGCGATTGTACAGGCGGAACAGGGCGCTCACACAGATTTATCAGTGATCATGGCGCTAAAATTGGCCTCGGCACAAATCTTACCATCAACGAGAGCCTGCCCCCTGAACTTCCAGACATTTGAGCGGGACTGCACTTTCTGAACATGGATGTGAAGAGCATCCCCCGGCACGACCGGACGTCTGAAACGTGCGCCGTCAATCGTCATAAAATAAACGACCTTTCCTTCGGCCTGAACGCCAAGAGTTTCCACAACAACGATCGCCGCCGTCTGCGCCATAGCCTCCACAATAAGAACACCGGGCATAACGGGAAAGCCCGGAAAATGTCCCATAAAATGTGGCTCGTTCATTGTAACATTCTTAAGGCCGACTGCACTTTCTCCTGCCTCATATTCAAGAACGCGATCAACAAGCAGAATCGGATAACGGTGCGGGATCATTTCCATGATCCTGTTGATATTGATAGTCTTTTTTAGGTCTTCACTCATACGCTATTTGTCCCGGCCAATCATAGGCTCTATGCCAATACTATTATTATGTGTTCTTTTTAACCATTTTACCCAACAAAGCAACCTGCCGCATGAACTGCTTAATCGGCACGGCGGGCGTCCCCAAATACTCCTGCCCGGGTGCAATATCTTTCATGACCCCGGATTGCGCACCGATCCGTGCCCCCGCACCGATTTTCAAATGCCCGGCAACAGCAGACTGTCCTCCCATTGCGACGAAGTCTTCGAGAACCGTGCTCCCCGCGATTCCAACCTGAGCCACGATGATGCAGCCTTGACCTATTTTTGCATTATGGCCGATCTGCACCAGATTATCGATCCAGGTCCCGTGCCCAATCACAGTATCCGGCCCCGCCCCACGGTCTATACAGCTATTTGCACCGATTTCGACATGATCCCCGATAATGACACGGCCCAATTGTGGAACCTTAACGTGCCCTGCAGGATCAATTGCAAAGCCAAAGCCATCTTGCCCAATCCGTACGCCGGGATAAAGGCGGGTATGATCGCCAATCAAAGCATGTGAGACACTCGAAGTAGGTCCGATCCGGCAATGTGTACCAATCTCGACATTACACCCGATGACGGCTCCAGCCTCAATCCAGCTTTGTGCACCGATTTTTGCGCCGCTCATAATTACCGCGCCGGCTTCAATTCTACACCCCTCTCCGATCTGTGCATCTGCCGCGACATGCGCCTGTGGAGAAATGTCAGATTCAGGAACAGGTTCAGGGTAAAAATATTGCGCAGCTAAAGCATAAGATTTGTAAGGATGTTTGGAAATCAGTAGATTCAGCCCTTTAGGAGCCAGATCCGCAACAGAAGCCGAAACAAAACAAGCCCCGGCCTTTGTTGTCAAAAATTGGTCTTTGTATTTTACATTATCCAGAAAACTTAGATCATTCGCCGTAGCTACGTCCAAGGGTGCGACATCTTCGAGTCTGCAATCAAGGTCTGCCCCCGGCCCCGGCTCCGCTCCGGCGAGCAAAGCAATTTCGGCAAGAGAGCGGGCCGAAGATTTCATAAAAAAACGCGGATCGGGCATAGAAGCTCCTCAAGGGCAAGTTAAAATAAATCCGGCGCTTGGAAAAGCTAGTCCGGTGCGATATCCAGCTTGATATCCGAGACATTTTTGTTCATTCGCTGCAACGTCTCTTCCGTGATATCCAAAGACTTGGCACCGGCAATCACGTCCCGGCTTGAAATCACCAGATCATACCCTTTTTCATCCGCAATTGACTGAACAGTTAGATAAAGCTGGTCTCTGAGCGTATCCATAGCCTTTTTAGAGGCTTCCTCTATTTTCCGCTTATGAGTCTGAGCCATTCGGCGGGCTTCAAGGATCTTCTTCTCATAAGATTGCCGTTTCTTTCCAAAATCTTCTGCAGAGAGTTTTTTCTGTTCAGCCACGAGTTCCTTCTCTTCATCACGGAGAATCTGTTCCTGATGCGAAATTTTATCCAGAAAGGCCTCTCTATTGGCCTGACGCTGCGTATAAATGCTTTTGGCCGCTTTAGATTCTGTCAAAAGACGCTGTACATCAACAACCGCAATGTTGGTCTCTGCGTAGGCCTCTACATGCGCCCCCAGCACTGCCACAAAAAGGAGCGCGCTCAAAAAAATATGTCTCATCAAAAGTCTCCAACTGTATAAGGAGTTAATCCCTCTGGAAATTAGCTTTCTAGAAGCGCGTCCCGAAATTGAACCTGAACGTTTCCTCTTGGTCTATATCTTCTTTTACGACTGGAACGGCAAGATCCACACGAACAGGCCCCAGAGGAGAGCGCCACGACAGTCCCGCCCCGACACTTGCCCGAATACTGTCCTCATCAACAACCTCCGGCCCACTGTCGTCGAGCTCCGTTAAAGTTCCGAAATCAGAGAAGGCATGACCAAGAATACCCAGTTCCTCAGGCAGTCCCAGAGGGAAAGACATTTCAGCACTTCCACGGTAAAAATAGTTCCCGCCCAGAGCATCCCGCGTTGTTGAGTCGCGCGGCCCGATCCCGGAACTTTCGAAACCACGGAGCGTTGATCCGCCAAGGAAGAAACGTTCGTTAATCTGTACGTCCGTATCGCTATAACCCTCGATAGCACCAACTTCGCCCAAAATATTCAACACCCACTGATCATAAACCGGGTAAAAATAGGAGGCTCCTGAGCGACCGGACACATATTTTGCATCACCCCCAAGTCCGGCAACTTCCGTATCCAGCCAGAGATACCAGCCATCCGTCGGGAAAATCGTGCTATCACGACTGTCATAGGTCAGACGCTGCCCAATCGCAGAGGTATCCCGTTGCCCTTCCTGATCCTGCACGAAGCGTGAAGCGCCGGACTGCACATCCGTAATCTCGTTGCGCTCTGCACTGTATCGAAGTGTTTGGCGCCAGCGTTTTGAAAGCGGGTACCCAACACGAACAGCCCCCCCGGTGCGCTTTTGATCGAAAGAGCTTTCATCCTGCAAGTCGCGGGTAATGTGGAACAAGTCAAACCCGGCTGAAACATCCCGGTCAAGGAAATACGGCTCCGTGAAAGACAGGTCGAATTCCGTGCGCTCACCCGCAATCGTTGCCCCGAGAAGGAGGTCCTGCCCTTTGCCGAGCAGGTTGCGTTCACGAATTCTGAAATCAGCCAACGGCCCGTCACTGGTCGAGAAACCGGCACCGACCGACAGCTCTCCCGTTGATTTTTCAGCCACATCAATATCAACGACTGTCTTGTCCGGCGCAGAACCGGGGCTGACATCCATATTGACGGATTCAAAGAAATCAAGATTACGAATATTCTGCTCGGACTCAGCCAGCTTCGTCTTATTGAAGGGGTCACCTTCAACCAGTTCCATTTCCCGGCGGATCACCTTATCAAGTGTCCGCATATTACCGTTCACATTTACGCGTTCAACGAATACGCGCGGAGATTCATCGATCACAAAGGAAAGATCAATCGTACGAGCCTCCCGGTTACGCGAGATATCCGGACGCACATTGACAAAAGCATACTGGCGATCCGCAAGAGCATCCGTAAGCGCCACAACCGTTTCCTGCACCCTGTCGGCATTATACCAGTCACCGCTTTCGATCCCGACGAATTCATTCAAAACGGACGGATCAAAATTTCTAAGACGGGAATCGACCCCAACCTTGGCAACTTTATAGCGTTGCCCCTCTTCCAGAGTGAACGTGACGTAAAAATCTCTCTTATCGTTAGAAAGCTCTGCAACAGCCGATAATATCCGGAAATCAGCATAGCCTTGCGACAAGTAAAAACGGCGCAACAGCTCCTGATCAAAAGACAGACGGTCCGGGTCATAGCGGTCGTCTGCCGTTAAGAAACGGTACCATGCGGACTCTTTCGTACTGATCTCGCTGCGGAGCCTGTCATCGTCAAAGCGCTTATTCCCGACAAAGCGGATGCTCTCGACCTCCGTAACCGGCCCCTCGTCAATTTCAAAAACCAGATTGACCCGGTTTTGATCCAAACGGATTACTTTCGGGTCAATATTGACCGAAAAACGACCCGTACGCCGGTAAAGCTGATAAATTCGGCTGACATCCGCCTGCACTTTTGTCCGCGTGAAAACCTGACGTGGCCGAAGCTGTATCTCGGACTGAAGCTCTTCATCCTCGATTTTGTCATTCCCTTCGAAAGCAATCTGGTTAATGATCGGATTTTCAACGACATCCACGACCAGCGCCCCACCCTCCTGACGAAGAGCGATATCGGCAAACAGGCCCGTCGCGAACAGGCTTTTCAAAGAGCGGTCAAGGCTTTCCCGCGTCATAGGATCGCCGACCCGTAAGTCCATATACGATACAACGGTTGCCGGTTCGATCCGCTCCGCACCTTGAACGCGGATTTCTTTTAATGTTGTAGACTGGGCGGCAGCGGGGAAAGCTCCTGTCACGATAAGCGCAAAAGCTAGAATATATGTGCACACCCAAAGGTTTAGCCTGTTCGTCATGTTCATGCGTGCCTTGATCTTGCGTTTGAGAAACCGTGCGCACCGTAGCGGATTTTTAAAGGCGCGTCACCCTTAAAATATCGCCTATATTAGCAACAATCATAAGCACAAACAAGAAGATGAGCCCCCCGATCAGCGAAATTTCCTTTACTTTCTCGGGTACGGGCTTCCGGGCCAAGGCCTCGTACAGATAGAAAAGGAGATACCCCCCATCCAGCACGGGAATCGGCAATAGATTGATAAAACCGATCTGGGCGGAAAGAACCGCAACAAAGGCGATATAGGTAAACAAGCCGCTTTCCGCAGCTTTCCCGGCCATATATCCAATACTCCCCGCACCGCCGACCTGATCGTCCCCTTCTCCTTTACCCAATAGCAGCACACGAAGAATTTTCACCCCTTCTCCCAGAATGTGCGCTGTCCGGCGGAAACCATATTCAACCGCCTTCCAAGGTGTATGCGGAACATAGAAAGGCTCTTTTTGAGAAGAGGTAAACACCGTATCAAAATCTTTTGACTTGGGATCCTCTAAATGCGCATTAGCAGCAGCAGGCAAATATACGTGGAAAACACTGACCCTTTTATCCGCGCCCATCAGGATTCCCAAATCCGCCTCGCGGCCCAAAGCTTCCGTGATCAGCGCCCGGGCTTCGTTCTCTCCGTTTTCAACAGGCACACCGTTTACAGAGGTTATTTCCTTAAGTTTTACCATTGAAAAATTTGTGATACCAAGCCGTCCGTGAGCCCGCTCCACACCATGCCTGTCTCTGTAAACTGTTTGACGCGGTATGATCGGGATTTCAAGGATATCCTCACCGCGCTTTACGGTCAGAACAAGCGGCACGCCGACTTCCGGTTTGCTGTGCTCCCAGACATCCTCAAAGCGGACAACCCGCTCCCCGTTCACGGCCAGTACTTGATCACCAAGCTGAAAACCGGCCTCATAACCGGCAGTATCCTCAGCGATTGCATTGATAAATGGACGTGTCGAGCTTTCTCCTTTCGTGGCGAAAAGCGTAATGAGAAGCAAAAGGGTAAATAAGATATTTATGGCCGGACCGGCCAGAACGATAAACGTTCTTTGCCAGAGCGGCTTTGCAAAAAAGGCTACCGCGCGCTCTTCTGCCGTCACGGGCCGCTTTAGAGCTTGTTTATGATCCCATATCTGAGGATTTTGAGGGTCCACATCCCCAAAAATTTTGATGTACCCCCCCAGCAATATCCATGAAAGCGACCAGCGCGTTCCCCGCCGATCCGTCCAGCCTGTTACCTCTTTTCCAAAACCGATGGAAAATCCGTCAATACGCACGCCACACAAACGCGCAGCCCCATAATGACCCAGCTCATGGACAAAGATAACCAGACAAAGGCTAGCGACAAAGACCCCCACGTAAAACAGTGAGGTCCCGACACTCAGATAATCAAAAAGCTGATCAAAGCCTTCCATATCGGGCTAGCCTATGCCCTAAAGGACAAGCTGCATGATATCGTTCAGATTGGCAAAAACCATAACGCCGACAAGGAAAGCCATTCCGATCCGGAAAGCATATTCCTGAATCCGGTCGGGTACGGGACGTCCCAGCACAGCCTCAAACGCATAGAAAACCAGATGCCCGCCATCAAGCAACGGGATTGGAAAGAGATTGATCAGCCCCAGATTGATCGAAAGCAAGGCCGTAAACAGGATAAGAGCGATAAGCCCCTGCTGCGCCATATCGCCGGCTAACGCACCAATCCGGATCACACCGCCCAGCTCTGTTGCGCTGCGGCTGCCTGTAATCATCTGGCCCAACGCCTCAAGCGTACCACGCGTAACGACCCACGCCTCCTGTGTAGCACGCAGCAAAGCTATATGTGGTGCACGCTTGACAAACTGGTTCGCCTCGATATTCGAAATATAAAGAATATCCGGCCCGGCAGCCTCGTCTGTTGTACCCTGCACAGGTGCCTCAAGCGGCTCATTGAAAGAAGCCTGCGGCTCAACAATCAATTTTTCGAGGTCCGCACCGCGCTCAATACCGATGACATAACGCGTTCCCATCCGATTTGCTATCTCGGTACGCACGGCTTCCGGCGTATCAAAAATCTGCCCGTCAATCTCGCGGATCGTATCAAGGCGGATCGCATGGCGCGGGCTAATCAGACCCAGCATCCCGCGGCTATGTTTAAATCCAAAACGGTCCTCTATCTCTATTTTTTCCGGGACCGCATAAATATCAATTGTTCGATCACCGCGCTCAACAAGAAAATGCCGTTCCCGATCAAGAGAGATCATCATTTCCCGCCGAATGTCCTCGAAATCCGCGACCGGTTTCCCATCGATAGAGAGAACTCTGTCATGAGGCTGAAATCCATGAGAATCCGCACTGGAACCACCGATCACCGCAGCAGCCACGGGTGGCGTGACGGGCTGCCCGTTAAAGGTAAACAGAGCCGTTAAAATCAGAATTGCGAACAGATAGTTGATCCCCGGTCCTGCAAACACGACAAGCGCCCTTTTCCACACGGGCTTTGCAAAAAATACTTCGCTCTGCTCAGCAGGTGTCAGCCTGCGCATCTTTCCGCTTTCGTGGTCTTCAATCATATCCGTGTGCTTAGAGCTGGCGGGGTCCATATCGCCGAACAGCTTTACATACCCGCCAAGGGGGATCAGCGAGAACTTCCAACGCGTCCCCTTTTTATCTGTTACACCAAAAAGCTCACGCCCGAAACCGATTGAAAAGACCTCAACCCGAACCCCGCACATACGCGCGACAATATAATGCCCCCATTCATGGACAAAGACGAGGATACTAAGCACCAGAACAAAAGCGCCGCCATACAGCCAGGCGTTTCCGCTTACAAATTGCAAAAGTTCAAAAAAATTCATGGTACCGCCTTTATCTCTTTCTTCAATTCTCCGGCCTTTCTATCAATATAGGCCGCCGTGGCTTCGCGTACAGAGTGATCGAAACGTATAATATCGTCAAGAGTCCGCAACGTTTCAGAACGCAGTCCGGCTAAAATATGCTCTACAGACTCCATGATAGCAAAAAATCCGATCCGCGTAGCCAAAAAAGCGTCTACCGCAACTTCATTGGCGGCATTCAGGGCTATACAGGCGTACGGACCCGCCTCCAGAGCCGTATAGGCATGCGCCGTTGCAGGAAATTTTTCCATGTCGCACGGTTCAAAGGTTAAACGGCTCATCGCCTGCAAGTCCAACGTCCTTCCAGGTGTTTTCATGCGCTCAGGCCAAGCCAGAGCCTGCGCAAGAGGCGTCCGCATATCGCTGGCCCCCATTTGAGCCAGTACCGAGCCGTCCGCATACTCCACCATTGAATGCACAACTGATTGTGGATGAACAAGAATTTCGATCTTCTCGGGCGGCATATCGAAAAGATAATGCGCCTCAATGACCTCCAACGCCTTGTTCATCATCGTCGCACTGTCGACTGAAATTTTGGCCCCCATGGACCAGTTCGGATGTGCGAGCGCCTGCTGTGGGGTCGCACGCGCCATGTCCGCCCGGTCCCATGTCCGAAAAGGCCCGCCGGACGCCGTTAAGATCAGTTTTTCGATCTGTAAACGATTTTCCGGCTCAAAAACCTGAAAAATTGCATTATGCTCGCTATCGACCGGAAGAAGAGCCGTTCTATGTTTTGCAGCCTCGGCAATCACCAAAGGTCCGGCGGAGACCAGAGGCTCCTTATTCGCGATCGCGACCGCCTTACTGTGCCGAACCGCCTGTATAATCGGCCTGAGCCCCGCCATACCGACAATCGCAGCCACCGTGATATCACAAGGCTCCGCAGCCGCCTCCTCAAGGGCTTCCTGTCCGCCAGACGAGGCAATTCCGGTACCCTCCAGACGAACCTTTAATGCATCCAGCCGCGATTCATCCGCAATCACCGCCCGCTGCGCATCAAGCTTCACAGCCATATCCGCAAGCTTATCCACGTTTCGATGCGCAGAAAGGGTCATGACCTCAAAACGCTCCGGCGCAGACAGGATCACGTCTGCCGTACTTTGCCCGACAGAGCCTGTAACTCCGAGGATATTAATAGATTTTTTCATTACATGACCACGTAGCTTTTTGCGATCATCCATGGCATCAAAACAAAATAGTAAAAGAGTGGCGCAACCAGCATCATAGAATCAACACGATCAAGCACGCCGCCATGACCGGGAATAACACCCCCTGCATCCTTAGCGCCGCTTTTGCGTTTCACAAAGGATACGAGAAGGTCACCCATCTGCCCGGCCATGCCTAAAAAAGCACCTCCGACGAAGGCCAATAAAATAAGCAGAGATGGGCCACTCAGAACGGTAAGATCAACGTAGAGCATGAGCCCGCCCCCCAAAATAGCAGGCGCTGCACATGCACCAACCAAGCCCGCCCATGTTTTGTTCGGGCTGATTTTAGGCGCCATCTTTGGCCCGCCAATTTTTTTTCCAACGGCGTAGGCTCCAATATCACTGGACCAGACCAAAGCAATAAAAACCAATGCAAATTCAAAGCCTCCAAATGCACGTAAAGCATACAAATAGAAGAAGCAGAGCAGAATGTAAGCCGCCCCAAAAAAGAGATACAACGCTTTTAAACGTTCAATCCGCCTGCACAACCTGCTCCATTCATACAGAGCAACAGATGCAAAGCCTCCAGCCATTATTGAAAAAGGCCAGCCACCATACAAAACGATCAGCACGACGACCGGGCCAAGTGTAAAGCCTGACAGCAAGCGTTTTTGCAAAGATGAAAGATTGATCTCGGTCAAAATAAAACCGCCTTACCCTTCCGAGAGTTTGACCGCACCGAAGCGGCGGTCGCGGGCCGCATATTCTTCCAAAGCCGCCCCCAGATCGCTCCGGTCAAAGTCCGGCCACAGCGTATCCGAGAAGACAAATTCCGTATAGGCACACTGCCACAGAAGGAAATTGCTAATTCTCTGCTCGCCACTTGTACGGATCAGTAAATCCGGGTCAGGTATCCCGCCCGTCATAAGCCTCGCGGGAAAAAGCTCTTCAAAGCTTTTGAAAGACAGCGTTTTTTCCTGATGTTCCTGACACAGCCTGTAAGCGGCCTGAAGAATATCGTGGCGGCCGCCGTAATTGAGCGCAATGACAACAGTAATATCCTGATTATCCGCCGTCAGCGCCTCCGCATTTTCAATCAGCTTGACGATATCGCTTTCCAAGCCGTCACGATCGCCTATCACTTTCAGACGCGCACCATTCTTATGCAATTCAGCTGTTTCCGAGCGCAGATAATAGCGCAGCAGATTCATTAAATCCCGAATTTCCGATTCAGGACGGCTCCAGTTTTCCGAAGAAAAGCCAAACAGCGTAAGATATTCGATCCCCAGCTCAGCCGCAGCCTTAACAACACGCCGCGCCGCCTCCGCACCCTGCTTATGCCCGGCTGTCCGAGGCAAAGCACGTTTGGCCGCCCAGCGTCCATTCCCGTCCATGATGACAGCCACGTGCCGTGGTATTCCGGGATTCTGAGATTCTGGAATTCTGGTCATCCGTTATACCGTCATAATGTCTTTTTCTTTTTCCGCCTGCATGGCGTCTATCTTTTTAATCATTTCATCCGTGAGCTTTTGCACTTCATCGGCAAGTCTTTTTTGCTCATCTTCCGGCAATTCGTCTTTTTTAATCGAATCCATACCGTCCCGCCGTACATTCCGCACAGAAACACGCGCCGCCTCCGCATATTTACCGGCAACTTTTGTAAGCTCCTGCCGACGCTCCTCGTTCAGATCAGGGACAGGAATACGGATCACGTTGCCCTCAGGCATCGGATTTAACCCCAGCCCGGAATCCCGGATAGCCTTTTCAACCTCTTTCACAACCGACGCATCCCAAACCTGCACCGTCAGCATACGCGGCTCCGGCACGTTAACGGTTCCAACCTGATTCAGGGGCATTTTTGTGCCGTAAATCTGGACCTGCACCGGATCGAGAAGGCTGGCCGATGCACGCCCCGTACGCAAACCGGCAAATTCACGCCCGAGAACCTCAAGCGCACCTTCCATGCGGCGTTTTAAGTCAGCTTTATCGTAAGTCATGATCTCCTCTTTCTCCGGCTCGTTACAGTCACTAATTCGTTACAATCGTAAAATCGCCTTCTGAGCGTACGACTTTTGCAAAGCTGCCTTTTTCTTTTACTGAAAAAACGATGATCGGAATGTTATTTTCCCGCGCAAGGGAAATCGCCGTTGCATCCATAACCTTCAGATCTTTTGTTAAAACATCCATAAAAGTGATATGTTCGTAGCGCTCAGCAGTCGGGTCTTTTTCCGGGTCGGCTGAATAAACCCCGTCAACTTTGGTGCCCTTGAAAATGGCATCGCAATCCATTTCGGTTGCTCGCAAGGCCCCTGCCGTATCCGTCGTAAAATAGGGATTTCCGGTTCCAGCTGCAAAAATGACGACCCGCCCTTTCTCCATATGGCGTAAAGCCCTGCGGCGAATATAAGGCTCGCAGATCGAATCCATACGAATGGCGGATTGAACCCTTGTGTGAACACCGATATGTTCCAGAGCATTCTGAAGCGCGAGCGCGTTAATCACGATTCCCAGCATACCCATATAATCCGCTGTTGTCCGGTCCATTCCTTCGGCCGCACCAGATACGCCGCGATAGATATTTCCCGCTCCCACCACGACACAGACCTGTACGCCGCTATCGACCACGGCCTTGATGTCCTCCGCAACACTTTTGACCGTATCTGAATCCAGCCCGTATTCCTTGTCCCCCATCAAGACTTCGCCGGACATTTTCAGCATGACCCGCTTATAGTTTTTCATTTGCGCAATCGATTCGACTTTTCTGGCATTCATCGCGGTCACTCTTCCACTCCCAAAAGGCTGGCCCTTAAAGACTTGCTCCAATGTAAAGACAGCCGCGCAAGATGTCTACGCGGCTGCTTAAAAAAGTATGGCTCATAACGCCTTAACCATTCGCGGCCTTGGCAACTTCAGCAGCGAAGTCCTCATCTTCTTTCTCGATACCCTCACCGAGCTGGAAGCGGATAAAGCCGGTCAGCTTGATCGGTGAGCCAGCGTCTTTAGCAGCCTTTTCAATAAGATCACGGATTTTCGTTTCGCCGTCAATCACGAAAACCTGTTCAATCAGGCAAACCTCTTCATAATATTTGCGCAGACGGCCTTCGACCATTTTCTCCGCGATATCAGCAGATTTACCGCTCGCGATAGCCTGTTCTTTCAGAACGTTCCGTTCACGCTCCAGAGCCTCCGCATCGACAGAATTAACATCCAGAAATTGCGGATTCGCAGCCGCGACATGCATCGCGATCTGCTTGCCAATATCCTGAAGCGCGCCTTCGTCAGCACCCGATTCCAACGCAACCAGCACGCCGATCCGACCAAGACCATCGGCCAGAGCACCGTGGACATAAGCAGACACCACCCCTTCCGAAACTGAAAGGCGAGCGCTACGGCGCAAGGACATATTTTCTCCAATTTTGGCGATCAAATCCGTCAGGGAATCCTGTACGCTCTTCCCGCCATCCAAAGATTTTGCTGCCAGTTCTTCCGCATTGGCAGCCCCTAGAGCCTGCCCGGCAACCTTGCGGACAAAATTCTGAAACTCTTCGTTACGGGCAACAAAGTCCGTTTCGGAGTTCAGCTCGACAGCCGCGCCTTGCGTACCATCCGTCACAACAGCAACCAGACCTTCAGCAGCCGTACGGCCTGACTTTTTAGCCGCCTTAGCCAATCCCTTGGTCCGCAGCCAGTCCACAGCGGCATCCATGTCGCCGTCATTTTCAACCAGTGCCTTTTTAGCGTCCATCATACCCGCGCCGGTTTGCTCACGGAGTTCCTTGACTTTAGATGCTGTAATCTCAGCCATATCTTATATTCCTCTTTAATTATGTGTGTTTGTTATGAAGCTCTTAAGCCGAAGCGGCCTTTTTCTTGTCAGAATCATCCGACTCTGAAGCTTCGCTCTTTTCGGCATCTGCTTTTTCAGCCTTAGCAGCAGCCTTGTCAGCGGCTTTACCTTTTCCGGATTTTTTCTCCTCAGGCAAAGAAACCTTTACGTCCTCAGCTGCGCCCAGATCAACACCACTGGCTTTCAACTCAGCCTGCAAGCCATCCAGAACCGCATCGGCAACCAGATCACAATACAGCTCGATTGAGCGCAGAGCATCGTCGTTACCGGGAATAACATAATCCACGCCATCAGGACGTGCATTGCTGTCTACGATAGCAAAAACTGGGATGCCCAGCGTATTGGCTTCCTTAATCGCAATGTCTTCTTTCAGCGTGTCAATTACGAAAAGTGCGTCCGGCTGGCCGCCCATTTCTTTGATCCCGCCGATAGAAGCTTCAAGCTTGTCGCGTTCGCGGGTCAGCATCAGCAGCTCTTTTTTCGTTCGGAGCGCACGCTGTTCTTCACTGCCCAGAATATCCTCAAGCTCACGCAGGCGGGCGATGGACTTGGAAATCGTCTTCCAGTTCGTCATCATGCCACCGAGCCAGCGGTGATTCACGTAATACTGACCGCAACGCTTGGCGCTTTCCGCAACCTTACCCGCAGCCTGACGCTTTGTGCCAACAAACAGAACACGCCCGCCATTGCTGACAATGTCGCGGATCGCCTTCAAGCTCTGGTTCAGCAAGGGAACTGTCTGTTGCAGGTCGATAATGTGAACCCCGTTCCGAACGCCGAAAATATATTCGCGCATTTTCGGATTCCAGCGACGTGTGTGGTGACCAAAGTGAACGCCTGCCTCAAGAAGCTGACGCATGGTAAATTCAGGGAGAGCCATATCTGTTTTCCTTTTCCGGTTAGGCCTCTGCGGGATGCGCATAACTCTTATCGAATTACACCGGACGGAAAACTCCGGAACACCCGGAGATCCCAAATCCCGCATGTGGATTTAAGTTTCGGGCGTTTTTTACAGTGGAAATAAGAAGATTGCAAGGAAAATCAGCCTTCCGCGATAAAATCAACGCCCTCTTCAGCGCGAATAAGATCGCGGGAGTCCGCGCCCAGACTCCAGCGCCCGCCGAGACGGAGCTTGACCATGCGACCATCCTCGATTTTAACAACCAGATTAATCCTTGAGTGTCCCTGCCCCTCTTGCGTCATCAGCTCTTTTAGCTTGCCTGCGGCCTGCGCACCGGACATATGGATGTCGATCTCCCTGATTTTCCCCTCGAGCGCCGCATCGAGCGGGTCGATCCGGGTGCAGGTATAGCGGATCTGGTCCTCCCTTTGCTCGGCATCAATCCCTAGCAGCAAGGCCTGCCCCGGCTCCAGATGCTCCCGGCTACTATGAAGAAGCTCTGAAAACAAGGTCACTTCAAAAATACCTGTCGGGTCTGAGAGCTGTAAAAAGGCGTATTTATTCCCTTTTTGTGAAATTTTTTCCTGCTTTTTCAACAAAATACCTGCCATTTGAAACCTCGCGGCAGGAATATCGGCCAGCGCCGCCTCAACCTGCGCCAACGAGGATATTCTAAGATTTTCAAACTGTTTTTCGCGGCTATCCAGCGGGTGCGCAGAAAGATAGAACCCCACAGCGCTGAACTCTTTTCCCAGCTTCTCCAACGGAGTCCACGGTGTAATCTTCGGCATATCCGGCAAGCCCAGCCCGTCGCCGTCTCCGTTATCGCCGCCGCCGAATAAACTGACCTGCCCGGCTGCACGCTCCTCAGCTAGAGCATGCGCGTGGCGTAAGATCAATTCAGCCGAAGCCGCAACCTGCGCCCGGTTATCATTGAGCGAGTCGAAGGCTCCGGCGTAGGATAGCTGCTCGAACTGGCGCTTATTCATGGCTTTCGGGTCGATCCGCCGGGCAAACTCATCAAGAGAGGCAAAAGGACCAGCCGCCGTACGCTCAGCAACAAGACTTTCCATCGCGGCCTCTCCAACCCCCTTGAGGGCGGCAAGCGCGTAGCGAACAGCCTGTCCGTCTTCTACAGTAAAATCAGGTGCGGATTTATTCACATCCGGCGAGCGTAGCGCAATCCCCATCCGGTCAAGATCTTGCTTGAAGATGCTTAATTTATCCGTGTTGCCCAGATCAAGGGTCATTGACGCGGCCATAAACTCAAGCGGGTAATTCGCCTTTAACCATGCCGTCCAGTAGGCGATCAACGCATAAGCCGCCGCGTGGGACTTGTTGAAGCCATAGCCCGCGAATTTGTTGATCTGCTCAAAAATATCCTCGGCCTTGTCCTCTGGAACGTTATGATGCTTTTTTGCGCCGTCGATGAACATCTGGCGCTGTGCATCCATCTCCTCCTTGATTTTTTTTCCCATCGCGCGCCGGAGCAAATCTGCGCCGCCGAGCGTATAGCCGGCAAGCTCCTGTGCGGCCTGCATGACCTGCTCCTGATAGATCATGATCCCGTACGTGTCCTCAAGGAGCGGCTTGAGGATCGGGTGCATATAATCGGCGTCCTCGCGCTCCTCCTTAACGGCAATATAGCGCGGGATATTGTCCATCGGCCCCGGACGGTAGAGCGACACAAGAGCGATAATATCCTCAAAGCGGTTCGGCTTGACCTTGCGTAGCGTGTCCCGCATGCCCGCACTTTCCAACTGGAAAACCCCCACTGTGTTCCCGGAGGCCATAAGCTCATACGCTTTCGGGTCATCCAGCGGAATTTGGAGGCTGTCGATTTCCGTACCGCCTGCGGCAATCATATCCAGCGTTTTTTGCACGACCGTCATGGTTTTCAAACCAAGGAAGTCAAATTTGACAAGCCCCGCCTGTTCGACATATTTCATGTTGAACTGCGTTACAGGCATATCTGATTTCGGATCACGATAGAGCGGCACAAGCTCATGCAGGCTTCTGTCACCGATCACGACCCCGGCGGCATGGGTTGAGGCATGACGGTACAGCCCCTCCAGTTGCAGAGCGATGTTAATGAGTTTCTTCTGCGTCTCGTCTTTGTCGCGCTCGGCCCGCAAATCCGCATCCTGCGCCAGTGCCTCCTCCAACGTAACCGGGTTCGCCGGATTGTTCGGGATGAGCTTCGCGATCCGGTCCACCTGCCCGTAGGACATCTGGAGCACCCGCCCGACATCGCGGACAACAGCCCGCGCCTGAAGCTTTCCGAAGGTGATGATCTGCGCCACACGGTCACGGCCATATTTGCCCTGTACGTACCGGATAACCTCGTCACGGCGCTCCTGACAGAAATCGATATCAAAGTCCGGCATAGAGACCCGTTCCGGGTTCAAAAACCGTTCAAACAGCAAACCGAGTTCCAGCGGATCAAGGTCTGTGATTTTGAGCGCCCAGGCCACGACCGAGCCTGCGCCGGACCCCCGGCCCGGCCCGACCGGAATATCGTGATCCTTGGCCCATTTGATAAAATCGGAAACGATCAGGAAATAACCGGGGAAACCCATATCCTTAATAATGCCGAGTTCATACACCATGCGCTCTTCATAGGTCTTGCGGTCTGCGCCCTCGGAGACGAAATTCTCCAGCCGCCATTCCAACCCCTCCTCCGCCTGCGCCTTCAGTTCCTCGAACTCGCTGCGCCCGCCTTCCGTATCAAAGGCAGGCAAAATCGGTGCAATCGGGGTCAAAAGATAGGAACAGCGCCGAGCAATAACTTCCGTATTGAGAATAGCTTCCGGCAAATCCTCAAAGAGTGCCTCCATTTCCCGCGCCGTTTTGAAGTAATGCTCCTTTGTGACCTTACGGCGATCCTCTTCGGTGATATAGCGCCCTTCAGCGATACAGAGCAGTGCATCATGCGCCTCATAGGATTTTTGAGCTGCAAAATAGCAATCATTCGTGGCCACCAGCGGGACATCCTGCGCGTAGGCCAGATCAACCAATACGCCCTCCACCCGGTCTTCATCCGGCCATCCATGCCGCTGAAGCTCGACATAAAGACGGTCTCCAAAAATCCCCTTAAGCTTAAAAAGTGCCTGCTCCGCCGCATCAGCCTGATTATGGACTAAAAAGCGGTTCACTGGCCCCTTTGAACCGCCGGTGAGACAAATCAACCCCTCCGCATGCCCGGCCAGCACCTCCATATCCAGATGAACCGGCATATGCGGCTCTCCCTCCAGATAGGCATCGCTGAGCAGCTTCGAGAGATTCCGGAAACCTTCTTCGTTTTGAACCAGCAGCACAAGCTGGTCCCGTGCCTCCCCGACATCGACCTGCACGCCAATAATCGGCTGCACACCGTTTTTTGCCGCCTCAATGGCAAACTCCATCGCACCAAAGAGGTTATTCGTATCCGTCACCGCCACAGCGGGCATGGCGCGATCCACGCACAATTTCACAAGATCCTTGACCTTGATCGCCCCTTCCGCCAGCGAATAGGCGGAATGCACATGGAGGTGGATGAAATTTTGTGTCATGAATCGGAGAGTAGCAGTATACCTCTCCCATGTCATCCCAAGCATAGCCGAGGGATCTTTCGAAACGGCCAGCATAAAAATTTCGTGGTCTTTGTGCGGCCTTTGTGGTCTTCGTGGTAAAAAAACGGCGAGCCTAGCCGCTTGCAGTATGGTTTATTTTTTAACACGAGGATCACAAAGATTTTCACGAAGCACGTGAAGATTTCTTACTTTTTTGGCTGTGAAGTCTTCGCGTCTTTGCGATTCCGGCGCGGGATAACATGGGGAGAGACTGGAGCAACATATCATCAAAAAGGAACAAGTTTCCCGGCCTTGAGCTCCAGCACACGGTCCATTTGTTCGGCGAGCTGGATGTTATGGGTGGCCACCAGCGCACCGATATTGCGCTCCCGAACCTGTTCAAGGAGAAGCTCGAATACGTCTTCGGAGATTTGCGGATCGAGATTCCCGGTCGGTTCATCAGCCAGAAGCAATTGCGGCTCATTGGCCAGCGCCCGGGCGATCGCTACGCGCTGCTGCTCTCCGCCGGAAAGCTTCGCCGGGCGGTGCGACAAACGCTTGCCCAACCCAAGCGATGCCAGCAAGCTTGCCGCCTTATCCCTTGCTTCGCTCCGGTTCACACCTGCGATAATTTGCGGCATCGAGACATTTTCCAGTGCGGTAAATTCCGGCAAGAGATGATGGAACTGATACACAAAACCGATCTTATCCCGGCGCAGCGCCGTGCGTTCCCGGTCGGACAGCTTCACCGCTAGTTTGCCGCCAACACGGATGTTCCCGGCGGTCGGCTTATCCAAAAGCCCCGCCAGCTGGAGCAAGGTGGATTTTCCTGAACCGCTTTGCCCCACGAGTGCAACGATCTCGCCTGCCTCGATCTTGAGGTCCAGATTTTTAAAAATCGTGAGCTTTTGCCCGCCTTGCACGAAGGTTTTCTCTAATCCTCTGACCCGGAGCAACACGTCTTCCTCAAGGGGATCAAGATTATTCATATCTCAATGCCTCCACCGGGTCGAGGCGGGCAGCGCGCCATGCCGGGTACAATGTCGCCAATATAGACAAAAACAGAGCCATACCCACGACGGCCACGACCTCTTGCCAATCAATTTCCGCCGGAAGCTGGGAAAGAAAATAAATCTCTTCGGCAAACAGCTCCGTTCCCGTCAGCCCCTCTAGAAAACGCCTTATCGCTTCGATATTCAGGGCAAAAGCAATTCCGACGCAGGCTCCTACAGCGGTACCGGCAACGCCGATACTCGCTCCGGTCAGCATAAAAATTTTCATCATATTGGAACGCGTTGCCCCCATAGTGCGCAGGATCGCGATATCCGGCCCCTTATCCTTTACCAGCATGATCATGGACGAAATAATATTAAAGGCCGCCACGATAATGATCAGGGTCAGGATTAGGAACATCACGTTGCGCTCGACCTGAAGTGCATTGAAAAAGCTCTGGTTCGTATCGCGCCAATCATAGACGCCTGCCTGCCCCTCGACGGCTATAGAAACAGCCGCTCGTACATCGTTTAGCCTGTCCGGCTCCTTCAGGAAAATCTCCAGAGAGCTCACCGCGCCGTCAAACTGGAAAAAAGTCTGCGCGGTGTCCAGCGGCATAAAGACAAAGCCGCTATTATATTCATACATGCCCACATCAAAAATCAGCGCGACTTCATATGATCTCTGCCGTGGCATAGAGCCGAACGGCGTGGATTTGACCTGCGGCGATGTCAATGTGATTTTGTCACCGGGCACAAGGCGCATTTTTTGCGCTAAGACGGAGCCAACCGCGACTTTGTTGCCTGAAAAATCAGCCAGATCGCCCTGTGTAATGGACTCACGTAGCACTTTGCGGTTTGTGAAATCCTCCCACGTAATCCCGCGGACCATCACGCCGTTTGAGCTGCCGCCTCTGGAAATCAAGGCCTGTGCCTCAATGGTCGGGGTAACGTTGGAAATCCCATCAAGCGTATCAATCCGGCTTTTCAAATAATCGTAATCATAGAGCGGCCCCTCAAGAGAATAGACGTTCATATGACCGTTCAGCCCCAAGATCCGGCTGAACAGCTCCGCCCGAAAACCGTTCATCACGCTCATAACAATAATCAGCGTCGCCACGCCCAGCATAATCCCCAGAAAAGAGAAGCCGGCGATAACCGAAACAAACCCTTCCGCCTTCCGGGAGCGAAGATAGCGCCATGCGACCATACGTTCGAAAGGGGAGAACATTGTTCTAATACGCCTTCCCGATCAAGACCTTGCGGCCCTTATCCTCGAACGGCAAACAGCGCGGCGTAAGGGAAAACTCCTTACAGAGGGCCTCAAAACCCGGATCGCTCAAAATAGACACGTCCGCACAGGCAAAGCCGTTTTGCGCCCCCTGAGCAGCGCTCTCCTCGATATAAAGTGCTTTCACCTCCGCAAGACTGGAAACATCCCTAATCCGGGAATCCCGGAAAGCCTTAGCTCTGCGGAGTAATTCAGCCTGCACCTCATCCAAAAGCATTTGCACCTTGCCGGTAAAGTCTTCAAGGCTGTAATTCGCCTTTGACTCTCGACCCAGATCACGGCGTACACAGGTCAGGCTTTCCGCCTCGACTTCGCGCCCACCGATTTCCACGCGCAACGGTACGCCCTTCTTCACAGCATCCCACATCTTGTCCGGCGTCCGGCGGTCGCTTGTATCAAGCTGGACTCGTAAGCCCAGCTCTTTCAGACGCAAGCTCAGCCTTTCACAATAATCAAGAATTTGAGCCGCATCCGAGTCTTCGCGCAGAACCGGGATAATGGCCACATGAATCGGTGCGACTTTCGGCGGCATAATCATCCCATCGTCATCGCCATGCGTCATAATCATGCCACCAATCAGGCGTGTTGAAATCCCCCAACTGGTCGTATGGGCGTACGCCTCGCTGCCATCGCGCCCCTGAAACCGTATGCCCATGGAACGCGCGAAATTCTGCCCCAGATCGTGCGAGGTACCGGCCTGAAGGGCCTTCCCATCCTGCATCATCGCCTCGATCGTATAAGTCGCATCTGCACCGGGGAAACGCTCATCTTCCGTCTTTTCACCAACGATTACAGGCATAGCAAGCGTGTTTTCAGCGAAATCCGCATAAACTCGGAGCATCTTGAGCGCATCCTCACGCGCCTCTTCCGCCGTTTCAAAGGCGTTATGCCCCTCCTGCCACAAAAATTCAGAGGTCCGCAAAAACATACGCGTGCGCATTTCCCAGCGCATTACATTTGCCCACTGATTAAGTTTAAGCGGCAAATCACGGTAGGATTGAATCCAGCGTGACATTGCATCTCCGATAATCGTCTCTGATGTCGGGCGGATCACGTACGGCTCCTCAAGCTTTGCGCTTTCTGCCGGTTGTAGACCTTTCTCGCCCTTTTCCAGCCGGTGATGCGTGACAACGGCGCACTCTTTGGCAAACCCGTCAACATGCTCCGCCTCACGGCTAATAAATTCCAGCGGGATCAGAAGGGGAAAATAGGCGTTCTGGACGCCTTCAGCCTTGATACGGTCATCAAAAACCCGCTGCATATTCTCCCAAACGGCATAGCCGTAAGGCTTGATAATCATACAGCCGCGCACAGGCGCATTTTCTGCCATATCAGCGGCCTTGATCACCTGCTGATACCATTCGGGAAAATTATCCACCCGTGTAGGCGTAATCGCAGTTTTCTGTTGCTTACTCATGCCAACCCCTTAATAACCCTATACTCTTCCAGAGCGTGCCGCCTCACTCCGCCTCGCCCTTGATCATCTCTCCAAGACTCTCTGGCGTCTTTGGAAGCTCTGGCGCAGGCGGTGGAGAGCTTATGCGATCAGGAACAGCCTGTCCACTCTCCTTTGTGTCTCTGGGCACAACGTCTTCTGTCCGCACGCTGGGACGTTCCTCTGGTAGCGCCGTATCCGTGTCATGCCCCTTTTCGCACAGATGCACCCGGTCGCTGATATCCTGCCCATTATAGGTAATCCGACCATCTTTTTGGAGTTCAAAATGCCCCACTTCCGGGTCAAGGCGCAGAGCAGGGTCTACATTCAAATTCATCCATTTGATCAAGCTTATTTCAACTGGAATTTCAACTGGATATGACAGAATTTTTACAGATTGATTTAGATCAGCCGGTGCAACAGCGTTACCGTTAACATCAACGCCCGGCTGATACTCCACTCCTTTTGCGATCAGAGCATCAATATCATCCTGACATAGTGTCCCAAGCACGATTTCCTGCGCGAACGCCGCAGGAGCAAACACAAACAGCGCAAACTGCAGGGTCAACGCAGCCAGGGCTATCCGTGCAACGCCCTGCTTCATACTCCGTGATCCTCGCGGTGCATAGAGGCTGCCATCTGATGAAGATCTACGATTTCAGCGTGAATAAGCAGATAGATGCAGAGCCAGAAAAAAGCCGCCAGTACGGTCGTCCACATGACTTTCTGGTGCATTTTAGGATCGTCCGGCTTGCCCTGCTCATCCCGCTTGAGCGACCATGGCAATACCAGAAACAGACTCAGCCACCATGTCAGTAAGAAAACAACAATTCCGGAAACCCATCCCATGATTTGAACCCTTTCATGTCAACACACGGTTCGTACCCTCAAATGACGCAGCTTACACTTTTAGTATATGAACAGACGTTTTTGGCTTGAACCCCAGCGTGTGGCTACAAAAACGCCGGGCACCAATTCGCAGAGTTTCAGCCATAAAATGCTCATCCTCGCGCTCTTCAAGGGTCATATCCTCAACAAGCTCAAAAATTTCATTAAGCAGAGCCTCTCTGATCTGCTCTTCACCGGCAGAATCCGTATCGATCAAACCAACCATATCAAGTTTTGGATCGCCAACGATCCGCCCATGCTCTCCAACGGCCAGTGCAATATGCACGGCTCCGGAATATTGTAACTTCCTGCGCTCTGCAATCGCCGCATGAGAGGCCTCTATCACGCGTTTTGTTTCCACAGCCAGCAAACCTGTCTCCACATGATCTACTATTCCCGGCGTTCCCGGTGCCAGCCTGATAACAGAGCCATTGACCGGGATAAGGACATCCTGAATCTGACAGTCTCGCGCAAGTGCGGCCTGCGCCTCAAGCTGTACCCGCTCCCCGTGAACCGGCACAACAATCTGCGGGCGGGTCCATTGATACATCTCCAGAATTTCCTCCCGGCACGGGTGGCCTGAAACGTGAATGATATGGGGCGTATCGCCGGGGCTGATAATGTGTACGCCCCCGGCCATGAGATTATTTTTCACATGATTAATATCCCGCTCATTACCCGGAATGGCGCGAGCAGAGAAAACAACCGTATCACCTTTAGACAAGGTCACAGAAGGGTGCTCCCCCCTCGCGATTTTAGCCAATGCCGCGCGCGCTTCCCCCTGCGAACCCGTAACAATCAGGACGATTTCCTCAGGCGAACGTTTTACAGCCTCTTCCTCTGAGATGAAGTCCGGTACGTCCTTCATATAGCCGCATTCACGGGCGCAGCCAATCATCCTGTGCAGAGAACGCCCGATCACCGCGACCTGACGACCACAAGCCTGCGCCGCTTTTGCAATGCTGATGACGCGCCCGATATTCGAAGAAAAGCTCGTCACGGCAATGCGTCCCCGGCAAGCCTTAAACGTAGCTTCCAGCCCTTCCGCCACTGCGCGTTCAGAACCGGAACGCCCAGATACGCCTGCATTTGTTGAATCACCGATATAGGCAAGCACACCCCTATCACCTACGGCCTTAAAAGGGGCCGGATCAGTCGGCTGTCCGGTTACAGGGTGGGGATCGAGATTCCAGTCTCCACTATGCACAATTCGGCCATGCTCTGTTTCAATGATGAGTGCCCGCGTATCCGGTACAGAGTGAGCCACCGGAATAAACTGAACTGAAAATGCACCAATATGAACCGGATCTGTATGGTCCACAACATGGACTGGAACATCCCTTTCTCCTTGTTCTTCGAGCTTTTTGGCCAAAACAGCGGCTGTAAAGGGACTTGCATAGACAGGGCAACGCAAGCGCTTCCAGAGAAGCGCGACAGCGCCGATATGATCCTCGTGAGCATGCGTAATGACCAGCCCGTCAAGCTGATCCCGTGCGGCCTCCAGAAAGGCCGGGTCCGGCAAAAGCAAATCTATACCCGGAAAGCGCTCGTCAGCAAAACCGATTCCACAATCTACAGCAAGCCTGCGCCCTTCGGAAAGCGTTCCCTCTATATAGACATTAAGGTTTACGCCAAATTGCTCAGCTCCGCCTAAGGGTATGAAATACAGCCCTTCCGCATTATCATCTTTCTTCTGATTTTTTTTCTGTGCGGCCATCTTATTTCCGCCCGTTCATATCCTTATAAATCTGGAGCAAGCCCTTGAGAGTCAACTGCCCGTCTACCTCATCAATGACAGAACTATCGGTTGCAAACAAGAGGGCCAGCCCCCCGGTTGCCAAAATAAGCGGCTTCTCTTTCATATCTTCTGAAATTTTCTGGACGATCCCCTCAATCAAACCAGTATATCCCCAATAAACGCCTGATTGCATAGCCTGCACAGTATTTTTACCAATCACCCGTTCCGGCTTTGTTACACTGACCCTCGGCAGTTTTGAAGCCGCGCTGTGCAGCGCATGTATTGATAGATTGATCCCCGGCGCAATCACGCCACCCGCATAAGCGCCGCGCGCATCAATCACATCAAAAGTTGTCGCTGTCCCGAAATCAATTACAATCGCAGGCGTCCGGTAAAATGCCTTGACAGCAACGGCATTCACCAGCCTGTCAGCGCCGACCTCCTCAGGCCTGTCGAGGTCAATTTCGACATTCACCTTATCAGGGGTTACAAAAATTGGCTCACGCTCCAGATATTTTCGACAAAATCCCCTAATTTGAAAGTCTGCCTCCGGCACAACAGAGCTTACAATCACCGCTGCGATTTGTGTCCGCTCAATACCAGCCAGATCAAACAAGCGCCCCGTGAATGCGGCATACTCGTCCGGGCTGCGCGCAGCCTCTGTCACGCAACGCCAGTCTTCACGCAAAATATCCCCGTCATAAACGGCGAAAACCGTATTCGTATTCCCGATATCAATAGCCAGCAGCATTCACGCTTTGCCTCTTCTAATGCCTGCCTTTATTCCACTGCCGCGAGGATATATGGAGCCACCTTCTTAAGGCTCAAGATAGACCTCTCCGGCTGCGATCGTTTGTATCCCATATCCCGGCATCTGTAAAAGCAAATTGCCTTGTTCGTCAATTGTATGAAATGTACCTGCCCTGTGGTCTTGTCCGATTTTAACGCTCAACGCGGCTCCGGGCGGATGCGCATAGGACAGCCAAGCTGCACGTACAGGCTCAAAGCCTTCCGCTCGCCATTCCCCGTAAAGTTTTGAAAAATTATCTAAAAACGAATCTCTGATCTGTGAAACCGACACAGGTGCTTTTGTAAAATCACTCAGACATACACCGGCCTCCAACGGTGAGACAGCGATATTCACCCCTACACCGATCACGAGCCACTCAATACGGCCTCCGGCACCAATCTGCGTCTCAAGAATCAAACCGGCACATTTCCGCCCGTCCAGCAAGATATCATTTGGCCATTTAAGCGTTAGAAGCTTAGAATCCCCCAAGCTTTCACTGAGCGCTTCGGCGAAAGCCAGCGCAGAGAGCAGTGAAAGCTGCCCAATATCGCGCGCTTTGCATGCGGGACGCAAGAGTAAGGACATGTACAGATTGCCCTTCGGAGAATGCCATTCCCGGCCATGACGCCCCCGCCCACATCTTTGCGAACCGGCCTGAACGACAAAACCTTCGGGAGCGCCCTCCTCAGCCCGTACCTTGAGAGCATCCTGCGTGCTGTCCACGCAGGCCACCTCCTCAACGTGCCAATGAATATCTGCGGTAAGCAAGGTGTTCCATGCTTTCTAGCCAAAGAACAGTGAGAGAGCGGCACTTTGTGCACTCTCTACGATCAGTGACGGCTTCAGAATAAAGGCCAACACAAAAGCTGTGCTGATTAGCAACACTGCCCGGCGTGCGAACGGTGTCCTTCCATCAAACGGATCGGCTGCCTCATCAAAAAACATAACCTTGATAACGCGCAAATAGTAATAGGCGGCAACCACAGAGGATACAACCCCCAAAACGGATAACACGTAGTAACCTTCGGCAACCGCAGCTTGGAAAACAAGAATTTTTCCAAAAAATCCTGCCATTGGCGGGATACCGGCCATTGAGAAGAGAAGGATTGCCATCGCATAGGCCATAACCGGATTACTCTTGGACAGACCGGCCAGATCCCCTATCCACTCAACCGCTGCCCCGTTCCGGCGCATTGAGAGAATGACCGCAAAGACCCCAGCGGTCATAATCATATAAATCAATAGGTAAACGATAACCGCACCGGCGCCTTGCGGCGTACCGGCCACAATCCCAATCAAAGCGTATCCCATATTTCCGATAGAACTATAAGCAATCAAACGCTTGATGCTGAGTTGAGCAATACCGCCGAATGCTCCTACAAGCATGGATGCCAAGGAGAGGAAGTAAATAATTTGCCCCCATTGGTCGGCCATAGCCGCAAAGGGTTCAAACAAAAGACGCATAAGAAGCCCCATAGCGGCGACTTTAGGGACGATTGCAAAAAGGGCTGTCACCGATTCGGGGGCTCCCTGATACACGTCCGGTGTCCACATATGGAACGGCACAGCGGATATTTTAAAGGCAAGCCCGGCAACGATGAAAACCAGCGCAAAAATAGGACCGAAAGATATAGAATCGGCGGCCAACAAAGACGCCCCGATTGCGCCAAAATCTATTGATCCGGTAAAACCATAAAGCAATGAAATTCCGAACAAAAGCATCCCCGAAGAGAGCGCCCCCAGAACGAAATACTTAAGACCGGCCTCGGCTGAACGGACTGCGTTACGATGGAAGGCTGCCAATACGTACAAAGCTAAAGATTGAAGCTCCAGCCCGACATAAAGCGTAAGCATATTATTGGCCGAAAGCATCATCATCATGCCGACACCGGACATCACAACCAGTACGGGGTATTCAAAACGCTCGATCCCCTCCTGCGCAAGATAGCGTACAGATAAAGCCAGCGATGCCATCAGCCCCAACAGCACGAGAAGCTTCATAAAACCTGCAAATTCGTCAAACACGAACATGCCGTTCAAAATAATTTTATGCTGCCAATCAAGACCCATAATCAAAAGCGCCGTAATCGCAAGCCCTGCGACACTGGCCCAGCAAATCACGGATGTCGAGCGATTGCCTTGCGATACGCCGACGATCAGGAGCCCCATGGCAAACAATGCCATAAATATCTCCGGGATTAGCGGCACAAGGTTAAAATCCGTTATGACTGTATAAATATCTGTCATGGCTTAATGAGCCTCAATCAAAATGAACATCGTCTAAGCTTACAGGCTGCGGCGAAGGCTTTTCAGGTCTTCCCTTCAGCGAAACAGCAGGAGGGTGCCCTGCACCGGCCTCCACTTGCGCGACCAGCTTATCCACAGATGCCGCTGTTTTATCCATTACCGCCGAAGGAAATACACCCAGCCACAAAACAAGAGCAACCAACGGAACAAGCAGAGCATACTCGCGCATAGAAATGTCCGGCATAGCCGCGGCATCCTCGTTTTCAGCAGGGCCGAATATGATCGCACGATACAGGCGCAGCATATAGGCCGCGCCTAGAATAACCCCGGTCGTTGCGAAGGCTGCAACGATTACATCGACCTGGAATGCAGAGAGCAGGGATAAAAATTCACCCACGAAACCGCTTGTCCCGGGCAACCCCACCGAGCCAAGCGTTAAAATCATTAGAATCGTCGCATATTTCGGCATATTTTTGACAATCCCGCCATAGCGTGCAATTTCCCTTGTATGGAGACGGTCATAGAGCACCCCAACACAGAGGAAAAGAGCCCCCGAAATCAAGCCGTGCGACAGCATTTGAAAAATACCGCCCTGTATGCCCTCTGCCGTCGCCGTAAAAATCCCGAGTGTAACAAACCCCATATGGGCAACGGAAGAATAGGCGATAAGTTTTTTCATATCCGTCTGCACCAGTGCGATAAGAGACGTATATATGATTGCGATGACGCTCAACCAGTAAATGACCGGTGCAAAATGCAAACTGGCCTCCGGGAACATCGGCAAGGAAAAACGCAGGAAACCGTATCCGCCCATTTTCAACAATACACCAGCCAGAATGACGGAGCCGGCAGTCGGCGCCTCAACGTGCGCATCAGGTAACCATGTGTGAACCGGCCACATCGGCATTTTAACGGCAAAGCTCGCAAAAAAAGCCAGAAACAGCCAATATTGCATACCCGCCGGAACGACCCGTTCCATCAAAAGCGGAATATCGGTTGTCCCGGTCTGAACATAGAGCGCCAAAAGCGCCAGAAGCATCAACACAGACCCAAGAAGCGTGTAGAGAAAGAATTTATAGGCTGAATAAACCCGGCGCGGGCCACCCCAAACGCCGATAATCAGGAACATCGGAATCAGGACGCCTTCAAAAAAGACATAGAACAGAACGGAGTCCAGAGCACAAAACGTCCCCACCATAAAGCTTTCCAGCAAAAGGAAAGCAATCATGAACTCCCGTACGCGGGTCTTGATCGCGTCCCATGCAGAGAGAATACAAATCGGGGTTAAAAATACGGACAACAGGACAAAGAACATAGAAATCCCGTCTACGCCCATATGATAATTAATACCAAGAGGCTTCAGCCAACCACTTTGCTCGACAAACTGAAATTCGGCTGATGAACCGTCAAAATTCGCCATCATAAAAAGGCCGAAAGCCATCGTAAACAAAGAGGTATAAAGTGCTACGTGCTTTGAATTTTGTGCAACGACTTCAGGCTCTCCCCGAATAAACAGAATCAGGGCGATACCGATGAACGGCCAAAATGTCATAACGGATAGCAAAGGAAACTCAACCATTGGACTAGAACCCCTGCCCGTTCCTGAACACAAACCACGACACGATCCCAATCAAGGCGATCATCATCGTAAAGGCATATTGATAAACATAACCGCTTTGGAAACGGCTTAGCCCCCGTGCAATTTTCTGAGAGAGCGCAGCACCGCCGTCCGGCCCAAAACGGTCCACCGTTCCCCGGTCACCTTTTTCTGCAAAAATCGTCCCCATATCCAGAAGCGGTTTAACGAACAGGGCATCATACAACTCATCGAAGAACCATTTATTAAATAAAAGCGTATGAATCGGGCGAAAAACTCTCGTGACAGCTCCCGGCAAAGCCGGCAACAGCATATAAGCGATATAGGCCAGCGCAATTCCCAAAACGCCCATAAGCAAGGGCAGCTTCTTAACCCAGAACGGTGCGCTGTGTGCCTGCTCTACCGTGTCGTTTTCCGGCAAAACATACAGAGCCTTCTGCCAGAAATTTTCCTTTGCCCATGCTTCCACTTCGTATGAAGCCTCTTCAGCCTCAACTATGATTTGGTTTTCTGCGGCTTTAATGCCGTGCTCTATCACTTCAATATTCTGGGCGATCTGCTTGGTCACGCTTTGATCACCGGTATCGTGCCCCCCAACGCCCCTTTCACCAGAAGCATGGTCCTCAGACATTTCATGGTGAACGGCTTCCACCCCATGCTCCTCAACACCGCCATGGTGCGCAGAACCCACAAAACCGCTATGGAGGCCCCATCCTGCGAAAACGGCGCCTAACGCCAGTACAGCCAAAGGCACGAGCATCACAGGCGGCGATTCATGAACATGGTCCATAACTTTCTTGCTGGCCCGCGGTGTACCGTGGAACGTCATCAGCAACATCCGCCACGTGTAAAACGCCGTCATAAAGGCCGCAGCAATCCCCAGCCAGAAGGCCATATTCCCAAACCAGCTATGATCCGCCCAAGCCGCCTCCAGCACGATATCCTTGGAGAAATACCCTGCGAAAGGTGGAATCCCGGCAAGCGCAAGCGATCCGATCCACATGAGCGCGTAAGTCGTAGGTATCTTTTTGAAAATCCCGCCCATATTGCGCATATCCTGCTCGTCGGACATGGCATGAATGACAGAGCCCGCCCCTAAAAAGAGCAGCGCTTTAAAGAACGCATGTGTAACCAGATGGAACATGGCAGCGCCGTAAGCGGAAACACCCAGCGCAAAAAACATATAGCCAAGCTGGCTCATCGTTGAATAGGCAATCACGCGCTTAATGTCGAACTGCGTCATGCCGATTGTCGCCGCAACAAAGGCTGTCAGCCCTCCGAACACTGTTACGACCATCAAAGCCGTTGGCGCGTATTCAAAAACGGGAGAAAAGCGGGCAACAAGGAAGACCCCAGCCGTAACCATCGTCGCAGCGTGGATCAAGGCAGATACGGGCGTCGGTCCCTCCATCGCGTCCGGCAGCCACGTATGAAGCCCAAGCTGTGCGGATTTTCCGACAGCCCCCATAAAAAGAAGGAGGCAAATCACCGTCAAAGCATGAAAATCATGGCCAAGTATCGTGAAATACGCATCTTTATATGTGGGAGCCTGCTCAAAGATAGCGTCAAAACCGATTGTACCAAACAGTAGAAAAACGCCCATTGTTCCAAGCGCCAGCCCGAAATCCCCGACGCGGTTCACAACAAAAGCCTTAATGGCTGCTGCATTTGCGGAGGGCTTGTGATTCCAGAAACCGATCAGCAGGTAAGAAGCCAGCCCAACCCCTTCCCAACCGAAGAAAAGCTGCAACAGATTATCCGCACTGACCAACATCAGCATGGCGAAGGTAAACAGGCTTAGATAAGCCATAAAGCGCCGCTTCGCAGGGTCATGACTCATATAGCCGATCGAATAGACATGAACACAGGCCGAAACGATATTGATAACGCACATCATAACGACGGAGAGCTGGTCAATCCGCAAAGCCCAGTTGACAGAGAAATTCCCGGCGACAACCCACGGCGCCAAAAGGGTCGTATAGGCCTGATGCTTCAGGATAACTTCGTCAAACAGAACGACGGAAGCCAGTGCAGCAAGAATCACACCGGCGCATGTGATAAACTGCGCACCGCGATCCCCGATGGAGCGCCCGAACAGTCCGACGACCAGGAAGGCAATAAAAGGTGTAAATACAGCGACAAGTTCCATATGCGCGCTCCCCTTAGCCCTTCATGCTCGAAATATCGTCAACGGCAATCGATCCCTTATTCCGGAAAAACGCAACCAGAATAGCCAGACCGATGGCGGCTTCAGCCGCAGCAACCGTGAGGATAAACATTGTAAAGACCTGCCCGGCCAAGTCATTCAGGTAAGCAGAAAAGGCAACAAAATTGATATTCACTGCAAGCAGCATCAACTCAATAGACATCAGAATAATGATTACGTTTTTACGGTTCAAAAAAATACCGAAAACCCCCAATGTAAAGAGCAGAGCCGCCAAAGTCAGGTAATGTGCCAAACCGATTTCCAGCATTATCAAAGCCCCGCCCCCGGCGTCATTTTCTTAATCTCCAGAACGTCTTCCGGCCTGCGCCTTTGCTGCTCCGCGACAGATTGCTTGCGTACACCTGGCCGAACGCGGTGCGTCAACACGATAGCCCCGACCATGGCGACAAAGAGAATCAGGCCTGCACACTGGAAAGCCAGAAGATAATGCGTATAGATCAGAAGCCCCAAAGACTCAGTGTTTGTTTTTCCTGCAAAAGCCGATACGGGGGCCGCCAGATTATTTGATATTTCGGGTACGCTGACCCACGCGCCATACAAAAGCGCCAATTCACTCAAAAGGACAAGGCCGATCAAAAATCCGACCGGCACATATTGCATTGCACCCTTTCGTAAATCCGAGAAACTGATATCCAGCATCATAACGACAAACAAAAACAGGACCGCAACCGCGCCGACATAAACGATGACAAGGATCATCGCAATAAATTCAGCCCCCAAAAGGACGAACAATCCAGCCGCATTAAAAAAGGCCAAAATCAGAAAAAGCACGGAATGCACGGGGTTACGCGCCGTGATTACCATCAGCGCACTTAGGGTCAGTATCCCCGCGAAAAGGAAAAAGGCGACAGCCTGAACGGTCATAGGATAATCTCAAATCTTTATTTCCCGGTATTTTTAATCCTTTAGCCCGCGCACCGCAAGAGGGGACAAGGAAAATAAGGCATTTTTATCCAGCTTTCTTCTATTTAAATCTGCAATTTGATTCAGCGCTCTTCGATCTTGATTTTCAGGATCAAAAACAGCATTGTGAAAATATAATTCTGCTTACCTGACTTTAAACCCGTATAAATTTTATCATTCGAGGATAAAACGCCCATGAGAATATTAGGCGCGCTACTGGCTACGACTATGGTCCTTGCGACCTCTCCCTTGGCATTAAAGGCCGCGCATGCGGAAGATCTGAATGAAGGCGGCGTAGATTTTTTGAATTTTGCGATCGGGCATTACGATATATTCGATAATGATAATGCGATTGACCTGCGCGTTGAATACCGTCCGGCCAGTTCCGTATTTATCAAAAATCTAAAACCCTGGGCAGGGCTGGAAGTGACAACCGACGCCTCACTCTGGATTGGCGGCGGTCTTTTATATGACTGGAATTTTCAAGATAGCTGGTACCTGACCCCCAGCTTCGGTGCAGGGCTTTATGCGCAAGGCTCAAGCGATCTTGACCTTGGGCACCCAATCGAATTCAGATCCCAACTGGAAATCTCTTATGCTTTTGACAATGATGCACGGGTGGGGCTGGCTTTCAGCCACTTATCAAATGCCGACCTCGACCGCCACAATCCAGGCACGGAGGTTCTTAGCCTTTCGATTTCCTATCCTTTTTAAGTTAAGGCTGTCGGCCTCGTCTGGAAATAAGGTTTTCACCGGTACGGCGCATCAGCCAGGAGGTTCGCGGCAATTTGCGCTTCCCAACGATCTCCGTTCGCAAGGAGTTTTTCCTTGTTATAGAAAAGCTCTTCCCGCGTTTCAGTCGCAAACTCAAAATTAGGCCCCTCGACGATCGCATCTACGGGGCAGGCCTCTTCACACAGGCCGCAATAAATACATTTCGTCATATCAATATCATAGCGCGACGTCCGGCGGGAGCCATCTTCGCGCGGCTCAGCCTCAATCGTAATGGCTTGTGCCGGGCATATCGCCTCGCACAACTTACAGGCAATACAGCGCTCTTCCCCGTTCGGGTAACGGCGCAGTGCATGCTCCCCGCGAAAGCGCGGCGAAAGCGGCCCTTTTTCATACGGATAGTTAATCGTAACCCGCGGCATGAAAAACATATATTTGAGTGTCAGGGCAAAGCCCTTCACAATCTCTGTCAGCAAAAATGATCGTGCAAATCCATCCATTATTAAAACCCTCTACTCTCTAACCCGGCAACGCATCAAATGCCAGCAACGTCCCCGCCATTAAGACTACCCACAGCAGGGTCAGCGGCAAAAACACCTTCCAGCCCAAACGCATAAGCTGGTCGTAACGAAAACGCGGCAGCGTCGCCCGTGTCCAGATAAAGAAAAACAGGATCAGGGCCGTTTTGAGCGCAAACCAGATGATACCGGGCACAAAACCCAAAAAGCTCATCCCGAAAGGCGGCAGCCAACCGCCAAGGAACAGCACGGTCGTCATCGCGCTCATCAGGATCATATTGGCGTATTCGCCAAGGAAGAACAGCGCATAGGTCATGGCGGAATATTCGACCATAAATCCGCCGGTAATCTCGGATTCCCCTTCCGGCAAATCGAACGGTGCACGGTTTGTCTCGGCCAGAATAGAGACAAGGAAAACAATCAGCATCGGGAAAAGCATGGCCTGCATCCAGAGTGGACGCGGTGCCAGCACGATCTCTTGCAAGTTCAACGATCCCGTACAAAGCAAAACACATACGATAATCAGTCCCATGGAGACTTCATAACTAACCATTTGCGAGGCGCTGCGTAGCCCCCCCAGAAAGGCATAGCGTGAGTTCGAGGCCCAGCCGGCCATAATCACCCCGTAAACACCCATGGAGGAGATTGCAAAGAGATAGAGAATGCCGACATTGATATTGGCCAGCACCCAGCCCTTATCGAACGGAATAACCGCCCATGCGATCAGAGACAGCGCAAACAGCATGATCGGCGCGAGCAGGAACACGATCCGGTTGGCCTGCGCCGGGATAATCGTTTCTTTTGAGAAGAGTTTAATGCCGTCTGCAATTGGCTGAAGCAGCCCGAACGGCCCGACGGTCATCGGTCCCTGACGGCGCTGCATCCCGCCCAGAACCTTGCGCTCCGCATAGGTTAGATAGGCAACGGCCCCCATGACTCCGGCGGTAATCAGACCGATATAAAGCAGAGTCCACGCCGTCCATATTCCGTATGTGTTCCAAAGTTCAAGCATTAGCGTCAACCTCCTAATATGTCATCTCGAACGAATGCGAGAGATCTTATAGCGGATAGAACAGCAAAGATCCCTCCTCGCTGCACTCGTTCGGGATGACAATTTTGTTGATTCACGCGGCCTGATCCTTCTCATCAATAAATTTCGACAAATCCGGTGTCCAGTAATTCGGCCCCTTGAGGACTTTCCCGTCACTCTCTCGGCGGATCGGTTTGCCGTCCTCGCCCAGCTTGGACATGTTAGAGGCATGCACCTCGTCAAAAGCTGCTGTCTTCACACTATGCAGGCCGAAGGAGAGATAAGCCCCGTCCAGCACATATTGGAGGTCTGTCAGCGCATCGAGCACCTCGACGATATCCCCGGCTTTCAAGGCCTCCTGTAATTCCTCCAGCTCTTCGGCCAGCAAATTGATCCGTAGCGCATTTGTCTTTTCATCAGCAATATTCGGCGCGGACTCGACCGGCAGGCCGTACGTCTCATGAAATTCCTGTACCTGCTCAAGTGTTGTTTTCGTCATTCCGCAGCCTCCGCAATGTGATTGTCTTCTACCCCGAAATCACGCGTACAGGCGCGCATCGTATCCGAGGCGCGGCAAATCGGGTTCGTTAGATAGTAATGCGTTACGGGCGAGCGGAACGGTTCCTTGGATAGCTTGCCTTTTTTTCCGAATTTTGCCGGTTCAGCAGACACGACCTGATCGATTGCTCCCAAATGAGGCCATTCGCGGCAAATCCGCTCCCGAATCTGCACATCCGTATCGTAAGGCAGCGTCTTCCCAAGCGTCTCGGACAGCGCCCGCAGAATTTTCCAGTCTTCGCGGGCCTCTCCAGGCGGAAATGATGCGCGCTTGGCCTGCTGCACACGCCCTTCCGTATTGACGTACAACCCATCTTTTTCCGTATAGGCTGCGCCGGGCAGAATGACATCAGCCCTCGCTGCGCCGTGGTCGCCATGGTGCCCCTGATAAATTGTAAAGGTTTTCCAACCAATCTCTCCGCGCGCATCAAACTCATCAGCCCCCAGAAGATACAGCGCCTTCAGCGTACCGTCTTTCGTCCCCTCAAGGATTGAATGGAAATCACGCCCCCCCTCTCCCGGCACGAAGCCGATATCCAGAGCGCCCACCCGGGAAGCTGCCGTATGCAGCACATTATACGTCCCGCCAAAATGCTCGGCCAGTTCGCGGACAGCATGCTGGACAGCAAGGCCATCTTCACGAATCAGGGCGCCCTGCCCTACGATAATCAGCGGATTTTTAGCTTCTTTCAGTATCTTGGCGAAACCGTCTTTGGCTTTCATAAGAGATTCAATATCCTGCGGCCCCTTGCCCAGATGCGTATAAGGATAGGTCAGATCCACAACCTCGCCGATCACGCCGATTTTAATCCGTTTTTCCAGCCATACCTTCCGGATACGCGCATTCACCATGGAAGCCTCTAGGCGCGGATTCGTTCCAATCAAGACAATAGCGTCGGCGGCCTCGATTCCAGAAATCGTAGAATTGAAGAGATATCCGGCCCGCTGCGAGACATCAAATAATGCACCATCCGTACGGCAATCCATATGCGGCGAGCCGAGCGCACTCATCAAATCTTTGAGCGCGACCATGGATTCTACATCGCACAGATCACCGGCCAATGCGCCAATCTGGTCGCCCTTAACACCCTTCAGCTTCCCGGCGATAAATGCGAAAGCTTCATCCCAACTCGCTTCTTTCAGCTTCCCGCTGTTTTCGTCGCGGATATAGGGGCGATCCAATCGGCCTTTATTCAGCCCATCATAGGCAAAACGGGTCCGGTCGGAAATCCACTCCTCGTTCACATCCTCATGCAGACGCGGCAAAATACGCATGACCTCACGCCCACGCACATCGACGCGGATATTGCTCCCAACCGCATCATGAACATCGATCGTGTCGGTTTTGCGCAACTCCCATGAGCGCGCCTTAAACGCGTATGGCTTGGAGGTCAGCGCCCCGACAGGGCAAACATCGATCAAGTTCCCGGACAGCTCTGTCTTCACAAGCTCATCAATGAAGGTCCCGATTTCGGCATCTTCACCCCGGTTCATCTGACCAATCACCGGCGTACCGGCGACTTCTTCCGCAAAGCGAACGCAGCGCGTGCAGTTAATGCAGCGTGTCATGATTGTCTTGATCAGAGGCCCAAGCTCCTTATCAGGGACAGCCCGCTTGTTTTCATGAAAGCGCGAACGATCAAATCCGTAAGCGACAGCCTGATCCTGAAGATCGCACTCCCCGCCCTGATCGCAAATCGGGCAATCAAGCGGGTGGTTGATCAGGAGCATCTCCATTACACCCTTACGTGCTTTTTGAACCATAGGGGAATCGGTCTTGACAACCATCCCCTCCCCGCATGCCATCGCGCAGGATGCGACAGGCTTCGGCGGACCGCCCTCTACCTCAACAAGGCACATCCGGCAATTGGCCGGAACGGACAGGCGGTCATGATAACAAAAGCGAGGAACTTCGATACCGAGCTGCTCAGCGGCTTGCAGGATACTTGTCCCGCGCTCGACTTCGATATCCATTCCGTTAATTGTGAGTTTTGGCATGGGTCAGCGTCTAAGATCTTAAAAAAACTTCACCTAATTAAGCACAGAGCGCCGGGATAACACAGAGGAAAAATAAAAAAAAATCATAAAAAAACATTATACCCGGCGCGTGTGTTTGGCTATAAAGCCGTATGCCGCGTATTGAAGTGCTTTCACATGACGATGACGGCCGCGCCCGAAAGATCGAGCAGGCCTTGGAACGGACCGGAAAAACGGCCTCCGTCCGTGTTGTTGACGTCTATACGATTGAGAATGAGACGGCTGCGAACGATGTTTTTATTAACAGCCTTGCAAATCCGGTCACACAGACCGTTGGCGCACATTTACCCGATGATTTCGACTGGGCGCTGGAAATCGGCTTTTTACCGGGTGTAACAGACAATGTCGGCCATACCGCGTCTGAGCTCTTGGCCCTGAGCGGCGCACGAGACGAAGAGCCCTGCTATACTTCACGCCTGTACCTTATCAAGGGCAAAGACACGACACGTGAAGACATCGAATCACTGGCAGGAACGCTCTCAAACCGCCTGATCCAGCACAGCGAGATCAAAAGCGCGGCAGATTTTCAGAAAAGCGGCGGGATGGACACGGTCATCCCGAAAGTTGTCCTGCACAATAAAGGTTCAGACGCAGATACGGTTGATCTGGACGTCTCTGATGCAGAGCTGGAAGCCATCGGCAAAAACGGAATCGCGGATGAGGACGGCTCACGGCGCGGCCCGCTTGGCATGTCCCTCCTCTATATGAAGGCCGTACAGGATTATTTCCGCAAAGAAGGCCGTGCGCCCTATGATATTGAGGTTGAAACGCTTGCGCAGACATGGTCCGAGCATTGCAAACACACGATTTTCGCCTCACCGATCGACGAGATTAAAGAAGGCATCTATAAACACTATATCAAACGTGCGACGCAGGAGATTCGTGCGCACCGCCAAAATGACCCAAAAGATGAAGATTTTTGCGTCTCTGTCTTCTCCGATAATGCGGGCGGTATTATTTTTGACGAAAACTGGCTGATTACCGATAAGGTTGAAACGCACAATTCCCCATCGGCTCTTGACCCGTTCGGCGGAGCAATTACGGGAATTGTCGGTGTAAACCGCGACTGCCTTGGTTTCGGCAAGGGTGCAAAGCCTGTGATGAACCGCTACGGTTTTTGTCTGGCCGATCCGCGTACGAAACCCAAATATTACCGTGACGAAAAATGCACGAATGCCGTTCTTTCCCCCGAAACGATCATGAACGGTGTTGTCGCGGGCGTGGAATCCGGCGGAAATTGCTCCGGGATCCCTACACCGCAGGGTTTCGTCTATTTCGATGAGCGTTTTGTCGGAAAACCGCTTGTTTTTGTCGGAACGATCGGCCTGATCCCCCGTGAAATCAACGGCACACCCGGCCATGAGAAAAACGTCAATCCGGGCGATAAGATCGTTATGGTTGGCGGCCGGGTCGGACGCGACGGCATTCACGGCGCGACCTTTTCCTCCGTCGCTCTGGACGAAGGCTCCCCGGCGACAGCCGTTCAGATCGGCGATCCGATTACACAAAAGAAACTCTCGGATGCGATTATCCGTGACATTCGCAAGCTAGGCCTTTACCACGCTATCACAGATAACGGCGCGGGTGGCCTGTCTTCTTCCGTCGGCGAAATGGCTGAAAGCTCTGGCGGGTTCCATGTTGAACTGGACAAGGTGCCGCTCAAATACCCGGGTATGGCGCCGTGGGAAATCTGGATATCCGAATCGCAGGAGCGTATGACCCTTGCCGTCCCGCCGGAAAATACAGACAGGCTTATCGCGCTCTTTGCCCAGCGGGGAGTCGAAGCGACTGTGATCGGTACCTACACCGATACGGGCCGCGCCCATATTACGTGGCACGGCGAGACGATCATGGATATGGCGATGGATTTCCTCCATGATGGTGTACCGGAAACCCCTCTGACCTCAAGCTTTGCACCGGGGGGTTCAGATGAACCGAATCTGGGCCAGCCTAAGGACCATGCAGCCACCCTTATCAATATGATGGGCCGCCTGAATATCTGCTCAAAAGAATTCATCGCGACGCAGTACGACCACAACGTTCAGGGGAGTGCCGTTCTCGGACCTTTGCAGGGGCCGGGGCGTGTCTACGCAGATGCCTCAATCACACGGCCAGTTTTAAGTTCTCCAAAGGGCGTCGTACTCTCGCAAGGGCTGTTCCCGCGCTATAGCGATATCGACACGGGCGCGATGGCCTCTGCCGGCCTTGATATGGCTGTACGAGCCGCCGTCACAGCCGGTGCGGATATCAACCACCTGGCCTTGCTGGATAATTTCTGCTGGTGCTCCTCTGATGAACCGGAACGACTGGGCCAATTGAAGCGCGCCGCCGAAGCGATTTACGAACTCGCCGTCAAATACGGTACGCCTTTTATCTCCGGCAAGGACTCCATGTTCAACGATTTCAAGGGTTATGACGCAAACGGCCAGCCAGTCAAAATCTCTGCGCCGCCGACACTTCTTGTCTCTTCCATCGGTGTTATTCCGCATGTAGAGCAATCCATATCTCTTGCCCCCAAGGCGGTTGGGGATCTTGTCTACCTCCTCGGTGAAACGAAAGATGAGTGCGGCGGGTCTGAATATTATGACATGCACGGCGCATTAGGCCATAACGTCCCGCAGGTAGACGGCCATACGAATCTGCGCCTCTACACGCTCTACAGCCGCGCAGCCCGGCGGAACCTTATCGCATCCGGACTGGCTGTAGGGCTTGGCGGGCTTGGCGTGGCGCTGGCAAAGAAGGCGATTGCCGGGCAAATGGGGCTTGATATCGATCTCTCCGCTTTGGATTTGCCTGCAGACAAGGCACTGTATTCCGAGAGCGCAGGCCGTATCCTTGTAACCGTTGCGCCACAAAATAAAGAGGCGTTCGAGAAAAATTTCAAAGGCTTTGAACACATTCACCAGATCGGCCATATTGCGTACAGCAATAAACTTAGTATTCACAGCATACTAGACACTGATATTCAGGTTTTAGATGAAGCCTACAAACAGACGCTGAGGGATTACTGATGAGCGCACGCGTCTTAATACTCAGCGGCTACGGCTTGAATTGCGAAGAGGAAACACTCTACGCGTTTGAGCATGTCGGTCTGAGCGGAAACATAATTCATATCAATGATTTGATAGACACCCCTCAGAAACTGGATGAAACTCAAATCCTCGCCATTCCCGGCGGATTTTCCTATGGAGACGATACGGGGTCCGGTAACGCCTTCGCACAAAAAATCAAGCTGGCATTGTGGGAACCGCTTTTGAACTTCGTGCAGCGCGATACACTGACAATCGGTATTTGCAATGGCTGTCAGATTTCCGCAAATCTTGGGTTGGTCCCGGCCTTTAACGGGCATTATGGCAAGCGCCCTGTGGCTTTGACTCATAACAAAAGCGCGCGCTATCAGTGCCGCTGGGTCGATCTTGCGGTTGACATAGACAATCGCTCCCCTTGGCTTTCAGGGATTGAGCGGCTACACATCCCGGTTGCGCACGGCGAGGGCCGCTTCATGATGAGCAATGACACGCTTGCAGCCCTCAAACGCAACGGCCAGATTGCAGCCCGCTATATGAAAGATGAATCTGCCGCAAACGGTGAATTTCCTTACAACCCAAACGGCTCACTGGACGATATTGCGGCGATTACGGATGAATCCGGGCGCATCCTCACCATGATGCCGCACCCGGAACGCGGCATGTTCACATGGCAGCGGGACGATTACGACCGGCTGAAAGACACAGCCCGACGCACAAATCAGTCACTCCCCGAAGAGGCCGACGGGCTGGCGCTCTTCCGCAATGCAGCCCGATACTTCGAAAGCGCAAAAAAGAAAGAATGCGCGTAGAAATGGGAGAACCTACCCACTCCCTAAACTGCCCCCTTCTCTAAAACGCGTACTGCCAGCCGAGTGTCAACGTCCAGTCCGTTTCCATCTGCGGCCCGTTTAGATCACGGTAAAGCGGCAGCCCTGCCTCGACAGCCAACCTTTGCCCTTTCACCTCGCCTTTCGTTCCAAGCAAGTTAACACCCAGCATCAGATCCAGCGCACGTCCGCCGTAATTGTCGGGGTCCGCCGTCTGTACAGGTGCAACGATCTGGGGATCTATTCCATCAATATCACCCTGTGCGGTTCCCGAAAGCCGCGCCGACGTACTGATCCACGACGCCCATTCATAGCTGCCCCAGACACTTAGCGCATGCTTATCACCCCATGCATAGCCCTCGTCATTTTCATCCTCCAAACGAATCTCAGCACGGTACTGCGCACCCCAACCCCACGCACCGCTGTGCCCGTTATAGGTCACGCCGGGCAGAAAATCATATGTCCCGGTCCCAGGCTGCATAGCATAAGGCATCCGCAAACGCGGCGTCATACCGTTTGGCGCAAGAACGGTCGCTGATTCCTTGATAGAACCGGTGGGCAAGCTAATCCCTGCATTCAGATGTACCCTGTTCACACCGTCATCATACAGACCGAACAGCCCGCCCAGTTTCACATCGCCCCAGCCTTCGCTCTGCGTCGAGAAAGTGCCGAGCACGGATGTCCCGGCCCCGCCCGCAAAGGTCGTATGATCCATATCCTTTTCGGTATAACCCGCCATGGCCGTTAAAGTCACCCAGTCCGCAGGGGCATACATCGCCCCGAACATGTGCATCTCCATGCTCATATGCGTCGGCACAACCCGCAGCGTCGAAGGCTGCCCGGCCATACCAAAAAAGCGGTTCGGCTCCATCGTCACAATCGTGACCGGATCAATCGAACTGTCACCCTTCCGGTTACCGTCCATATCCATGTACATGTAACGGTAAGAAAGCATCCATTCGCCTTTACCGTGCATATGGTCCCCCATCACACCGATCGGCGCATGGGCAGAGGCACGCCCATGCCCTTCGTGTCCAGCGCCGTGAAGCGCAATACCTTTTACACTCTCTCGTTGCGAGCTTGCATCCACGCTCTCATGGTGGTGGGCGGGATCATGGGCATGCGCAGGCAAAACAGTTAAAACAGAAAGTGCAAGCACGCCAGGCAGCGCAGCAGAGAGCCTCATAGTATCGATTCCTTACCAGTTAAAAGAGTTAGCCTGCTATATAGCGAGTTTTCTCCTTTCCGGCAATCAGGAAAAATGTTTAGCAAGCCCACAACATTATGAAAATAATGTTGTGGTAGGGATGTTTTTATGGAATATAGAATCTCCGATCAAGCTCCTTCATAATCAATTTCCTTGTAAATTTTAACATAATATACTACAAATCTGCGTTATAGATTATAAGCCGTGCAGTATATTCCTGCCTTTGGCTAAAGCAGCGCTGGAATGCACCCTTTAATATAAAATTGTGGAGATTGTATGATGGCTTTGCGCTCGGCAAATGAATATGAAGAATCAGAGGATGTCGCCCACTCTGTAGCTGTGCACGCCACAAGCTTTTCAGATACAATTCTCTCTACCCAATTTGAAGAAACAGTACGTCAAGCAATCCCAGCCATAACTATCAACGCGCACGGTCCAGAAAGCAATGGATGTAATTTCCATAAAAAAATACTAATGATTTCCTACCAGATAGATGGCTCCAAGCATGTAAACGAATTTGGCAGGCCGACAATTTACGATCTTTTTTTGGACGCGGAAGAGGTGCCTCCCCTTCTAAACCTTGTTACGCAAGACCCAAAAACACGTAAAATCATGGAGCGCGGCATGATTCTTACATGCAAACGTACACTTGCTAATGATACTTTGTCGTTAAAACTCTCTACCGAACACTCTAAAAATTTTATAAAGAGGATAGAGCTTCTTCAGGAGGAAATTGGCCTCTTTATTGCGCGGCAACAAAAAAATCTTCGCACACATGCAATGCCTAGCAGGGTAAAACCTCTTACCGGTGAAGAAGTTTTAGAACTTCAAAAAATTCCTTCACACTATAAGTTTGAACCGCGCAATATTCCCTTAGAAGATATAGAGCCGGGGTTTTTGCTGGCAGCTCTTTATAATAATGCAAAAACGGGAGGGTTTGGTCTGTGTCATTACAAAGACGCGATTATGTCTCCCGAAGAAGGGCGTCACATTCTCAGTGAGCTTAAGCGGATCGAAGAGTCACCTTTCTTCGATACTCTTAATGGACGTTCTCTAAAAACAGACTTTGGAAGAACAAACGGCAAAAATACTATCGAGTTCACTCGGTTTTGGGATTACAATGACCTTCCGATTGTAGCCGTAATTGCCGCGGCCCAAAAAGGCCTGTATAGGCCTTTGACCGGTGAAGACATTTTGGATACAGAAAAAGACGTGGACCGCATCCTTTCTCCCCTCTTACAAAAAGGTGACGAAAGCGTTGAAAATACGATACAGGCTATCAAGATAGAGGCTGAAAGGCTTTTACGTCAGGATGATGTTTTGAACTCAAAAATTCTGACCACAACTAGGAAAATTACAAGGAATCTTCCTAATACATATACATTTCAGAACTACCAACTATCGATTCGAAACAGAATTGAAGGTGATGTCGGTGATTTAATAACTCCGTATAAACCTGTGCGGCTTGTCTCTGATCGGGATAACGCCCCTTCATAAAAGATAAAGCCTTTACCGACACAGCCCATTTTTCTGTACACAGGGCTGCAATTGCTGTTTCCTTTGTAAGAAAGCGGTGTTAAAACTGTTGCCGTAAGGTCTTCAAAAGGTTGAATTCAGACAATGGCTCCTCAGGATTTTTTGATTCAATATCTGCCGATTCTCATTTTTATCGCCGTGGCGTCCGCCGTCTCGGCGGGCATGATTATCATGTCGCTTCTGGCCGGACCCGCCAAACCGGATTCCGAGAAGCTCAGCGCCTATGAGTGCGGATTCGATGCCTTTACGGATGCCCGTAACAAGTTTGATGTACGCTTTTATCTCGTGACCTTGCTCTTTATTATTTTTGACCTTGAAATCGCCTTCCTGTTTCCCTGGGCCATCTCCCTCAAAGAGATCGGACTTTTCGGGTTCTGGTCCATGATGGCTTTTCTTGGCGTTTTAACGGTCGGCTTTGTTTATGAGTGGAAAAAAGGCGGACTGGAGTGGGAGTAGCCGGTTATGGGGCATGATAAAAAAATTATAGAAGCGCCGTCTTATGCGCTGAAAACAGATCTTCCGATGCCGCCTGCGGTAGAGCAGGATGTCGTTCCGGCTGCGATTTCGAAGACGCTGGATGAAAAAGGCTTCCTGCTGACTCAAGCCGACAATCTTTTCGACTGGGCGCGGACGGGGAGCCTATGGCCGATGACATTCGGACTGGCCTGCTGCGCGGTTGAAATGATTCACTCTTATATGAGCCGCTACGATCTAGACCGTTTCGGGATCATCCCAAGGCCCTCTCCCCGTCAATCGGACGTGATGATCGTAGCCGGGACGCTCACCAATAAGATGGCGCCTGCCCTGCGTAAAGTTTACGACCAGATGCCGGAGCCGCGCTGGGTTGTTTCGATGGGCTCCTGCGCCAATGGCGGCGGCTACTACCATTATTCCTATTCAGTCGTACGCGGCTGTGACCGGATCGTACCGGTAGATATTTACGTACCGGGCTGCCCCCCCACGGCAGAAGCGCTTGTTTACGGGCTGCTCCAGCTCCAGAAGAAAATCCAACGGGAGGACACACGCATTGCCCGGTGAAGCCCTTAGAGATCTGGCCGATTATATCCATGAACGGCTCGGTGAGTCCGTGGAAGGCTACCTGTTCGCCGGGAAGGAGCTCGTCGTCCGCGCGCGGCGCGAAGATATTGAGCGCGTACTCTATTTCCTGCGCGACGACAAGGAATGCACCTTCCAGCTTTTGATGGATATCACCGCCGTGGATTACCCGGAGCGCGTAGCCAGCGAAAAAGCGGAACGCTTCGATGTCGTCTATACACTTCTGTCGTTGCGTCATAATCAACGGATAAGGGTCAAAATCGGCGTTGCGGAAGATACGCTTGTTCCAACCGTCACCAGTATTTTTAGCACTGCCGGCTGGCTGGAGCGTGAAGTCTGGGACATGTATGGAATTATGTTTGAAGGCCATCCTGATTTGCGCCGCATCCTGACGGATTATGGCTTTGAAGGGCACCCACAACGCAAGGACTTCCCGCTGACCGGCTATGTAGAACTACGCTACGACGAGGAGCTTAAACGCGTCGTCTATGAACCAGTCAAGTTGACGCAGGATTTCCGAACCTTCGATTATCTTTCCCCTTGGGAGGGCATGACGGATGTGCAGCGCCCCCTGCCCGGCGATGAAAAAGCAAGCAATACAGCGGATAAGAACGACGCGAGCGATTCCCCTGAACACGCTCCGGCTCATGGCTGGCGGGAGAGCAAACGATCATGACGACACATACGGCAGAAGATCTCGATATCGGCGAAGAAACGCAAATTCGTCCCTTTACGATGAATTTCGGGCCGCAGCACCCGGCAGCGCACGGTGTGCTACGGCTTGTGCTGGAGATGGAAGGTGAGATCGTCGAGCGGGCGGACCCACATATCGGCCTACTGCACCGGGGCACCGAAAAGCTGATCGAATACAAAACCTATACGCAAGCCCTGCCCTATTTCGACCGGCTGGACTATGTCGCGCCGATGAACCAAGAGCATGCTTTCGCGCTGGCGACCGAAAGACTGCTGGGTATTACGCCGCCAAAACGCGGACAATATATCCGTGTGCTGTTCTGCGAGTTGGGCCGGCTTCTCAACCATATCCTGAATATCACGACCTTTGCGCTGGATGTGGGCGCGATCACGCCTGCCCTGTGGGGATTTGAAGAACGCGAAAAGGGCATGGAGTTTTACGAGCGTGTCTGCGGCGCACGGCTGCACGCCAATTATTTTCGTCCTGGCGGCGTTGCCCGGGACATGCCTGCCGGGCTGATCGAGGATATGCTGGAATGGTGCGAATCCTTGCCCAAATTCATCGACGATCTGGATACGCTGCTAACGGAGAACCGTATCTTCAAACAACGGACGGTCGATATCGGGACCGTTACGAAGGCCGAAGCCCTCGACTGGGGCTTTTCCGGGCCGATGCTCCGCGCCTCTGACGTTGCTTGGGATTTACGGAAGAACCAGCCCTATGATTCGTATGAAGAGTTTGACTTCGATATCCCTGTCGGGAAAACCGGCGATTGCTACGCCCGCTATCTGGTGCGCATGGCTGAAATGCGCGAATCCCTGAAAATTATGAAACAGGCCCTCGAAAAAATGCCCAAAGGGCCGGTCAAGGTGAATGACTACAAAATCTGCCCGCCCCCGCGCGCAGAGATGAAAAGTTCCATGGAAGCCATGATCCATCATTTCAAGCTCTATACGGAAGGCTATCACGTCCCCGCCGGAGAAACATACACCGCCGTTGAAGCGCCGAAGGGCGAGTTTGGCGTTTATCTGGTGTCTGACGGGACGAACCGCCCCTATCGCTGCCGTATCCGCGCTCCGGGCTTCGCGCATTTGCAGGCGCTTGATTTCATGAGCAAAGGCCACCAGCTCGCCGATACGGTTTCGATCATCGGCTCGCTTGATATTGTGTTTGGAGAGATTGACCGGTGAAAAAACCATTTGAACTACATGCCGAATACCAGCCTGCCAACTTTGCTTTCCGGAATGGGACAAAGGTGGAGAAGATTATCAACCTGTATCCGAAGGGACGCCAACAATCAGCGGTGATGCCCTTGCTGGATCTGGCTCAGCGGCAAGTGGCTGAAGACGGCGCAAAAGCCAGCCCCGTTTATGGCGGCTGGATCCCTCGCGCTGCCATGGACCATATCGCGGAATTGCTCGATATGCCGCCCATAAAGGTTTATGAGGTCGCAAGCTTTTACTCCATGTATAACCTCGCGCCCGTCGGAAAATATCTGATCCAGCTCTGCACCACGACGCCATGCTGGCTCTGTAATGCGGATGCGATCGTTAAAGCCTGCACCGATCATTTGGGTATCGGGCTGGGTGAAACGACGAAGGACGGGAAGTTCACCCTGATGGAGGTGGAATGCCTTGGCGCCTGCGTCAACGCCCCGATGATCCAGATCAATGACGATTATTACGAAGATCTGACCTCCGAATCCATGAAGGAGATTTTGGCTATGCTGGCCGATGATCTGAAACCTAAAATCGGGTCGCAAAAAGGCCGGAAAGCCTCCATGGCCCTGACAGGGCCGACGACGCTGGAAAAAGAAGCGAAAAAAGCGGGGGTCGTATAAATGCTCGACGATAAGGACCGCATATTTACGAATATTTACGGCTGGGAAGAGGCCGGGCTGAAGGCTGCGAAAAAGCGGGGCGATTGGGATAAGACGGCCACGCTGATCAAAAAGGGCCGCGAGTGGATTATTGACGAGATGAAAGCCTCCGGCCTGCGCGGGCGCGGCGGAGCCGGATTCCCGACAGGGATGAAATGGTCCTTTATGCCTAAGGAATCGGACGGGCGCCCGCATTATCTGGTCGTCAACGCCGATGAATCCGAACCGGGCACGTGCAAGGACCGCGACATTTTACGCAACGAGCCGCACAAGCTGCTAGAGGGCTGTTTGCTGGCCGGTTTTGCAATGGGCGCGCATGCCGCCTATATCTATATTCGCGGCGAGTTTTTCAATGAGGGCTCCGCTATCCTGACCGCCATTGAGGAAGCCTATGATGCCGGCCTTCTGGGTAAAAATGCCGCCGGCTCAGGCTGGGATTTCGACATTATCCTGCACCGGGGCGCAGGCGCCTATATTTGCGGCGAAGAAACGGCTTTGATCGAATCCATCGAGGGCAGAAAGGGCCAGCCGCGTAACAAACCACCCTTCCCAGCCATGGCTGGCCTGTATTCCTGCCCGACGACCGTCAATAACGTTGAGACGATCGCAGTCGCGCCAACGATACTACGGCGCGGCGCAGGCTGGTTTTCAGCTCTTGGTCGAAATGAGAAAAATGCCGGGACGAAGCTGTTTTGCATTTCCGGCCACGTCAACCAGCCTTGCAACGTCGAGGAAGTTATGGGCATTCCCTTACGGGAGTTGCTGGAGAAACATTGCGGCGGTGTACGCGGAGGTTGGGAGAACCTGAAGGCGGTCATTCCCGGCGGCTCTTCAACCCCCCTGATCCCGAAAGGCACCTGCGAAAACATCCATATGGATTTTGATTCCTTACGTGAGGCCGGAACCGGGCTGGGCACGGCGGGTGTAATCGTTATGGATAAATCCACAGACATCGTCTATGCGATCTGCCGCCTGTCCCGCTTCTACATGCATGAAAGCTGCGGTCAATGTACGCCCTGCCGCGAGGGCACAGGCTGGCTGTGGCGTGTCATGACCCGCATGGTTCACGGCAATGCAAGCGTCGAAGAAATTGACATGCTCTATGAAGTGACCAAAGAAATCGAAGGCCATACGATCTGCGCTCTCGGCGATGCGGCGGCTTGGCCGGTTCAAGGCCTGATCCGTCATTTCCGCCCAGAGATGGAAAAACGTATTCTGGAATACCGCAAGGCTGCCGCCTAATAAATTTGGAACGCTGAAAAGGATGCTCTTATGATTGTAACGACGACCTATAATATCGAAGGCCGCACCATCCATGAATACAAGGGTATTGTCAGCGGAGAAGCCATCGTCGGCGCGCATATCATCAAAGATATTTTTGCAGGCATCCGTGATTTTTTTGGCGGCCGCTCCGGCGCATACGAAAAAACCGTCCGCGATGCCAAGGATATCGCGCTGAAAGAGCTGGAAGACGCCGCAAGGCAACAAGGTGCGGATGCCATTGTCGGCATGGCGCTCCATTATCAGGTTATGGGTGCCAAAGGTTCTATGCTCATGGTCAGCGCCAGCGGTACCGCAGTCACACTGGGACGCTAAACCTCCTCCACTTCACCCATACGTAATCTTGAAATAAAAATACGTTTTTCCCATTATGTATGGACAATTATTTCCGTTCATCCTATTTTAGACGAAAATTTCAAATGGGTAGGTAAGGATACGATGATGGCTATTATAAAGGACCACCCACGTTTAAACCCGGAAGAAAATCGGGAAAGACGCGCTTCTATTATACGTAACGGCCTAAAAGCTCTCACATCCTCCGCTGTTTCCGTTGGAGGGAGCTATGGCTTGTATGAAACATTTAATGCATTTGCAGGCACTATGCCCCCACAGGACAATGTAGTTACCCTAGTAGCAGCGTTCTCAGTATCTGCAATCACAGTAGGCCTTGCCGGAGCAAAACGCTACTACTCAAGAACCGTAGATCGAATTGAGGGTATTGGGATTCCAAAATCGGCGGCCAAAACCTCTCCGGAGCATGTCGCCAGACATGCCCGCATTCATCAAGCACAGAGCCTTATTCACCAGCGCTAGCCCTTATGCAGACAGGATATTGACCGGGATGCTCAGAGCATTCCAAAAAAACATTGCACATAGGTAATGTATTATGTTAACAAACTTCCACTCAAAGGAGGAGTTTATAAACATGCCACTTATTTCAGAGCGCCCGGAATTGTCTCAAAATCAAAACACCCTCAGACGAAATGCTATTACACGAAATGGCTCGAAGGCATTGGCATCTGGAGGTTTAAGCTGCATATTCGGGATCGCAGCACTTGATAAATTTATTGAAATCATTGACATGTCCAGTAAAAACACGCCGGATGCTCTCTTGGCAACCGGTGGAGATGCCGCGGCTCTGATCGGTTACGGCCTTGGCACCTGTGCAGCAGGCTTGCTAGCCGCATATTATGGGCATAGAACTACTGACCATCTCCACGCACGCTTCCGCTATAGTGATGATCGACGCGCCGATCAAAATTCCCCCGCGCCTCCAGAGAGATAACAACGCCCCCTTAGCCTGAATATCTGATGGGAACACCGCCCCAAGGCGTTGATATCTCTGTCAGATTTTATAGAGAAAAGCGTTTTTATAGGGATAACAAAGAAAAAGACCTTCAAATGGCGCGAGTGACGAGACTTGAACTCG
>JAGRKA010000004.1:0-17483 GCA_020442475.1 Alphaproteobacteria bacterium | reverse complement strand
AGGGCGGCGCTCTAACCAACTGAGCTACACCCGCGCATTTGAGGTAAGACTAATTACCAGCTTCGCCCCGCCTGTGTCAACGGGTTTTGACGCTGTAAAAGCCCACTTTTGTCCTTTTATGCAGCTAGTGCCTTCGGCTTTGCGTTAAACGGTAAATCCAGAGATTTTGCAACGGCCTCATGCGTAATTTCCCCCTTACAAACATTCAGGCCAGGAAGAAATCCTGCAACATCTTTCAAGGCTGCTTGCCACCCTTTTTCTGCTAAGGCCAGCGCGTAAGGCAAAACGGAATGGTTTAAAGCCAACGCAGAGGTCAGGGGTACAGCACCCGGCATGTTTGCCACGCAATAATGGACAACATTATCAACAACATAGGTCGGCTCATCATGAGTCGTCGGTTTACTGGTTTCAAAACAGCCGCCCTGATCAATCGCAATATCGACAAGCACCGTCCCGGGAATCATCTGGGAAAGCATGCCTCTTGAGATCAAGGTCGGTGCTGACGCCCCGGGAATCAAAACAGCTCCGATGATCAGATCGGATTTGCGCACAGCCCGCTCCAGCGTATCCGTGTTAGAATAGACGATGTTTGCCCGCCCATGGAAATATTCATCCAAAAAACGCATACGCTCGTTAGATTTCTCCAGAATCGTAACATTCGCCCCCAGCCCCGTTGCCATTTGCGCCGCATGAAAACCCGATACACCGCCGCCGATAATGAGCACCTCCGCAGGCTTCACACCCGGGACCCCGCCAATCAAGCGCCCGGTCCCGCCCTTATGTTTCTGGAGGCAATCCGCACCAACAACGATAGAAAGCCGCCCGGCAATTTCGCTCATCGGTTCCAACAACGGTAAGCCGCGCCCATCGCGTCCGGTGACCGTTTCATAGGCAATCGCAATACAACCAGATTCCATCAAAGCCTTTGCCTGTGGCTTGTCTGCCGCCAGATGCAAATAGGTGAATAAAACCTGATCCTCCCGAAGCATTGCGCATTCTTCGGGCTGAGGCTCCTTGACCTTGACGATCATCTCTGCCTTTTCGAATACGGCAGCCGCATCACCGGCAATTTTTGCACCGGCCTCCACATAATCGGCATCCGTGAAGTTAATGGCCGCTCCGGCTCCGGTCTCCACCAGCACCTCATGCCCGCGCGTTGTAAATTCTTTCACCGAGGATGGCACCAGCCCAACACGGTGCTCCAATGTTTTGATTTCTTTGGGGACGCCTATCAGCATGTAAGTTTTCTCCTCACCTTTTGAGTATGCCCTTTACGAGTCTAAGCCTGCTAAAAGGGTGTATTTGATCTCTAGATATTCATCCAGACCATATTTCGAGCCCTCGCGGCCAAAGCCGGACTCTTTGACGCCACCGAAGGGCGCAACCTCTGTGGAAAGAATCCCCGTATTTACGGCGACCATTCCGAATTCCAACGCTTCAGACACACGTACAACCCGCCCCATGTTCCGCGCATAGAAATAGGCCGCCAAACCGTAGGGCGTTGAGTTCGCAAGCCGTATTACTTCCTCCTCGCTCTCAAACTTGAACAGAGGGGCAACAGGTCCGAACGTCTCTTCCTGTGCAAATTTCATGTCCTGCGTTGCGCCGGCGATCACAGTCGGCTCAAAAAACAGCCCGCCTAGCACATGAGGTCTTCCTCCTGCTAAAAGCTTAGCGCCCTTATCTGCCGCGTCCTTAATATGTGCCTGTACCTTGGAAACGGCATCTTCATTAATTAGAGGCCCGACTGTGACGCCCTCCTCCGCACCGTTTCCGACTTTGAGCGCCTTAACTTTCTCCGTGAATTTTTTAGCGAACTCATCATAGATACCCGCCTGTACAAAAATCCGGTTTGCGCATACGCATGTCTGTCCGGCATTGCGGTATTTACAAGTAAGCGCGCCCTCCACCGCGGCGTCAATATCCGCATCGTCAAACACAATAAAGGGCGCATTGCCGCCAAGTTCAAGAGACAGGCGCTTGAGCGTCCCTGCACATTGGCGCATCAGGATTTTACCGACCTCAGTTGAGCCGGTGAAGGAGAGTTTGCGCACGGTTTTATTCTCGCACAGCTCCTTGCCTATAGAGGCAGAATCGGAGGTCGTCACGATATTGAACACGCCCGGCGGTACGCCTGCCTCCTCCGCCAGAACAGCCAGCGCCAGCGCCGAAAGCGGTGTTTCTGCCGCAGGCTTGGCCACGCAGGTGCAGCCCGCAGCCAGCGCTGCCCCAGCCTTGCGCGTAATCATGGCCGATGGAAAATTCCACGGCGTAATCAGGGCGCATACCCCGACAGGCTGACGCGTTACAAAAATACGGCTTCTCTTGATAGGGCTGGGAATAACATCCCCGTAAGCCCGCTTGCCCTCTTCAGCAAACCACTCCAGAAAAGCCGCGCCGTAGAGGATTTCCCCACGCGCCTCGGCAAAGGGCTTACCCTGCTCCGCCACCATGAGCGCCGCCAGATCGTTCGCATGCTCAACAACAAGATCCGCCCAGCGGCGCAAGATCGCCGCCCGCTCTTTTGCGCTCAAAGCCGCCCAGCCTGGCAAAGCCTTACGGGCCGCCTCTATAGCTGTTTTCGTCTCCTGAATACCCAAGTCGGGCACAGTAGCAACTTGCGCTCCATCCGCAGGATTCGTAACGGCAAAGTTCTTCGTACCGCTAACCCACTGCCCGTCAATATAGGCCTGCTCTTTGAACAATTTTTTGTTTTGAAGCTGCATGAAGAGATTTAAGCATGGATCTCCTCGGAGGAACACTCCTTTTTTATTGACATAAATAATTATTTTTTATAGAAAGTTTCTTTGGCTTTGCCATACTTTAGGAACAGCAAACAGCATGAGCAGTGACATAAAACAAAAACTCTCCCTTGTCCGATGCGCTTCCACCCCTGCGCCTAGTAACAAAATTTCTTATGTTGTCGAGCAAGACAAAAAGGGCCATCCCCTGCTGCGTTTCCCTCCCTATAACAGCGCCCAACATTCCCTTAAAAACATCGTTGAGACTGCCCTGCGATACAGTCAAAAAACATGCGAGCCAGTGATGCTTCGGCTTGATATACCGGTTAGCAACAACACCTTGTATAAAATTGAAAGAACGGTCGATGCAAAAAACCCACCCTCTCCGGGGTCATTGGAAAAAAATATACAGGATTGGATATCCTTGGTCGGAACAGTGGCGCAAGAAATAGAGAAGATGATGGAAAACGTTAAAACACGCTTGCAGGAGGCGAACCAAAAGCGGAGGAAAGAGCCGCGCCTCCCTGAAGCTGTTGTAACTGCATGCAAAGCACTCCATGAAATGGGCCGTGAGGATGTTGCAGAAGCCCTAAAAACCTTCATGAAAAAAGTCATGGAAGAACGCGTCAAATTTCACCTATTCAAAAACAATCCGTATTTTGAAGCAGAACTCGGCGAATTCGCTGAACGTTTCGTCCGGGAACCCGATATGATCTGCCTGGACTATACGGTCCCGGACAGCACCAGGGAAGAAAAGTATCCGGAAACAACAGACACCAAAATTAAAATCATACAAAAACCGTTCAGGATGGTCTCCGCGAACCGTTATAATGCCGGCATCAACAGCTTACGGGAAAAGTGGCTCGGCGACGCGAAAAGCTCCTATAATATAGGGGGCAAAACCGTATTGGACATTAATAAACTTTTCAACGCAGTTCTTGAAGCCCATGACCGCCACGCCCGGAGAAGCACCGGAGCCCACGTTATTTCTCTTCCTCTTAAAAATCCGGCACTTTAGGCCGCCCGCTGCCCCGCGCCGAAGCGGTTTTCGATATACTCCTCGACGAGGGTCTGGAACTCCTCCGCTATACGCTCCCCGCGCAAGGTATGAGTTTTCTTCCCATCCATAAAGACCGGCGCGACAGGACTTTCGCCTGTGCCGGGGAGAGAAATCCCGATATCAGCGTGCTTGCTCTCGCCGGGGCCGTTCACGATGCAGCCCATTACAGCAACGTTCAAGCCCTCCACGCCGGGATAGCGCTTTTTCCAGACCGGCATTTGCGTATCGAGAAAATGCTGGATACTCCCGGCGAGTTCCTGAAACACCGTACTGGTCGTACGCCCGCAACCGGGGCAAGCACTCACCTGCGGCGCAAAGGAGCGAATGCCTAGCACCTGCAGGATCTCCTGACAAACCTTGACCTCTTGCGTACGTGCCCCCCCCGGCTCCGGCGTCAAAGAAGCGCGGATCGTATCACCGATCCCCTCATGGAGCAAAAGCCCCTCTGCAATCGCCGTGGCCGCAACCCCGCGCGAGCCCATTCCAGCCTCGGTCAACCCCAGATGGAGCGCATAGTTTGACCGCGCTGCCAAGGCTCTATACACGGCTATTAAATCCGGGACGCGGCTGACCTTAGCCGAAAGGATGATTTTATTTGCCGGCAGGCCAATCTCCTGCGCCTTCTCCGCACTGGAGAGCGCCGATTGCACCAAAGCCTCACGCATGACGCTATCAGCATCCCACGGCTCAGCGCGTGCTGCGTTCTCATCCATCAGCTTCGCAGACAAGGCTTGATCCAGTGAACCCCAATTGACCCCGATCCGCACCGGCTTATCGTATTCAATGGCCTTTTCGATCATAATCTCAAACTGCCGGTCGCGCTTTTGCCCGAAGCCGACATTCCCCGGATTGATCCGGTATTTATCGAGCGCGCATGCAAGTTCAGGATAATCGCTTAAGAGCGTATGGCCGTTATAATGGAAACAACCGACCAACGGCACATCCAACCCTTCGGCGTCCAGACGCTCCCGCAAGAGCGCAACGCCCTTCGCCGCTGCATCGTTATTGACGGTCACACGAACGATCTCGGAGCCAGCGAGGAATAGCTCTTTGACCTGTGCGAAGCTTGCCTCTACATCCGCCGTGTCCGTATTGGTCATGGATTGCACCCGCACCGGTGCGCCACCCCCAACAGAGACCCTGCGAACATCGACCCTATGCGTCCTGTGACGCTTTATTTCCGGCAAACCTACCATGCGGGTGTTTTAGGCCAAATACGCCCCTTCGTCAAAAAAATTCACCAGTCGGCACGAGAGGCGCTTGATTTTTAGAACAGAAACGACTAGAAAACTCTATCCTTACCCGGTAAGGGCGATTAGCTCAGTGGTAGAGCGCCTCGTTTACACCGAGGATGTCGGCAGTTCGACCCTGTCATCGCCCACCATTTTCCCTTTTTTATACCGCGGACTGTTTATCTGGAAGGGGTTATGTTGGGGGGATACAGGTCTGACAGATACAAATGCCCGGTCGTGGTCAGGGATTTTTCGCCCCATGATTGCGGTTCTCCCAGATTATAGTAATGGTACAAAGAACCCTGACCTGATCTTTTTGCGCTGCTAACTTCGATATCCCTTATACCGTCCCAGACAGCCGAATCGGCCAGCCTCCCCTGATCTCTTAGCGCCTCTGTCGCTCTTAACAGATCAATCGTCGATTGAACAGCTGAGAACTGTACGAGCGGGCCAAAAGTTTGTACCCCAATCGAACCTGCGCTCTGGGCAAATAATCCAATTTCAGAATCTTTCGTTTGGTAGAGGTAAGGGCGCAATCCATTAGCTACAGTGTCATAGAGCTGTTCATTCATCTCAGAAGACATCACAGCATTTCCTACGACACACTGAAAGTTAATCAGGCTTGCCCATGCCTCAAGACGGATATTCGCGTCCCTAAAGGTCTTCTGTAACTGGTTTGAATAGTAACGATCTGCCCTTTCGCGCATCAATATTCCTGTTTTACGCTCAGGAACAATAAGCTCTTGTGTAGTATCCCTTTGAAGGCATGCCCCCCAGAATCTCTCTTGAGCGTCAATGATTCTGTCCTGTACAGCTCTCAGCTCGTCCATTTACACCTCAATAATTAAACATAAGAATTTTCAGAAAAAATACTAACCACATAAAAATCCACTGCTCAAGATCAATCATACAAAAAAACTTCGGCCCCGGAGGGATCATCCACGCGAGGCCGAAACGATTTATCTGTAAGGAAGAAGCCTATTTCTTGTTGACGGCTTCTTTCAGCTCTTTACCAGCCTTGAACTTAGGCTGCTTGGAAGCCGGAATCTTGATCGGCTCGCCCGTACGCGGGTTACGGCCCGTTGTCGCAGCGCGCTTGGCTACGGAGAACGTCCCGAAGCCAACCAGACGAACATCATCGCCTTTTTTCAAGCTGGCTTTGATAGCGTCAATAACGGCATCAACAGCCTGAGCGGCTTTGGATTTGGAAATGTCAGCAGAGCTGGCAACTTTCGATACAAGGTCTTGCTTATTCACGAGAACCCCCTTCGGTTAGAGTTAAGCAATAAAGACCGGCCCCCGACCGGAAACAACCCGGCCAGAAACCTTACGCAGGCCCCCAAAAACCTCAAGATTTCCGGGGTTTTCCCAGCGCATATAACTTTGTAGGCCCTTTCTTGGATATGAGTCAATGGCGAATTACGCCCTCACCCTCGTTTTCCGCAGAATTCGGAGTAATTTGGTCCATTTTTTCTGCATTTTTAGAGTCCTCCCCACATGGCATTTCAACCAGCGCATGTGCCAAGACCTCATCAATCGTGCCAACCGGGACAATTTCAAGGGCTTTCCTGACATTCGCAGGGATATCAGGCAGATCTTTTTCGTTATCCTTGGGAATCAGGACTTTCTTGATTCCTCCACGTAAAGCCGCCAAAAGTTTTTCCTTCAAACCGCCGATTGCAGTCACGTTTCCGCGCAGATTGACCTCACCGGTCATAGCGATATCATTACGAACCTCAATTCCAGTTAAAGAGGACATAATCGCAGTCACCATAGCCGCCCCGGCAGACGGCCCGTCTTTAGGCGTAGCGCCTTCAGGGACGTGGACGTGAATCTGCTTCTTCTGCAGCGCCTCATAATCGATACCGTAAAGAGCCGCCCGTGATTTAATAAGCATTTCCGCAACGGTAATCGATTCCTTCATGACCTCCTTGATATTCCCGGTCGTGGTCACTTTTCCGTCTTTACCCGGCATATTAACCGCCTCGATCGACAGCAGGTCTCCGCCAGTCTCCGTATAGGCCAGCCCGGTTACAACGCCGATTCTGTTCTTTTCCTCGATCTCGCCGTAACGGAATTTTTTAATGCCTGCGAACTTTTCAAGATTACGCGGCGTAATGGATATTTTCTTACGCCCCTTCATGAGAATCTCTTTGATTGATTTGCGGCATAGATTCGCCACTTCACGCTCCAGATTCCGCACCCCGGCTTCCCGCGTATAGTAACGAATCAAATCGCGAATCGCGTTATCGCTTAGCGCAAACTCTGATTTCTTAAGCCCTGCAGCCTGCATCTGCTTTTTCAGCAAGTGCCGCTTGACGATTTCAAGTTTTTCATCCTCCGTATACCCGGAAATACGAATAACCTCCATCCGGTCCATCAAAGGCCGGGGAATCGTCTGCATTGTATTGGCTGTACAGACGAACATCACGTCCGAAAGATCGTAATCCAGTTCGAGGTAATGATCCTGAAACGTCGTATTTTGCTCCGGGTCCAGAACTTCTAGCAGCGCGGAACTCGGATCACCGCGCCAATCAGAGCCCAGCTTGTCGATTTCATCAAACAGGAAGAGAGGGTTAACTGTTTTGGCCCGCTTCATACCCTGAATGACCTTACCCGGCATCGCGCCGATATAGGTCCGGCGGTGACCGCGAATCTCACTCTCATCACGTACACCGCCCAAAGACATCCGGACGAAATGCCGGTTTGTAGACGTCGCAATGGACTGCCCCAAAGAGGTTTTCCCAACCCCCGGCGGCCCAACGAGACATAGAATTGGTCCCTTGACCCGTTTAGTCCGCTGCTGAACGGCGAGATATTCAAGGATACGTTCCTTAACCTTCTCCAGCCCGTAATGATCCTTATCCAGTGTCTTTTTCGCTAGCTTGATATCTTTTTTGACCCGGCTGCGCTTGCCCCATGGCACGCTCAAAATCCAGTCCAGATAGTTACGAACAACAGTGGCCTCAGCAGACATCGGACTCATCTGACGAAGCTTCTTAAGCTCAGTCTGCGCGCGCTCCCGCGCCTCTTTAGAAAGCTTTGTCTCCTCGATCTTCTTCTCGAGCTCAGCGATATCGTCCAGCCCCTCGTCACCGTCATTGAGCTCTTTCTGGATCGCCTTCATTTGTTCGTTGAGGTAATATTCGCGCTGCGTCTTTTCCATCTGACGTTTGACACGGTTACGGACCCGCTTTTCAACCTGAAGCACGCCGATTTCACCTTCCATGAAGCCATAAATCCGCTCAAGCCGCTCCATAGCGGAGGCCGCCTCCAAAAGCTCCTGTTTTTGCTCGATTTTCAAAACAAGATGAGAGGCAATCGTATCCGCCATTTTCGAGGAATCTTCGATCTGGTTCACAGACACGATAACCTCAGGGGGGATCTTCTTATTTAACTTCACATATTGCTCAAACTGGGCCATAACGGCGCGAGACAAAGCCTCAAGCTCATCTCCACCGGTATTTTCATCAAGAATTTCAGTCGCTTCTGCCTCTATATAGTCCTTACCTTCCGTAAATTTTTCTACTTTTGCACGAACACCGCCCTCAACCAGAACCTTAACCGTTCCGTCAGGCAGTTTCAAAAGCTGGAGGATCGTTCCGATCGTTCCCGTCATGTACAGATCATCAGTACCGGGATCATCCTCTGATGGTGATTTTTGCGTTACCAGCAAAATCTGCTTATCTTCGTGCATTACATGCTCAAGCGCGCGAACAGACTTATCCCGCCCGACAAACAGCGGCACGATCATATGCGGGAATACGACGATATCCCGCAACGGCAACACAGCATATGATGTCGATTTTGAAACGCCCAACATACTTAACCCCTTTACAGCCCTCTAAAATGGCCTGATACGGCCCCAATAATGCCCACCTCCTAAAGGAGATAGAGCGGCAAAGCAGACGCTCAAGAGCATCTGCTATTCTACCGCGAAACTTCTTTATTTTTTCTTATCGTCGGCGCCATCCTTATCATCAGGCACAGGATGCGAAACGACAACCTTATCAATCAAGCCAAATTTATGCGCTTCCTCAGATCCCATGAAATTATCGCGATCCATCGCCTTTTCAATCGCCGCCAGCTTTTGTCCCGTATGATGTACATAAATCTGATTCAAGCGGTGACGTAAGCGCAAAATTTCCTGTGCCTGAATTTCGATATCTGAGGCCTGCCCTCGTGCGCCGCCGGAGGGCTGGTGAATCATGATCCGCGCGTTGGGTAACGCGTAACGTTTACCCGCGGCCCCCGCTGCCAGCAGCAAAGACCCCATAGAGGCGGCCTGCCCGATACATACTGTGGAGACATCCGGCTTAATATATTGCATCGTGTCGTACATGGCCAACCCCGAAGTCACGACACCACCGGGCGAGTTGATATAAAAGGAAATATCTTTTTTCGGGTTTTCAGACTCCAGAAACAGGAGCTGCGCGCAGATCAGCGAAGACACATGGTCGTTCACCTCTCCGGTCAGGAAAATAATCCGCTCTTTCAACAAGCGAGAGTAAATATCAAAAGCCCGCTCCCCCCGGTTGGTCTGCTCAATAACCGTCGGAATCAAGTGATTGCTGTAAACTTCTAAAGGATCGCGTTCGGTCATTGATGTCTCTCTCTTAAAACAGCCTTTCAGCCTCACAGTGAACTCAAAGGAAAGCGTACCCGTACCCGGATGTTTGTTCAAGGGCTAATGGTGAATTTCTTAAGGGGATTCAAGTTGACAGAATAATGGTTTTTGTATAACGCTGCTGTCATATATATGGAGAAAAAGAACAATGAGTGACAGTAAGCAATCCGACAACCAAACCCGGAACGACCCCTTCGATATATGGGCGGCGCTTATCGGAGGCGGAGTTGTGACGTCTTTCATCATCTCCCCTACCTTTAATTTTGTAGGTAACTGGTGGAATGAAACCCAAGACATTGAGTGCTCCATTCCCGCTAAAGCCTCCTACAAGGATAGCTCTTCCGAAAAAATATGGGGAGAGTGCGCTCAAACATTTAGCGATGTTACGGGGAGAATGGCGATCATGGGAATAGATCAGAACGGGAACCCCACACTCACTCTTTACAAGAAACTCACCACCGAGGGAGATATCCGGCACCTCCAAAACCTAAGGGCACCGGTAACCATCGCCCCGGAGAATGATTAACCCTCTTGTATTCCTGGGCGCGAAAGGAAAGCATTCGTCACTGCGAACCGGCGAGGGCGGTGAAGCAATCCAGAATTTTATGACGTTGGATCGCTTCGCTGCGCTCGCGATGACAAGGGTGCTGTAAAGAACAGAAAATTAACCCAAATCCGTTAGGACGCCTTTTTCTTCGCAGGCGCTTTCTTTTTCGCCGCAGCCCCTTGCTCTTTAGGCTTATCAGCCTTCGCCTTGGTGTCAGCAGAGGCTTTTGCAGCCGGTTTCTTTGCCGCAGCCTTCTTCTTCGGCTTAGAGGGTTTGGCCTCGTCCTCATCCTCAAGAGCGGCAAACAGCTCTTCCGGCGTAACGCTCTTATCCGTCACATCGGCCAGTTCGAGGATAAAATCAACGACTTTTTCTTCAAACAGTGGCGCGCGCAGGGATTCGAGCGCCTGCGGATTTTTCGCATAATAATCAAAAACTGCCCGCTCCTGACCGGGGAATTTCTGCGCCTCGGAAATTACCGCGCGCTGCAAATCCGCATCGCCGACCGTCAATTCATTACGATTGCCGATCTCGGACAGAATCAGGCCCAGACGGATACGCCGCGCTGCAATCTCGCGGTATTCGGCCTTCTCATCTTCCGGCACCTCTTTATCTTGACCGCTGCGCTGACGCTCCAGCTCAAGTTGCTGAATAATATGTGCAAATTCCATGTCCAGCATACCCGGCGGGACTTCAAAATCATGCGCTTCATCCAAAAAGTCCAGCAGCGCCTTTTTCAGATTCATACGACTGTGACTATCCAGTTCTTTCTGGAGCTGTTCCTCAACAGCCTTTTTCAGAGCGGCGACATCCTCAAGCCCCAAAGACTTCGCGAATTCGTCGTCGATCTTCGGCTCGGACGGCTCACGAATCTGTTCGACATCCACATCAAAAATCGCTTCCCGCCCGGCAAGCTCTTCCGCGCCGTAATTTTCCGGGAAAGTGACCTTAACCTCAATTTTTTCCCCGGCCTTCGCACCAATCAACTGTTCCTCAAAGCCCGGAATGAATTGGCCACTGCCCAACGTCAGGTGATGGCCGTGCGCATGCATGCCTTCATGCGCCTTGTTATCGTCCGCCGTACGCCCGTGGAAGTCGATCACGAGAATATCGCCCTCTTTCGCACCGCGCTTGGTTTTAACCTCTACAGAAGACAGGTTGTTCTTCGCAATATTTTCCAGTGCGTCATCAACGGATTTAGCGTCTGGCTTCGCCACGGGACGCTCCAGCTTTGCACCCTTGAAGTCAGCCAGTTTAAATTCCGGCAGAACCTCAACAGCCAGTGTGTAGACCAGATCCTTCCCGTCATCGAAAGATTTAACTTCAATTTTTGGTTTAAGAGCAGGCGTTAACTTCCTGTCATTAAGCGCTTTTTTCGATGTCTCATCAACAGCAAGCTCCAACACCTCGCCCATAATCGCCTTACCGTAGCGCTTCTTCAGCATGGCCATCGGAACCTTACCCGGACGGAAACCCGCCATCTTGACCGTCTTGCCAACTTCTTGAAGGCGGTTATCAACGCGCTTGTCGATGTCGTTCGCTGAAACCGTAATCTCCAGCTCGTGGTTCAGACCGTCCTGTTTTAATTCCTTAACCTGCATCGTCTCTTCTCTTACTTCTAAACTCTTTTAAAAAATGGTGCGGCTGGAGGGACTTGAACCCCCACGCCTCTCGGCACCAGAACCTAAATCTGGCGTGTCTACCAATTTCACCACAGCCGCAAACTCTGGCAACCGGCGTATCAGTAACGGTTTACGATTAAGAATTCAAGTCAAATCCTGTAACGCCGCCGGAATTAAATCAGGCAGATCAGACGCCACGAGGCCGGAGCCAAACGTAAGGGCGCACTCTCCGTGAATCCACACGGCGGCACAAGAGGCCTCGAACGGCGCCATACCTTGCGCGAGCAGTCCCGTTATCATCCCGGCAAGCACATCTCCACTCCCCGCCGTGGCCAGCGCAGGGGAAGCATGCGTGTTAACGACACAGCGCCCGTCCGGCCCGGCAATCACCGTATCAGCGCCTTTAAGGACGATCACCGCGCCGGTTTTCTCCGAAGCCGCTTTGGCCCGCTCGACCCTTGAGCCCTCCAGCCCCGGAAAGGCCTTGGAAAACTCCCCTTCATGCGGGGTCAGAACGAAGTTTTCATTGAGTCTGTCCGGCAGGTTCAAAAGCGCATCGGCATCCAAAACCGTTTTAACGCTCCTATCATAATCAGGCGCAGAGGGAAGCCCGCCGGGACCGTAAAGTTTTGCGCTCACACGCTCATCCGTCCAGTTCAGGTCATCCCGTACCATAATATGCGCCGGGAGTGCAGTTCGGTAAAGCACCGCGGTTTCAGGCGTACATAACACCGTTGTCAGCCCCGACCCGATCCGCGCGCAAGATTCTGCTGCCAAACGGCTTGCCCCGGTCAGCACCGGTGCACCGTAAATCACTGCATGACCATAACCATATTTATGTGCGGTGCCGCCCCGCCGGGGAAGAAAGGATAACCATAAATCAGGAGTATTTTCGTACATGGCGCTGCGCCCTCCCCGAACGGCGGAGCAGAATGGGGCGACCGACGGGATTCGAACCCGCGACAACTCGGACCACAACCGAGCGCTCTACCAACTGAGCTACGGCCGCCTCAAGGTAATTCTCGAATTGTTTTCTCTATATGTTTATGCTAGCACAGGTCAAGCTTATATCGCCTCTATAGCGTCAAAAATTTACATGAAAATATACAAAACGAGGTTCCGAACGTGTCGTCCAGCCCCCTGAAATTCAAAACCCAGACTGAGCTTTTTAAATTCATCGATGAAAATAACATCGAATTCGTTGACTTGAACTTTACGGATTTGCGTGGCCAATGGCAGCATACGGCCCTTCACGCCTCTGCCTTTGACAATAATACGGCTGAAAACGGCGTCTATTTTGACGGCTCCTCTATCGCAGGCTGGAAAAGCATCGACGAATCCGACATGCTCCTTGTCCCGGATATACGCAAAGCCTGTCTTGATCCGTTCACCGCGCAAGCGACACTCAAAGTTTTCTGTGATGTCAAAGACCCGAAGACGAACGCGCCCTATAGCCGTGACCCACGCCTGATTGCCAGAGCTGCCGAGCATTATATGCGGGAAACAGGCATGGCCGACGCCGCCTATTTCGGGCCGGAAGCCGAATTTTTTATCTTTGAAGACGTTAAAATCGATACGGCTCCGCACCGTACGGGGTTTCAGATTGATTCCGAAGAAGGCGATTATAATTCAGGGCGCGCCTACGATACCGGCAATATGGGGCACCGCCCCGGCATTAAAGGCGGATACCTGCCGGAAAGCCCGCTCGACAGCCTCTCAGACATGCGTGCGGAAATGGTCAGCGTTATGCGCTCAATGGGACTTAGCCTTGAAAAACACCATCATGAAGTCGCCCCCGGACAATGCGAAATCGGCGTGACTTACTCAACGCTGCTCGACAGTGCGGACAATATGCAGATTTACAAATATGCCGTCCGTAACGTTGCGAACAGCTACGGTAAAACGGCGACCTTTATGCCTAAACCCGTTGCGGGCGATAACGGCTCAGGCATGCATTGCCACCAATCGCTATGGAAAGCTGGCAAACCGCTTTTTGCCGGGGATGTCTATGCCGGCCTGTCTGAAAACGCGCTTTATTACATTGGCGGGATCATCAAACACGCCAAGGCTCTCAACGCCTTTACGAATCCGGCAACAAACAGCTATAGACGCCTCGTCCCCGGTTATGAGGCCCCTGTTCTGTTGGCCTATTCCGAGGGCAACCGCTCCGCTGCATGCCGAATCCCGCGCGCGCCGACACCGGCAGGCAAACGTGTTGAGATCCGCTTCCCGGACCCGTCCGCCAATCCTTACCTTGCCTTTGCCGCTATGCTGATGGCCGGACTGGACGGGCTGGAAAACAAAATCCATCCGGGAAATGCTATTGACAAAAATCTGTACGCGCTACCTGAAAAAGACGTGGCGGCAATCCCCTCTCTGTCTTCCTCGCTGCAAGAGGCTTTAGAGGCATTGCGCGCCGATCAGGATTTTCTGAAAAAGGGCAGCGTATTCACTCAGGATACGATCGATGCCTATATTACGCTGAAAGAAGAAGAGATTGACCGCTACAAAAATGTGATTCACCCGGTCGAATACAAGATGTATTATTCCTCGTAGAAAAATCCGGAACCAACAGAATGCTACTCTTCCGTAGAAAGGCTATCTGTTTGCAAAGTCAGGTTTTCAACGACGAATTTATAGGTCTGGGTATTACGCGACCACACGAAGAAATCGTCATCCCGCGAAGGCGTCAACAACGTTACAAAATAGTAATAATCACCGGCCCCCATAACGGTAAACCATATTTCATACTTTAAAAGTTCGCTCTCTTCATCAACGGCTTCGTACACGTTGGTTTCGCCGAAGCTGATAGCGTCGTCATAAATAAAGGCATCCTGAGCCTCAATGACATTCCCTGCAACAAGGCTTGTCCCAAGAACCTTGTTTTTAAGCTTGGCAATCTCATCCTCCAGACTTTCCGCAGCGAAATTTGAGACCAACTGGATATTGATTCGCCCATGCAGCGTCCGCTCGTCCTGCTCCCGCTCTCTTTGTTCGCGGGTTTTTTTCCAGTCATCCTTCTGCTTAATCCTTTTTCTCTTTGCACTGCTTCTAATTTCAACCTCAAGACGGTCTATAGAGCGGACCGGTTCTGTTTTTAGTTCCCAAGATGACGGATATTGAAACTCGGCAATATCCAGAATATAGAACGTATTCATATCCTCGGCATCTTCAGTGTCCGGTCTCAGCAGAGTGAACGATTTCATGACCTCGGATTGTATGACTTTTTCATCATCCCAATACTGGGTTGGCAGAAAATACTGCGCAAGAACAGCCCGCTTTCCGTTAATTTCTGCAACGGCCCGTACGACATAGGTCACGTCTTTTTCAACGACAAGGAACAGAGCCTCCACACGCTTATCACTAATAACTTCCATCCCCTGAATCGTATAACCGTTCCGAAGCAGATGCTGAATAAACCACTGCTCCGCTGTTAGCTGATACTCAAGTGCCAGCGCCTCAAGTGTAAACCGGCTGCGTGTATACATCTTCGGCGGCCCGTAAAACACGGCAATCTCGCCCAAAAGCTTATCACTCAACGTATAACTGCTAATCCCTACGTCCTGAGGCTGCTCCCAACCTTCCGGTAATCTGATTTTGTAGGATAAGGCCTCATCGCCCAGAGGCACTTCCTCATGAAGGACCGTCGATGCCTCAAACTCCTCCTGTGGCATCACCTCCCATTTATGTTCCGGCAAGGGCTTTTGGAACTCTTCCAGAATTTTCTGGGCATGTGCGGGAACAGGCAAGACTGTTAAGAAGGCTGCAGAAACAGCAACAACCGTCCATAACCATAAGATTTTTTTTACCATCAAGCTACACCCTCATAAAACATCCAGAAGAAACCCTTCTTTTGTCAGCTTACCATACCAAGGCATCTCTCGTCTAAAAATCTGCCTATAACACTACGCCCTCCAGCTATCATTGCGGCTTTTCCTTATCGGCCTTGCTTTTACGCCGCTTTGCGGATAGGTCTTAAGACTGGGTTTCTACGACAACATGATTATTGGAAAGTAAACGGTACGGCCATGTCTGACCTATTCTCCCCTTCTGAAAAAACCGATACGAACAGCTATGATGCCGATGATATCGAAGTTCTCGAAGGGCTGGAGCCTGTTCGCAAACGCCCCGGTATGTATATTGGCGGCACGGACGAGCGCGCACTGCACCATCTGGCCGGGGAAATCCTTGACAACTCTATGGATGAAGCTGTTGCAGGCTATGCAGACTGGATTGAAATTGCGCTGGATGCGGAGAACGGCCTGATCGTCCGCGATAACGGGCGGGGCATCCCGGTTGGCGAACACCCGAAATTCCCTGGAAAATCTGCGCTGGAAGTCATTCTGACAACGCTGCACTCCGGCGGTAAGTTCGCGAACAAAGCCTACCAGACATCCGGCGGCTTGCATGGCGTCGGCATTTCTGTCGTTAACGCCTTATCCGACGATATGTGGGTTGAGGTCGCCCGTGATAAACAACTCTACCGCCAGACCTATTCACGGGGGCTCCCGACCTCCAAACTCGAACATGCGGGCGCGGTCAGCAACCGCCGTGGCACAAGCGTCTATTTCCATCCAGACCCTGAAATTTTCGGGGCCAAAGCACGCTTTAAACCGGAGTGGCTCTACCGAATGGCCCGCTCCAAGGCATATCTCTACTCCGGCGTTGAAATCCGCTGGAAGTGCGATCCAGCTATCCTTTCCGAAGACGGCAAAATTCCAGCAGAAGACGTATTTAAATTTCCGGGCGGGCTGATGGATTTCCTCGAAGCCTCACTCCACGGGCGTAAAACATTAACACCAGCGGCTTTCCACGGTAAAACCGACCTGCCTGGCGGTGAAGGCCGGGTGGAGTTCGCAATACACTGGCCCGCAGACGGCGAAGGATTTTCCCACACTTACTGTAATACGATCCCGACGCCGTTGGGCGGTTCCCATGAGGCCGGCCTGCGGACGGCGCTAGCCAGAGGCCTGCGCGCCTATGGCGAAATGACGGGCCAGAAGAAGACCTCCATGGTCACAGCCGACGACATCATGGGCGGAGCCGCCATTCTCCTCTCCGTTTTTATTCGCGATCCTCAGTTTCAGGGACAAACAAAGGAAAAGCTTGCTACTCCCGAAGTCTCACGCTGGGTTGATACCGCAATCAAGGACCATTTTGACCATTTTCTCTCGAACGATCCGGCTGCAAGCAATAAACTGCTGGAAACCCTGATCGAAAAGGCTGAAGAACGGCAGCGCCGCAAGAGCGAGCGGGAACAGGCCCGCAAAAGCGCAACGCGTAAGCTGCGCCTGCCCGGTAAGCTTGCCGATTGCAGCCGTACAGACTCAGAAGGCACAGAGCTCTTCATTGTTGAGGGCGACAGCGCAGGCGGCTCCGCTAAACAGGGGCGCAACCGGGTTACACAAGCGATCCTGCCGCTGCGGGGCAAGATCCTCAACGTTGTCAGCGCAACAGCCGACAAAATCCGGGCTAATCAGGAAATCCAAGATCTTACCCAAGCGATCGGGACCGGTATCGGCAAAGATTTCGACCTTCGCAAGCTGCGCTATGAGCGCATTATCATCATGACAGATGCCGATGTGGACGGCGCACATATTGCAGCACTGCTCATCACATTTTTTTACACGAAAATGCGCCCAATTATCGAAGAG
>JAGRKA010000049.1 GCA_020442475.1 Alphaproteobacteria bacterium | reverse complement strand
TGCCTGGATCGCGGCGGGCAGCCTTGGGCCTATCTATATGAATCTGGGTAACTTTTTGTAAAATCGTCGAGAGTTTAAACCTTTATGTCTCTTTTTACACAAAACCGGACCGTCCTTCTTGTCTCTGACGATGCCCTGTATATTTACAAGGCGTCGTCCAAGGGGCCACAGCTTGTTGAGGCGGTGCCTTGGGAAGCGGAGCGTTTTGAAGAGAGCGTCGCGAGCATTATTGCCAAGGATTGCGGGCGTAAACCGGTTTTGATTCTCAACGATATGGTCGAGCAGTTTTACCGGAAGGAACGGCTGGTCAGGACGGGCGTGGGGATGCTCGATAAGACGACCATGCTCAAGAGAAAGCTCCATGTGGCTTTCCCGAATCATCCGATTCGGGCGGCTATGCCGCTAAAAGAAAAGGTACAGAAGGCGGACGGGCAGCCGGCTGCCGATGTTTATATTTTCGCGGCTATCGCTGATACGCAGCACTTCAGAAAAACGATGGCCGCCGTCCGCAAGTCGTTGGCCTCCGTTGCCGGTTTTTGCCTTCTTCCGGTAGAATCGTCCGATATGGTCGGCGCGCTGGCGGCTAAGCTGACCCGTCAGAAAAATCAACAACCTGTCTGGTCCGTGTTTATAGGGCAGCACAGGAACGGCAGCCTGCGCCAGATTGTTACCAAAAACGGTGAACTGGCTTTGACCCGGATGTCTCCGATCGTTGAGGATGATAGTGATCCTGCGCGCTGGGCAAACGAGGTTTATCAGGAATTCAAGGCGACGATGAGCTACCTGTCCCGTTTCGGTTACGGCGAGGAAGACGGGCTGCGCGTGACCGCCATTGCGGATACGGCTGCGGGAGATATTCTGGAAGGGCTTTTCGAAGAGGATTGCGCATTTGATGCGTTAACGCTATCAGAGGCGGCCAAAATTCTTAATCTGCCCGTTGGCTATCAGGACGATCAGCGTCATGCGGATATTTTGCATGTCGCGTGGGCCGGACGGAAGTCGCGTTTGATATTACCGATGAAGGCCGTACAGGTGGACGAGGTTTCCCGGCCCCGTCAGGCCGCTGTTCTGGTCTCCCTGCTTCTTTTTTTAGGTGCTGCGTTTCTGGGCTATCAGATTATGGGGCAGTCGCAGGAACTGCTCGGTATCAGGGCAGAGTTGAAAGATATGCGGGATAAAAAAATTCAACTCGATTCCCAGTATCAGGCGGAGGTTCAGCGCAAGGAGGAATTAGGATTTGACGTGCGGCTTGTTCAAAGTTCAATCGCCGTCCATGAGGAACTCGAAGCCGGTAATATAGACATTCTGGCTTTGTTTAAGGGGGTCGGCGAGGCGCTGGGTAAAGATCTTCGTCTGGATGAGATTAGCGTGTCCTACCCGAAGAAAACGACAGTTTCAAACGTTATCGGGCAAATGGCCAAGCCGGGGGCGGCGGCGCCTCTGTATGAGGCCCGTTTGAAGATGACATATCCCGGTACGACCGATGTTGAAAAGGGCAATAACGAAGTGCGCGCCTTGCGGGACCGCCTTTCAAAAATTCTGCCGGGACACGAAGTCGCGGTAACGAAATATCTGAAAGATTATGAGTATACGGAGGGTATTATTGTTGAAACCGGCGATCTCAATACGCAAGGGGTCAGTCAGGATTTTGTTGCCGAGATTTTGATTAAGGGACCGGAGGGGCGCTCATGAGAATTTTTCAGATTTTAGGAGTCAGGCGTGTCCTTCTTTTGCTGTCATTGATCGCGGCAAACGCTCTTTTTGCCGGCCTTCTGTACGTATATCTTCAGCCGCAGCTCGTTAAAAAAGAGCGGGAGCTCAGGTCCATGCGCGGCCAGATTACGAATGTCCGTACGGATATTAACAGGATGCAGGTTGAGTTCGAGCAGTTGGAGGAGCAAAGAGCGGAGTTTGAAGCCCTGCGCAGCCATGGCTTTTTTAATGATCAGCAACGCCGGGAGGCTGAAATTGTGTTTCAGCGGATACAGGATAAGTCCAGGGTGATTTCAGCGGTCGCGACCGTGCGGGCCGGGGTGGTCGAGGACAGCAAAGAGGCTCAGAAATCCGACCATAAAATCCTCAAAAGCCCGGTTGAAGTTAAACTTGAGGCGATGGACGATACGGATATTATGCGTTACCTCTATCTTATTCGCACGTTTTTTCCGGGGCATATTACAATCGAAGATGTGAAAATGGGGCGTGATGCTGAAATTACCGGGACCGTATTGCGGAGTATCGCCTCCGGAGGGCGTCCTGCGCTTGTTCATGCGCAGATTAAAGCTTCCTGGCGCACGATGATTCCCGGAGATAGCGTCATTTCTTCCGAACAAAGGCAGCGATAGGACCATGAGTACTCAATATAAAATCATAGCAGCCTTCCTCGCTATTTTTATTCAGGGCGTTTTCCCGGCTTCAGGCGTGTTCGCGGCGGAGTCTCAAGTTACAGAATCGGTGCCTGCCGTGCAGTCTGGAAATCTTCCGCAGCCCGCCGCTGTTCCGAATAAGTCTGCCAATTCGTCTGCCGCTAAGCCCGTTTTTAAGGCGGCGGATTATCCGTCTTTGCTGTTTACCTACTGGGAGCATACGGCCATTCAGGACGCTCGCCGTTCTGTGGGGACGAACCGGGCGCCGACGGAAGCAGAACTCACCCGTGATTTGAAAACGATGGAGGAAGCCAAGGTCAAACCGCCGCCGGAAAAGCGTGATATTCGTTTGGGCGGGATTGTCTATCATTCTAGTGACGATTGGACGATATGGCTGAACGGAGAGCGGGTTACGCCGAAGGCTTTGCCGGAGGAAATCATAGATTTGCGCGTTTTTAACGAATATATAGAGGTTAAGTGGTTTGATGAGTACACAAACCAGATTTTCCCGATCAGATTAAGAGCTCATCAGCGCTTCAATATTGATACCCGTATTTTTCTTCCCGGATAAGGCACCGGTACGCGGCTGCAAAAATCAAGAGAGTACTACTGAGATGACAGATACAAAAAGGCAGGCTGAGATTCTTTCCGTCCGCGATGTCGGCGTTTCTTACGGGAAGACGCAAGTGATCAATGGGATCAACCTGTCCGTTCCGGCCGGCAGTTTTTTCGGGCTTATCGGGCTGAACGGTGTTGGGAAAACAACGTTGATAAAGTCTATTCTGGGGTTAAGGACGCGCTATACCGGGGATATTCGTATTCTAGGGAAAACGCCTGCGGATAAGACGGTTAAAAAAGATATCGCATATCTTCCTGAGCGTTTTGAGCCACCCTGGTTTTTAACTGGAAACGAGTTTTTGACATTTTCTCTTCAGCTTTACGGGCGCAAGCGAGATGAGGCGTTGTTCGCAGAAAAGGCGGAGGCATTGGCGCTGGACCCTGCGGCGTTGGAGAGGCGCGTGCATACCTACTCAAAGGGCATGCGTCAAAAGCTTGGGCTTTTGGGAACGCTTTTGACCGGTTGCAATTTGTTGATTTTAGACGAGCCGATGAGCGGGTTGGACCCGGCGGCGCGCACGCTGGTTAAAGATATGTTGCTGGGCGCACGGGCGCAGGGCCGGACGGTTTTCCTGAGTTCACACATATTGGCTGATATGGATGAAATTTGTGACGAGGTTTCGGTTTTACATGCAGGGACCATCCGTTTTACCGGAGCGCCTCAGACTCTTAAGGAGCAGACGGATTCTGAAAATCTTGAGCGCGCTTTTCTGTGTTTTATTGACAAAACGAGCTTTGAGGAGGTGCGGGCAGCATGATAAAATCTGCTTGGCAGACTTTCTATGTCCGGTTTCTTTTTTCTTCTTTTAGGCTTAACGCTGTAGATTAGGGTTTTTTGATATGGTTTTTAGTAATTGGCGGAAATTATCGTTTTCACACGCAGGGTTGTTAACGCTGCCTGTTTTATGCCTGTTCGGGGCACCGCTCTTTGCACAAGAATCGGGAGGGGCATCAAGCGTAGATGACATCCTTCAGGCGATTGAGCGGGAAGCCGAGGATACAAGTGCACCTGCTCAGCCGCGCTTGCCAGGAGAAATGGATGAAAGAACCGTAGAGGACGCTCACGCATCGGCAGAGCCGCCAGAATCGTTGCCTCAGGCAGAAACCGTCCCCGGTGCGGAAGATCCCATGATGGAGTCCGTGCCTGAAATTATTCCAAATGAAGTTGTTGAGGTACCGGTGCCGTCTGCTGATTCTTTGTACGGGCCGGGCGAAACGACACAGATTCCCGGTGTTGCGCCGTCTCCTGCGGCGTCCATACCGTCTTTGCCGGAAGACGAAGAGGCGGATGTCGAGAATCTGTTCTTTGACGCCGAGGCGTTAGTGCCCTCCGGGGAGATGGGGCGCAAAGGCGGACCAAAGAAGGTTAACCCCCGTTTGGAGCCGGCCTCGAAATTTATCGTTGTCAGGAAAGACGCCGGAAAAGACAGTAAATCCGCACGGCTTGTCGCTGCCGACCGGGCGATTAAGCTGGGACGTTATGAGGCCGCACTTGAAATTTATGAAGGGCTGTATGCAAAGAATCGGCGTGACCCCAATGTCCTGATGGGGCGGGCTGTCGCGCTCCATAATCTCGGGCGGACAGAAGAAGCGATTCGGGCTTATGAGGAGTTGCTGGATATTCGTCCCAAAAATGTGGAAGCCCGGATAAATATGCTCGGCGTTCTGGGGCAAAAATATCCGGCTGTAGCGCTGCAGCGCCTCCTGAAACTGTATGAGGACAATCCTGACAATGTCGGTATCGTGGCGCAGATCGCCGTCGTACAGGCTCAAATGGCCCGTTATAACGAGGCGATCCGTTATCTTGGGGTTGCGGCCAGTATGGAGCCGAATAATGCCAGCCATGTTTATAATATGGCTGTGATTGCAGATCGTGCCGGAAACAAGAAAGAAGCGATTCGCTTTTATGAGAATGCGCTTGAGGTCGATACGCTCTCAGGCGCCGGACAATCGATTCCCAGAGATGTGATCTTTGCCCGTCTTGCCCAACTTCGTTGAGTTTGCGGTTGTTTTTGTTCTAGGACTTGTCCTGGGCAGTTTTGCAACCGCGCTGGTTTACAGGGTACCGCGTGGTATCTCATGGTTTTGGAAGACTCGAAATACCAAAGAGGCTGAACTTGAAGCGGATGGTGTAGCGGAGACTCTCCGCTCGGCCTGTCCGTCCTGCGGTCATATCTTAGGGGTTGCCGACTTGGTGCCGTTCTTCTCTTGGTTGTTCCAAAGGGGGCGTTGCCGCTATTGCAAGGCCTCTATCCCTTTACAGTACCCGTTGATTGAACTGACCGTTCTGGTCGGCTGCATCGGTATTTACGCTGTTTACGGCTTTACCCCGGTCGCATGGATTTTATTCGGTATGATCCCGTTTTTGGCCGCACTCCTTTTTATAGACTGGTCCTATAAAATTTTGCCTGACAGTCTTGTACTGGCTGTCTGTCTTACAGGTATAGCGGCTTATATGGCGCAGATTGTCCCAGCCGAAGGTCTTAAGGCATGGGCGCTTGTCCTTGTAACGCAGGCTGTCCCTGCTGCATTTTTGTATGGGGCGACGGCATGGCTTATGGGCTTTGTGATGACGAAGTTTTTAGGAAAGGCGGCTCTCGGGTTTGGGGATGTGAAATTTTTTGCCGTTTCCGGTTTATGGTTGGGCTGGGAGAGTTTAGGTGTTTTTTGTGCTTTATCGGGCTTTCTCGGTCTTGTTTTCGCTTTGCTTTGGCGGCGTTTCAAGAATGAACAGTATTTTCCGTTCGGGCCGGCGCTTATTGCAGCCTTTTATATTCTTTTGCTTCTTCCCGGTTCTCTTTTGGGCTGAAAAACGGTACAATAAAAAGGAGGGCTTTTTGAAATACATAACAACTTTACCTTCCGTTTATGAATTTGCGTTAAAAATAGAAGATACGGTTTTTCAAGCCGTCTGGACTATGTGAGGAGAGTTCTTTGGATCTAACACAGCTTTTAGCATTTTCCATGCAAAACAATGCGTCTGACTTGCATTTGAGCGCCGGTAGCCCCCCTATTATAAGGGTCAGTGGTTTACTTCGCAGGGTGAAGGCCGACCCTCTGTCCAGCGATGATATCCGGACGATGCTCTATTCCGTGATGACGGAGGATCAGCGCGCCGAGTATGAAAAAAATATGGAGCTTGATTTTGCGATCGCTCTTGGAGAAAAAGCCCGTTTCCGGGTTAACGGTTTTACAACTCGCCTTGGCTCCTCGGCTGTGTTCAGGACAATCCCGACGGACGTGCCCACAATGGATGATCTCGGCTTGCCGCCGGTCATGCGCCGCTTTGCCGAGCTTGAAAAAGGTATTATTCTTGTGACGGGGCCGACCGGCTCCGGGAAGTCGACAACCTTAGCGTCCATGATTAACCATGTAAACCGGCATTTTTCAAAGCATATTCTAACGATTGAGGACCCGGTTGAATTTTTTCACACATCTGAAAAAAGTCTGATTAACCACCGGGAGGTCGGAACGGATACAAGCTCCTTCAAGCGGGCTTTGAAAAGTGCCTTGCGGGAAGACCCCGATGTTATTCTGGTGGGGGAGATGCGCGATTATGAGACGATCTCTCTCGCGTTGACCGCAGCGGAAACCGGGCACCTTGTCTTTGCAACGCTTCACTCCAATTCGGCTTCCAAGACAATCGACCGTATTATTGATGCGTTTCCTACCGGGGATAAGGAAATGGTGAGGGCCATGCTGGCCAGTTCAATACAGGGCGTTGTAGCGCAGACGCTTTTACGTCGGGCTGATGGAACGGGCCGTGTCGGCGCGTTTGAGATTCTCGTGGGGACGAGCGCTGTGCGGAATTTGATCCGGGAAAACCAAATTCCGCAAATGTATTCAATGATGCAGACTGGCTCCCGCTACGGCATGGTAACAATGGAGGATGCCGTCGCCGACCTGTTCGAGGCTGGAATGATTGATCAGGATGAGGCGCGTCGTGCGACGATGATTGCGACGGACCGTGAGGATGAGGATCAGCATGAAAAAGGATCGGGAGGTGAGCAATACGCTGCCGCCGCTCTGGGTGGTGGTAAGATCGGCAGCGGATCTTCTGCCTCTAAAGGTGGAGAGGGGTATTCGTTTTGAGCAATGAAACACCCCCCATGTTTGCCTATTTGAATGCTATGAACGATCATGGCGCGAGTGATCTTTATATTACGGTTGGGCGTCCGCCGACGTTGCGGGTCGAAGACAGGCTTGTTTACCTTTCCGATACCAGCCTGAGGCAGGATGATATTCAGGAAATTCTGAACTCCATACTGACAAGTAGGCAGAAACGGGATTATGAACTGCATATGGAGCTCAACACGGCTCTCGATATGGCGCAATATGGGCGTTATCGTGTGAATGTCATGCGCCAGCGCCAGTTTCCGGCGCTTGTAATTCGCCGGATTGTTTCTGAAATCCCAAGTTTTTCCGATTTGAAATTACCGAAGGTACTGGAAAATCTGTCTATGGAGAAGCGCGGTCTTATCCTTGTTACCGGGATGACGGGGTCCGGGAAGTCTACCTCTCTGGCGGCTATGATTGACCACCGGAACACCCATTCCGAAGGGCACATCATTACCATCGAAGATCCGATTGAGTATTTTCACAATCATAAACGCTCTGTCGTCTCGCAGCGGGAAGTCGGTGTCGATACGGAATCCTATGCGATGGCGATGAAAAACGCTCTGCGGCAGCGGCCCGACGTTATCCTCGTTGGAGAGATTCGGGACCGGGAGGTCATGGAGCAGGCGCTTATGACGGCGGAGACGGGGCATTTGTGCCTAGCAACTATCCATACGAATAACGCCTATCAGGCAATCGAACGGATCGTAAATTTGTTTCCGGAAGAAATGACTGCACAGATTCGGCTCAATTTGTCTATGAACCTGAAGGCGATTGTTTCACAGCGCCTGATCCAGTCTCTGGAAGGCGGCTTGGTGCCGGTCGTAGAAATTATGTTGAACCAGAGTCTGGTCCGGGAGCTTATTTTGAGCGGTGAAATAAGCAAGATCCAAATGGTGATGGAGCAAAACAACTCTCTTGGAATGTGCACGTTCGACCAGTCCTTACTCAATCTGTATAAAAGTAATCTGATCTCTGAGGAGACAGTCATTACGAATTCCGACAAGCCGTCCGATATGAAAGTCAAACTCCAGCAGACCAAGATGGCCAGCCATGATAAGGGCGGGGAGAGCATCCTGTCCGTGATGGACACATCCGTACTGACGTTCCGGGATTGAGGCCGCAGATTTTTCCGTTTCCCTATTTTTGCCCACAGGCCCTTGGTGTGCGTGCCAGTCTGTTGTTGCCAGTATATCCTCGTTGTGTTCTAATAAATGAAACCGGTGATTCTCCCCGGTTTTCCTTGTATTACGTGTCTTCATTTTCCGGAGAGTTCATCCATGCTGCGGCAAAAAAATAATCGCCTGACCTGTCAAAAATTTATTTTCGCCATTTTCTGCTTTTGCATTGCCGGAAGTATGCTCGCAGGTTGCGATCTGGCGCAGAATCATCTCAAGCCCGAAAGAGAGGGCGGCATGGAGATGCAGGATTACCGCGACGCTCTTGCGCCCCGGCTTCCTGAAAAAGAGGCCGATGCGCGTGGTTCCGCTCTTGGGGCGCCTGATTTGCAGCCCTATATTGCAGGTCCGTCAGGTCAGATGAAATCCGCACCTCTCGTCTCTATTTCCGTTAACCAGACGGTTCCAATTCGGGATGTGTTATTCGAATTGGCTGAACAGGCCGATTATGACCTTGAACTTGATCCGCGTATACGCGGCTCGATCATCTTTACGGCACGTAACAGGCCGTTTGACGAAGTGGTCGGACGGATATGCAATATGGCCGGGCTACGTTATAAATTCGAAGACGATGTTTTACGGGTTGAGGTCGATACACCGTATAACAAGCTCTACAAGATCAGCTATCTGAGCTATGTCAGAAAAAACAAGGGCGGAATCCGTAACGATATTGCCGTGGTATCCGGCGACGGTGCGGATACCGGGTCTAACTTCGAGTCTACGTCCACCAGCGAAACCGATTTCTGGGCTGAGGTTGACTTGAACCTCCAGCAAATACTTGGTGGCGCGGAGACGGGTGTTCTAAAAACCTCAAACGATCCGCGGATTACGGCTGCGGCGCCTAATCCTGATGTTCAGGCGGTCGCGCCCGTTGATGCATATGGCAACGTGACGGTTGCACCGCCTCAGGCCGTTCTGAACGTAGAATCTTTGCCGATTGACGATGCCTCATCCTCGAAAAACAATGGGGGCAAGGCAGAAAAAATCGAGCAGACCTTTTCTATCAATAAGCAGGCCGGTTTGATTAACGTATACGCCTCTGAGAAGGCGCATAAGGAGATCGCCGCTTATTTGAAAGATCTGGAGCGTTTGACGACAGCGCAGGTTCTTGTCGAGGCCAAAATCCTTGAGGTTACGCTGAATGACCAGTATGCGACAGGGATCAACTGGCGGGCGCTTAATCTTCTCTCCGGGGAAGGGGCTCTGAACTTTATGGGGGATGGTTTCGGCATTCTTAACTCTGTGGCCAGCGGCGATCCTGACGTATCTTCGGTATTGCCGGGCATGAGTGTTGCTGGTAATATTACGGGGAATGCCGGTTTTCTTGCGGGGATTGGTGGCAATGATTTTCAGGCGGTCATTCAGGCTATCTCAGAGTTCGGGACTGTTAAGGCGCTGGCTAGTCCGCGTATGACGGTTCTGAATAATCAGTCCGCGATCCTGAATGTTGCGACGAACCGGATTTTCTTTGAAATTGACATTGATAGCTCAACTGATGAGGGCGTTACAGAAGTTGATATTGACAGCGATATCAATAACGTCCCCGAAGGGGTTCTGGTCAACGTACTACCCTCTATCAATCTCGATGACAGGACGGTGACCATGGCTGTGCGCCCGACGGTTACGCGGATCGTATCGACAAAGAACGACCCTGGCGTAGCGTTCGTTGTCGCCGGTCTGGGGGGCGCGGCTGCCGGGATTGAATCCCCGATACCGGAGTTGAACGTTCAGGAAATCGATTCCGTGATTAAAGTGAACTCTGGACAGGGAATCGTTATGGGCGGTCTCTTGCAGGACCGCTCTACGGCCGTTCAGTCTGGCGTACCTGTTCTGGGCGAGTTGCCCGCAGTCGGGACTTTGTTCCGTAGAGCCAACAATCATATCGAAAAGACAGAGCTTGTAATTTTGCTCAAGGCAACGATCCTCGACTCTCCATCGGACAGCGTCCATAATACGGATAAGGACTTGTACAGAGCGTTCTCAAGCGATCGTAGGCCTTTCCGCCTTTAATAAATAAGTCGAATTTTTAGGAGCGCGGTCCTTATGTCTTTTCCTCTGGTTCGATATGTCCTGACGGCAGCGCTCAGAGACAGGCTTATTCTTTCGATGATTCTCTTATTATTGCTGGGGACAAGCCTGTCTGTCTTTTTTGGCTCTGCTGCGATTACTGAGAAAAAAGAGTTCGCTGTCGTCTTTACTGGAGGAAGCTTACGGATACTCGGCGTCGCAGGGCTTGTTCTCTTTACTGTTTTTTTCGTGCGGCGTTCGTTTGAAACAAAGGATATCGAGTTTCTTCTTTCCCGTCCGGTGGGGCGTGTGCGTTTTATTTTCTCCTATGCGCTGGCAGTTTCAATTTTGGCGGCTGCGATGGGAATTGCAACGGGGCTTAGTATTGTGGCTCTTTCACCGTTGCACTGGTCGGCGGGTAATATGCTTTGGGCGGCCAGTATTATTGCCGAGAATATTATTCTGGTGAATACGGCCCTGTTTTTTTCCATGATTCTCAGCAGCCCCTCTGCGGCGACTCTCATCACGATGGCTTTTTATGTTCTTGGGCGCATGATGGGACAGATACTAGGCATACTGGATTCTTCACCGACCTATCCCGTCCTTGAATATACGATGCAGGCTATTTCAATGTTTATGCCCCGGATAGATTTGCTAGGGCAGACATCATGGCTCCTCTACGGTTTGGGTGACGGTGGGATTGGCCTGTGTTTTGTTCTGTTTCAAGGCGCTGTGTTTACGCTCATGGTGGTTTTAGCGGCCTCGATTGATTTGATGCGCAGGCAGTTTTAGAAGGGCGCCGGGAGGTTAAAACCTATAAGATGGCGAAATGTCATAGGACAATAGTCGTATT
>JAGRKA010000048.1 GCA_020442475.1 Alphaproteobacteria bacterium | reverse complement strand
TCACCCGCATCTGTCCCGTCGGACCATTTTCCACCGCCGCCACCGGAGATCGAGGCGGCCGTAAAGCAGTTGTTGCCGTCTGCGTCGCAATAATTATCTGCACCGACATCGCCGGTTACGTCCAACTCCAGCGTTTGCGTACCGGAAGAACTGAAGCTCACGCCGCCGATAGCGACACCGCCTAGATTGACGGCTGTGAGCGTATTGGCATCATTGCCTTGAGTTAAAACGCCTTCCAAATCTTGCGAACCGCCGCCCGCGCCGCCAGTATCGGAACTACACACCCAGCTACTGCCGTCCCAGCGGTTGAAGTTTCCTGCGGCGCAGGTGCCGGGGATGAAGTTATCCGTGTTATTAACATACAGCTCATCCGTGGTTACGCGGGTGCTGGCGGTGACGTTCACCCCGCTGACCGTTGCGCCGCTGGTGATATTGCCTGTGGCGTTGATCGCGCCGGTGGCATCTATGCTGCCATTGACCTCCAGCGTATCGTTAAAGCTCGAAACCGCGCCGGTGGAAGAATAGCCGATCCCAAGGCGGTTATTAGCCAGATCGCCCAGAAGGAAATTCCCGATATTCAGGAAATCATTCGTACCGCTGGCGGGAACATCAATTGCGGTCGTATCGTGCGCACCGATCAGGATGTTGTTTTTCCCTGTCGTGAGCGTCCCGCCTGCACCGCCACCAAGCACGGTATTGTAATCTCCTGAAGAGACATTTGCCCCTGCGCTGTTGCCCAGCAGGATCGTCATATCTGCGGCCGTATCGGGCGCTTTTACAACCGTGTTCCCACCGATCATATAGGTGGCGCTGACATTTGTATCGCCCACGACATCTAATTCTTGCCCCGGCGAAGCCGTACCGATCCCGACCGTGCCGTCATTTTGGACGACCAGAATATCTGTACCGTCGGCTTTCTCGACTGTCAGTGAATCCGTGCTGTTATCGGAGGTTGTGCCGACAATAAATACGTTAGCTTGAAAGAGTACTGCGGCACTATTCACACTAATTTCTGCGCCTGCTGTACCACCGTCTATTGCCAAGACACCGCCGCTTTCCGTGATATCTGCCCCGGAGGCCCAGACAACGGATTTTGTATTGGAAAGCATGACGTTGCCGGTTGTCTGGATATTGCCGCCGACATCCAGCGTTTCGCCGGGGTTGTTATTGTTGATCCCGACCTGTGAGGCGCCGGAGGTAAAATGAATGCGCCCGCCGCCCAGATCTGTCCAGAGATTGAGACTGGAAGCCCCGGCGGCAACCGATTGCCAGCCGCCTGCGGCATTGTCGCAAAGCTCCAAAGAATGTGGCGAAGTCGATTCGTTAATACGGATTAGCCCGTCATTGGCGGCGTTACAGGTCGCAAGCGTAACTTCATTGGGCAGGAGCATCGAGGCTGCGCCGAGCTTGAGCTGGGAAGAGGGGCCTGTCAGGTCGACGGCGCTCGAAAATTTTGCGGCTTGTGCTTCGATATCCTTGGCGATTTCCGCCGTACCCGGTGCGCCACTTTTAAGAGTCCACAGGCCGCCGGTCGCGCCGCGGGCATCGGCATAGCTATATTCCTGAACGATATCGTCTCCACCTTTCGTCACAAGACCGGGATGGTTGGCACAGCTTGATTGGAAAATACCGTCCGGCCCAGCGGAGATGATAGCCATCATTGTATAAGTTTCATCGTCCGCGCCAGACCCTGTGAGGCGTGTCCCGACGCAAGTCGAATTATCCGGCCCGGCATCCCACGCGCAATAACCTATTTCTGTATCCCACGGGTCGATCTTATTGGAGCCGACGGCCGCTGGAAGCTGTCCGCCGCCTGTGGGATTGGGTGCGGCCACCGTATGTTCCAGCGGTTCAATATAGCCGTCCGAATCGCAGTCACCAACCGTATCGACGGCCTCGATCATGGCCAGTTTTGCCGCGATCGTCATCTGTGTTTCGGCGCGGGTGCGGTTATTGACTTCGACGATAGTCGAGAGCGGGCCGCGCATGGTCGCCATAACGCCCGCGCCAAGAATACCGACGATGGCGACGGCACCGAACAGGGTAAAGAAAATATTTCCGCGTTCGCCGGAGCGTTTTACCATCCGTCATATCCCGGTTTTATACGCTTTACGATGTGCATCCTGCTCACCTTTACGGGTACGGGCACAGGCTGAAAATTTTGCAGCGAAAAACCCCGCAAAAAGCTGTCCCAAAACCTGACCCTGTTGAATCTTATGCGGACAGCACACCACAGGATGCGTAAAAAGTGAAGAGTGGATTTATTGTGTTTACACATGATATTGAGCCCCCAAAACTCTCCCTGCGGTGAACCCGCATCTCTTTATTATCGGCTAAAAGGGTTGATAAACCGTTAGCATGGGGCAGGAGGCTGCCTGTGCTTTACGGGTACGATTTTAACCTGCATTTTTTATGTGGATAGGCTTACGAGGCGATGCTGAAGCGGGTGAGAGTGTCTTTTTGGCGTTTGCGCAAAGATTCAACGTTAAAGTCCTGAATAAGCTCGTTAAAGACCCTGTACCAGTTAATTTCTGCCTTAAGGTGTAAAAAGACGGAGCCCAGCCCTAAAGCGGCTCTATCCATAAAGACAAATTCGCGTGGGACTGTGATGCCGCCTCGTTCCTTGCCGATATCACGCAGCTTTTTGTGGACTTTTTCAGCTGTTTCACGTCCGTAGATGCCGTTTGTAACCTCGCCGATCGGGCGGATTTTGTCTTCCATCACAGGACCGTAGAGGAAATTCGCCCAGACATTCAGCGTTTCAACCTGTTCTTTGGACAAGTCTTTAAAGCCCCAGGTTTCATAGGCATGGACGGCCAGCGCGGTATCATTGGTCATCAGCGCGTTATAAAGGTCTATCACGCCGCCGACAAATGCGGGCGGGAAAACCCGTACGCAGCCGAAATCAAGCAAATTCAGCGAATCATCTTCACGGGCTGTATAGTTGCCCAGATGCGGATCGCCGTGAATGATTCCATAGCCGTAGAGCGGGACATACCAGGCTCGGAACATATTCATCGCCAGCCGGTTGCGCTGATCCGGGTTCGCATCGACGAAATTAAGGATATTTTCACCCTCCAGCCACGTTGATGTCAGGAGGCGGCTTGTCGAGAGCTCTTCAATGACTTCCGGGACATGTACATGCGGTTCATCACGGAGAATCCAGCCGTAGAGCCGCGTATAGCGGGCCTCCAGCGCGTAATCCAGCTCTTCGGTAAGTCGTTCGGAGAGTTCGGCATGGATTTGCGCAGTTTTAACGGATTTGTCCGTACGCTCATACAGGCTGAAAAGGATTTTGAGTTGGTTGAGGTCCGCATCAATCGCCGAGCGCATATCCGGATATTGCAGCTTGCAGGCCAAAAGCCGTCCGTCATGGCCTGTCGCTTTATGGACCTGTCCGAGGGAGGCCGCGGCGGCAGCTTCTTTCTCAAAGGCGGCGAATTTGCTTTCCCAGTCCGGCCCCAACTCGGCCTTCATGCGGCGGCGAACGAAGGGCCAGCCCATCGGAGGGGCGTTGGATTGGAGCTGGCGGAAGGCCTGTGCATATTCAGGGGGCAGGGCCTCGGGAATCGTCGCAAGAATTTGCCCGACCTTCATCAGCGGTCCCTTGAGATTCCCAAGGGCGGTCATGAGTTGGCGGGCGTGTTCATCCTTTTCGATCGGCAGGCCAAGATATCTCTCGCCCGCAAGCTTTGCCGCAAGCCCGGCCATCGTGCCGGAAACCTTGCCGTAGCGGCTCAGGCGGCCACCCAGATTCGTGCTGTCTTTCAGGTCTTTGTCTTCGTTGTTCTTCATGCGTCCTAAATGCGTATTTTTGCCGTGGAAAGTCCAGAGGAAAATGGTAAAGATAAATGCTATGGACAAGAACCACGTCTGCGATATCCGCGATCATATCCTTGAAGCCCTGTTACCTGCCGTACCTTTCGATGGCTGGCGCTGGAGCGCTGTATGCACGGCGGCTTTATCTGCCGGTTATGAGGAGGGTATGCCCAAAGCCGTGTTCCCAGAGGGAATAAGCGATGTTTTGAGCACATTCTCTGATCGGGCCGACCTGATGATGCTGGAGTCTCTTAAGGCGCTTGATCCGGAAGAAATGCGCGTACGGGACAGGGTGAGAGAGGCCTTGGTTGCGCGTTATACCTACCTGCAACCGCATAAGGAGGCTGTGCGCCAAAGTGCACTTTTCTGGGCTGTGCCTTGGCGTAAGCCTCAGGCGGCAAAGATCATCTGGCGAACGGCGGACAGAATCTGGGATTGGGCCGGCGATACGGCCAGCGATTACAATCGTTATACGAAGCGCGGGCTTTTAAGCGGGATTATCGTTCCGACAACGCTCGTCTGGTTGAATGATGGTGACGAAGCTATGGACGAAACAAAAGCCTTTCTGGACAGGCGCATAGAAAATGTGATGCAATTAAACAGGGTGTTGAATCAAGTCAAGAGAGCTTCATGATCCGTTTTGCCGTTTTTTTTGTCCTCGCATATTCCATGTGCGCGGCGTTTGTACCATCACCCGCACAGGCCGGGATTTTTGAGTTTTTCTTTGGTAAAGCAAAGGATGATGGGCCGGACCCTCTGCAAACCGGTGTTGCACCCTTCGCCTATGATCCGTCCAAACCAGCAGAGGCGTTGAAATCTTTACCTGAAAGCACTGTGCCACTTAATTTGCCGCACAGATCCCCGGCGCATTTGGTCGAGTGGGTAACCACTGCGTCATCCGAGGTTTTGACATTTGAGAAGAGTGACTATCGCGCTGAAATAAAAGATAGAAAGGATCGTTTCGATTCTAACGGTTTGCGAGAATATGTCGCTTTTCTTCAGGAACGTAATATTATAAAAATTCTTGAAGACGGTACATTTCAGGTCCGCTCTTTTGTCGAAGAGCCGCCCTTATTGCTGAATGAAGGTGTCGTGGATGGCCGTTACCATTGGCTTTATGAGCTGCCTATGATGGTTAGTTATATGGACAGAAATATGAAAACCTATAAGAAAGCCGATGCGGTGAATCAGCATATTATCCTGAAAGTCCAGATTGGACGCTCTGCCGATGGCTCTGGTATTGATGGTTTGAAAATCGAACATTTTTCCGGCAGGGCCGATACGCAAGAAAAAAAATAGGAAGTGTGGGTATCATTTTGAAAAAAGCTGTCCCGAAATCTAAATATGCCTTTCTTCCTGTCATAATGCTTTTTGCCGGCCTGTTTTTGGCGGTAACGGCTTTTAGCGTCTCGGCGGAGGCAGGCCGGGAGCGTGTGACTTCCGGTGCAAGCAGAATGTGCGACAATACGCGGCCCCGTACGGATGTTTCGGCACTGACGACGAAAACTCGCTATATTCGAACAAAATCAGCATTTAAGTTAACTGCTATGCATAGTGCAGGGGAGCGGAGTATTACGCTCGGACTGGGCGGCGGTGAAATCGGCTATGAAACGCACGGCAAGTTCAAGGTCATGGAACAAGACGGCAAGGCCTGCGTCAGCCTTGATCAGGTTTTGGTGAAATTTTATGCCAAGCCCCAGATTCATATTGCCAGCAATTTCAAACGCGGAAGCTGCGAATATAATGCCGTATTGGGCCATGAGCAAAAGCATATCCGGACCTTACGGCGTTTCCACAAGGAGTATGCGCGGGCTTTAAAGAAAAAACTTCCCGAGATCGCAGGGAAAGTTAAGCCCTCCGGCGTGATTCCAGCCTCTCAGGTCGAATATACCCAAAACAGGATGCTGGAGCAGGTGGCTGCCGGAGTTGAGGCGTATCTGTCGAAAGCCGTAGGAGTTTTGGATAAGCGTCAGAGCCATGTTGACAGCCCCAGTGAGTATAGACGGGTTTTTGCGCTGTGCGATAACTGGAACGAGCAAATCGTAAACGGGAATTAGAGCCTGCTTCGAGGTATATGCTTATGTGTCAGTGAAAAAAGGCGCCGAGGGGGGGGATGTGGCGCCTTTTTTGCCGGAAAATTCCGGGGTAATAAGCATTATTTAGGTCATGTAGGCTCAGGTTCGTTCTGCCACCAATCAGGAATAAAGCTTTCCAAAAACTCGCGTAAATCCCATCCGAGCTGTGCCCCCGTGACCTCTTCAAAGGAGTCACTATCGCTGGTCGTATATTGCGGTTGGAATAAAATAGCAGAAAGATCGGGTTCCCACTGTTTCTGTTGTCTTGACCCATACCCGCCTACATACCCTTGTCTGACGGCGTCTTGAGTATAGGCGACACCTGTTTTTGTCCCATCAGGTAATACCTTACTACGAAAATAGGAGGGATCAGAGACACCTGCAATATTAGACTTATTTTTAGTATAAGTGCTCATAGCCTTCACCTTTCCCTTGTTACCCGCATGATACAGGAAAATATGAGTGGAGTCAAAAATGCTTATGAAAATCATTGTTTTTGTTCCATAAAAAGCTTGTTGATCGGAAGGCGGGCATTCGCTACTTTCTAGAGCTGTTTGGAGTTTTGCCGAAAAAAGGGGCGTTTACGAGTATGGATCGGATGAAGGATATTGTTGCGCTGTGTAAGCGCAGAGGGTTTGTGTTTGCAGCGTCCGATATTTACGGCGGCCTGAACGGGTTTTGGGATTTTGGCCCGCTCGGGGTGGAGCTCAAAAATAACCTCCGTGATCTGTGGTGGAAGGCGATGGTCATTACGCCGCCCATCGGCCCGGACGGTAATCCGGTGGAGATTGTCGGGATCGACAGCGCGATTATCCAGAACCCGAAGACCTGGGAGGCTTCCGGCCATGTGGGCGGATTCTCAGACCCTATGGTGGATTGCCGCGAGACGAAGAAGCGCTACCGCGCGGATCATTTGGTCGTCCTAAAAAATGACACGGATAAATGGCCTGCTTTCTTTGAAGATGTTGAAGATACCGACATTGAAAAACGTTTGAAAAAGCTGGGGTTAGCACAAGATCTTACAGGCTATGAGCGGCATAATCTGACCGAGCCGGATATTTTGGCAGCTTTGGATAAGGTGATCGGTCCGGATGTTGATAAAGCCGGCACACTCACGGAGCCGCAGCAATTCAACCTGATGTTCCATACTTTCGTTGGGGCAACGGCAAATGAGGATAACAAAGCTTATCTCCGCCCCGAAACGGCGCAGGGAATTTTCCTGAATTTCAAGAATGTCGTGGATTCGACGCGCGTGCGGGTGCCGTTCGGGATCGCGCAGATCGGGAAGGCCTTCCGCAACGAGGTGACGCCGCGTAACTTCATTTTCCGCTCCCGCGAGTTTGAGCAGATGGAGATGGAATGGTTTTGCCGCGCGGAAGAGGCCAAGATGTGGCAGGAATTCTGGTTCGAGGAGCGCGCCCACTGGTGGAAATCTATCGGCCTGAGCAGCGCGAATCTCCAGATGCGGCCTCATGAATCTGATGAGCTCGCCCATTACGCGAAGGAAGGGCTTGGAACTTCTGATATTGAATATAAATTCCCGTTTACGGACCCTGATTTCGGGGAGTTGGAGGGGATCGCTCACCGCTGCGATTTCGACCTGACCCAGCACCAGAAATTCTCCGGCCAGAAGATGGACTATCTCGACCCGGTTGCGCAGGAGCGCTTTACACCCCATGTGATCGAGCCCGCGGCGGGGCTGACGCGCGGGGTTTTGGCGCTGATCTGTGAGGCCTATACGGTAGATGAGAGCCGCCCGTCCGGTGTATATCTCAATTTCCATCCCTCCGTTGCACCGAAAAAGGCTGCGATTTTGCCGCTGACCGCGAAGGAAGAGCATGTGCCGCTTGCGCAAAAGCTGTATCTGGAACTGCGGGAGGAATTCCCGGTCGATCTCGATATTAAGCAGAATATCGGGAAGCGCTATGCGCGTCAGGACGAAATCGGGACGCCGTACTGCTTTACGATCGATAATGATACGATTGCCGATCAAACCGTGACGGTCCGTGATCGCAATACGATGGCGCAAGAGCGCATCCATATGGATAAGGTTGCCGATTATCTGCGGGAGAAGATGAAACGGTAGGTGTGTCCGCATACCCTCAAGAAGAATTTGTTAACCTCGTTAAGATTTGTTAAGATAGTTATTAAGATTTGTTAATATATTCGAATCGGGCTGTCTTGAAATTACGGAATCAGGAGATTTTTCATGAGGGTTTTATTGGTCGAGGACGACACGTCAACCGCTAAATCTATTGAGCTGATGCTCAAATCCGAAGGCTATATCGTCGATACGACCGATCTCGGTGAAGACGGGATGGAAATCGGTAAAATCTACGATTACGATATTATCCTTCTCGACCTGATGTTGCCCGATATGGACGGCTATGAAGTGCTCAAGCATTTGCGGGATTCAAAGGTTGATACGCCGATTCTCATTTTATCCGGCCTGACAGAACTTGATAATAAAATCAAAGGCTTGGGTTATGGGGCAGATGATTATCTGACAAAACCTTTCGATAAGCGCGAGCTGATTGCCCGTATTCAGGCGATCGTACGCCGCTCTCAGGGCCATTCCCAGAGCGTGATCGAGACGGGGCGCGTCCGCGTCAATCTCGATTCGCGGACGGTAGAGGTGGACGGTAAGCCGCTGCACCTAACCGGTAAGGAGTACGGAATCATTGAGCTTCTCTCTTTGCGTAAAGGCACGACCTTGACCAAAGAGATGTTCCTGAACCATCTTTACGGCGGCATGGACGAGCCGGAGGTTAAAATTATTGATGTCTTTATCTGTAAGCTCCGCAAAAAGCTTCAGGATGCGACGGATGGCGATAATTACATCGAAACGGTCTGGGGGCGGGGCTATGTTCTGCGTGACCCGGAGGCTGAAAAGCGCAAAAAACAGGCCGGTGCAGCGGCAGCAGGCTAAATTTCAGTCTTTACAGTGGTTTGCAGTAAAAGCGTGCACGGGGAGTGCGTTTACGCCGCCTTTGCCAGTTTTCCCTGTAGCGCGTCCTGAATCAAGGCAACCGTCTCTTTTGTGCCGTAAAGCGCGATAAAGGAGCCGAATCGAGGCCCTTGATTCTGTCCCAAGAGAATTTGGTAAATGGCCTGAAACCATTCGCGCAGCTCGCTCTTGTCGTAGCCGCTATCTTTTCCGGCGGTGAACACTTCGGTCATGTATTCTTCGGCATCCAGCCCTTCATCGAGTTGTTCAAGCCGTTCGGCCAGTGTCTCCAGAGCTGTTCGCTCGCGTGCATCGGGCAGGCGGTATTGCTTTGCAGGCAGGACGAAATCCTCGTAATATTTGACGGCGTAGCCTACAAGCCTGTCGAGGAAGGGCGTGTTCTCAGGTGTCAGATCCGGAGTGTGCCGCCGGATAAAACCCCACATAATATCTTTGTTCTGCGCATTGGCCGCTGTCGCCAGATTCAACAAAAGCGCAAAGGATACCGGCGTGTGGAGGCCATCCGGGAGTGTGCTGCCGTGAATGTACCATGCGGGATTGTCGAGTTTTTTCTTCGCATCCTGTTCCGGGAGCGCATTGATAAACTGGATATACTCATCAACAGCCTTGGGAATCACGTCAAAATAGAGTTTTTTCCCGGAAGTCGGGCGCAGGAACATGTAATAGGCCAGACTTTCGTGTGGGGCATAGGTCAGCCAGTCTTCCATTGTCAGGCCGTTGCCCTTGGATTTGGAAATTTTCTGGTTGTGTTCGTCAAGGAAAAGCTCGTAATGGAAACCGGCAGGCCGCTGCCCGCCCAGAATTTTTGTGATTGTTCCGGCCATATCGGCAGAGGTCCGCAAATCCGTCCCGGCCATTTCGTAATCCACATCCAGCGCATACCAGCGCAGCGCCCAATCGGGTCTCCACTGCGCTTTCACATGGCCGCCCGTAACGGGCACCTCGGTTTTCGTGCCGTCTTCATCTTCAAAAGTAATCGTGCCTGCGTCCGGATTGGTTTCAAGAATCGGGACCTGAAGCACTTTTCCGGTCTTTGGTGAAAGCGGCAGGAAGGGGCTGTAACTTGCTGCACGTTCTTCACCGAGCAGAGGAAGAACAGCATCCCTGACTTTATCGTGGAGGGCCAGCATTTTCAGCAGGACCTCGTCGAAACGCCCCGATGTATAACAGTGTGTTGAGGACATGAACTCGTATTCGAAGCCGAACGTATCAAGGAATTCACATAGCTTCGCATTATTATGTTCGCCGAAGCTTTTATGGTCCGTATCGAACGGATTGGGCACTTTCGTCAGCGGCAGATGCAACGCTTGACGGAGCATATCCTGATTGGGCACGTTATCCGGAACCTTACGCAGCCCGTCCATATCATCGGAAAAGCAGACGAGTTTCGCAGGGATGTCCGGGGCGAGTGCCTTAAATGCCCGCATCACCATCGTTGTACGGGCGACTTCGCCGAATGTCCCGATATGGGGCAGGCCGGAGGGGCCATAGCCTGTCTCAAACAGCACGTAGCCCTTTTCAGGCACGGCAATCTGGCCGCGATTTTTGGCTTTCAGGCGCTGCAAAACCTTCCTTGCCTCTTCAAAAGGCCAGGTTTTGCATTTTTGCGCGGTGTCCACATCAATATCACTCATGGGCGCGACATTACTCTATCTTTCACGGAAGGATCAAGCGAAATGGCGCTGTCTCCATCTCCTTCCGTTTTTCTTATCCCGTTTCGGTTTATTTCCTGTGCCGGAGGGCTTGCTCGCCGCTTTTCTTTTCTTTATGAATGGTCAACCTGTATCTGAAGAAAGAAGAGGACGCACATGGCATCTGCTGTTGAGCAACTGGCCAAGAACGCAAATTTTGGAGCGTTAGCCAAGGCGACGGAACTTAAGAAACGCTTGTTGTTTGTAATGGGCGCGCTGTTGGTTTACCGGCTGGGCACGTATATTCCCGTACCGGGAATTGACCCGCATGTCTGGAATGAAATCTTTACGCAAAAGGGCGGCGGTATTCTGGACATGTTTAATATGTTCTCCGGCGGGGCCTTGCAGCGTATGACGATTTTTGCGCTTAACATTATGCCCTATATCTCGGCCTCTATCATTATGCAGTTGGCAACAGCCATGTCGCCGAAGCTGGAAGCTCTCAAGAAAGAGGGTGAGATGGGGCGTATGAAAATCAACCAGTATACGCGCTATTTTACGGTGTTATTGGCCTCCATACAGGCTTACGGTCTGGCAGTGGGGCTGGAAAGCATGCACGGCGCGAGCGGATCAGCTGTCATCGATCCGGGCCTGTTTTTCCGGATTTCCACTGTGATCACTATTGTCGGCGGGACAGTTTTCCTGATGTGGCTGGGTGAGCAGATCACGGCCCGCGGTGTTGGGAACGGAATTTCCCTGATCATTTTCGCAGGGATTGTCGCGGAATTACCGCGTGCGATTGCCAGCACACTGGAACTCGGTCGTCAAGGCACGTTTAGCGCTCCGGTGCTGCTGCTGCTTTTTGCGATGGTTATCGGCGTTATTGCCTTTATTGTCTTTATTGAGCGTTCGCAGCGGCGTGTTATCGTGCAATATCCGAAAAGGCAGGCGGGGAACAAAATGCAGGGGGGGGAATCGAGTCACATTCCGCTTAAGCTGAATACGGCTGGTGTGATTCCGCCTATTTTTGCTTCTTCTCTATTGTTGCTGCCTTTGACGATTGTTGGATTTTCAGGCGCGGAGGGCGGGGACTTCACCGCAACAATTGCACGCTTCCTTCAACACGGCCAGCCGCTTTATATGGCGCTGTATGGCGGATTGATTATCTTTTTCTGCTTTTTTTACACGGCGATCGTATTTAACCCGGAGGATAATGCGGAGATGCTGCGTAAATATGGCGGCTTTATCCCTGGTATCCGGCCTGGAAAGCACACGGCGGACCATCTGGATTACATCCTGACGCGCATTACCTCGATTGGGGCGCTCTATATGGTCTTTATCTGCCTGTTGCCGGAGTTTTTGATTTCAAAATACCAGATGCCGTTCTATTTCGGTGGGACGAGTTTGCTCATCGTTGTAACGGTCACGATGGATACGGTTGCGCAGATACATTCCCATTTGATCGCGCATCAATATGAGGGGCTGATCAAAAAGTCTAAGCTGCGCGGGCGGCGCGGCTAGGCAGTTATCTATGTTGAGCGAGAATATCGCAAGCATCTGTGTTCTACGGTTAATTGACGAATGAGGAAAGAATGAATCTGATTATGTTCGGTCCGCCGGGCGCGGGGAAGGGGACGCAGGCCGTCCGTTTACAGGAGAAGTATAAGGTCAAGCAGCTGTCCACGGGCGATATGCTCCGCGGTGAAGTTTCCAGCGGCAGTGTGCTGGGCAACCGGATCAAGGAAATCATGGAGGACGGCGAACTCGTCCCCGACGATATCATTATCGAACTCATCGAAAACTGTATCGGGCAACCTGAGTGCAAAAAGGGTTTTATTCTGGACGGGTTTCCACGCACAGTGGCACAGGCCGAAGCTCTGGATGTCATGTTGCAGAAAGCTGACCGGGGAATTGATCATGTGATCGTCCTGAATGTCGATGAAGGCGCTCTTATCCAGCGTATTGAGAAGCGGGCGGCAGAGACAGGCGGCGCGCGTGCGGACGATAATGCTGAGACGCTCAAGAACCGTTTGACCGTTTATAATCGCCAGACAGCACCAATTTTGCCCTATTATGAGGGCAAGGGGCTTTTGCGGCAGGTTGACGGCATGCTCCCGATTGATGAGGTAAGCGCGCGGATTGACGATGTGCTGGACGGGCGGGCTGCGGCGTAAAGCGCCGGCTTTAAAATAAGTCTTGACGGGGTGGACTAAATGCCTATAATCCGCCCGTCTTGGAAGAGGCTCGGAGTGTTGGACACTCTGAAATTTACGAACCGGCCGGTGGAAGTTTAACGCACGGAGCCGCTTACGGTTCGGCTTGAAATTGAAAGGAAAAAAAATGGCACGGATCGCCGGGGTCAACGTACCCGACAAAAAGCGCACGCCGATCGCGCTGACTTATATTCATGGAATCGGCCGCACGACCGCTTTTAAAATTTGTGAAAAGCTTGGAATCGATACACAAAGCCGGATGGGTGAGTTGGATGACGACACGCTCAATCGTATCCGCGCGGAAATCGACAGCCCGGAATACCAGATCGAAGGAGATCTGCGCCGGACGGTTTCGATGAATATCAAGCGTCTTATGGACATGAAATGCTACCGTGGCCTGCGTCATCGTAATGGCCTGCCTGTTAACGGGCAGCGTACCCGTACGAACGCCCGCACCCGCAAGGGTCCGGCCAAGCCGATCGCCGGCAAGAAGAAATAAGGGAGGGTGAGAAATGGCTAAGCCTAAGGCAAAAAGAAAAGAGAAGAAAAACATCGCGGCCGGCGTCGCGCATGTGAACTCGACCTTCAACAACACAATCGTGACGATCACGGACGCCCAAGGAAAC
>JAGRKA010000047.1 GCA_020442475.1 Alphaproteobacteria bacterium | reverse complement strand
AAGAGCCAGAAAGGCAAGAAGCGCCCCTTCTTTCCGTGGAAGGGCGAGGAGCAGGCCGGGCGTACAGGCCCATAAAAGGGTCAGCGTTGTCAAAAGATAGATGCTGCCAAAGCTCACACATTGGATGAGCGGTAAAATCTCAACCCATGTGTAGCCGTAAAGATTCCAGGGAAATCCGGTAAAAATGTGCCCTCTGAGCCATTCTGAAAAACTCATGAGCGCGATAAAACCGAGCGCGCCGGAGAGGCGTTTAAGGTTCAAAAATGCAAATGAGGCCAGCGTGGCCAGTGCCGGAAAAAAGGCGAGCAGGGCGGGGAGGCCGGAAACAGCCAATGGCCATGCCCAGCGGTAGGGGTTGCCTTCAACCAGAAGCGCATTACCGATCCATGAGAGGCCAAACAGAAAATAGCCAAAACCAAAGAGCCAGCCAAATGCAAAGGCCTGAAGGCGGCTGCGGGTGGCCTGCGAGAGAAGAAAAGAGAGCGTTCCAAGCCCGATAAAGAGGGTCGGCCAGAGATTGGCGGGCGCCATAGAGAGTGCCGAGAGGCTGCCTGCGCCGAAGCAGGCTATGTATTTCAATAAAGGATGCGCAGATGCAAGCGGGGCCGCTAAAAAAGTGCATATGGCGTTTTTAGACATCGCGGGGCAGATTCCGGATGCGCAGGCGGTGGATCCGGCGTGGGTCAGCATCGAGCACTTCAAAAACAATTCCGCTTTTGTGGGTGAGTATTTCACCACGCGCAGGGACACGCCCGGCCATTGAGAAAACCAAACCGCCGAGCGTGTAGCATTCCTCGCGCTCCTCTTCGCTCAGCACAGAACCGTAGCGCTCTTCAAAGCTTTCTACGTCAACGCGCGCATCAGCCAGAACGGTACCGTCACGGGTTTCGTGCATTTGCGGGTCTTCGTCGGTATCGTGCTCGTCGTCGATTTCCCCGACAATGCTTTCGATGACATCGCCGATTGTCACCAGCCCGTCAATGCCGCCGAACTCATCGACGACAAGAGCCATATGACGACGGTTTTGGCGCATCGTCAGGATCAAGTCGGTTACCGGCATTGCAGGAGAGACGATCGGCACGTCCGTAATCAGTTCGGGGATCGAAATCGTTTCATTTTTAGCCATGGCGGCCAGAATATCCTTAATATGGATCGTGCCCAGAACATCGTCGAGCGTATCCTTGTAAACGGGGATACGGCTGAATTGCCGCTCGGCAAGAAGCCCAAAAAGCTCTTCTTTTGTAATGTCGATATCAATCGCGACAATGTCTGCGCGGGGTACCATCACATCGGCGACAGGCATTTGTCCCAAATGGAGAATATTGGACAGCAACGCCCGCTCATGAGCTGAAACAGAGCCTTCCTCTTCGGCGCCCGGTTCCTCAATATATTCCTCAATTGTCTCCCTTAATGTCGAGTCATGGTTGCGGCGTGGGAAAAGCGAGTTTTTCAGGTGTGTTAACAGGCCAATCTTAGGAGGAGATAGTGCAACCACGTCTTTTTGCGGAAGCTGTAAAGAGGGCGGTTCGTCCTCCGTATCGGAGAGCGTTTCCGTCTTGTCTGTGTCTGAAAAATGGGTGTGCCGTGACATTTTTAACATGATTTAAGAGCGATTATTGCACAGAATCTCGAAGCGCATAAGGGTTTTTTATATCCAGAGCCTTAAGAATTTTAATCTCAAGCGTTTCCATGGTTTCAGCCTCTTCATCCCCTATATGGTCGAACCCCAGCAGGTGCAACAGGCCGTGAACAATCAGGTGAGATGTATGGTCTTTGAAGCTTTTATTCTGCTCTTGCGCCTCGGTTTGAACCGTTTCAAAGGCCAGTACGATATCGCCCAGCGTTGCAATCGGTGTGTCGCCCGTGAAGGCATCCGGCTCGTTTTGTGGGAAGGACAGAACGTTGGTCGGCTTGTCTTGACCGCGATAGTCCCGGTTGAGCGTCCTCACAAATATATCGTCGGCAAGAACGACGCTCAGTTCCGCCTCTTCGATATTTTTGAACCCTGTCTGGCGTACCGTCTCATTAACGGCATTCTCAACAAGCGCCTCAACGTCTTCAAGCGCCCCCGTCCAGAGTTCGGAATGGGTGGAAATGTCTATAATCATTGCTGCTGGCTATACGCGTGGACGATCTTGCTCACCAGCGGGTGACGGATCACGTCCTCCTTGGCAAAAGTCATAAAATAGATGTCCTCTATCGTTTCAAGCGTTTCAACGGCGTCGCGCAGGCCCGATTTTACACCGGGCGGCAGGTCCGTTTGTGTCAGATCACCTGTAATGACCATGCGTGAGGCCTCCCCCATGCGGGTGAGAAACATCTTCATCTGGGTGCAGGTCGTGTTCTGCGCTTCGTCCAGAATGACAAAAGCGTTAGAGAGCGTTCGTCCGCGCATAAAGGCAAGCGGAGCCACCTCGATATCGCCGCTTGCCATTTTTTTCATCATTTCATCCCAAGGCATCATATCGTGCAGGGCATCGTAAATCGGACGCAAATAAGGGTCGATTTTTTCCTGCATATCGCCGGGAAGAAAGCCCAGCCGCTCCCCGGCTTCAACAGCGGGGCGGCAGAAAATCAGGCGTTCGACCTTGCCCTCCAGATAGAGCGACATACCCATGGCTACAGCCAGATAGGTTTTACCCGTCCCCGCCGGACCAAGTCCGAAAACCATGGGGTGATTTCGGATGGCATCCATATAGAGGGCCTGATTGGGGGAGCGCGGCATGATGCTTTTCTTGCGGGTTTTAACAGCCATATCCTGCCGGTCGTCCATTTTGGCCTCCGCTGCCTTGTTGTGTGCCGTCTTGGTTTTTTCAGAAGGTTTATTGAGGAAACGAAGCTCTGCGTCAATTTCCGCCGTGCCGATCGTCTGCTTTTTCCCGATTTTTTGCCATAGGGTGTTAAGAACGGTTTCTGCCGTGGAAACACCGTCCTGCGAGCCGCTCAGGGCAATCTGGTTCCCGCGGCTGACAATACTGATGCCAAGCTGTTTCTCAAGATGAGCCAGATTGGAGTCAAGCTCTCCAAACAGGCCGTGCGCCTTGTCGTTATCGTTGAATTCTAAAATACGGTTCTCAGCCAAAAAGAGTCTGTTCCTTTCATGATCCCCTGAGGTTTCATTCTACGCGATTTTCTTAAAAAAAGATATAATGAGGGTTTGATGGTCTCCCGGCTACGCTCAGGACGGTGTTAAAGGTAAGTTTGCTGTCAGTTTTGAGCGTACTCTTCACCAATAGCGACTGTCCCGCTCAGCGAATTCTCAAACCCTTCAGAGATATTCACGTCCAGAATACACCCGATCAGGCGGTCCGGAGCGATGACATAGACGGATTGGTTCCAAGGGGAGCGGCCCTGTATCTGGCCGGTTTTCTTGCCCTTTCTTTCGAACAGAACGGGAATTGTCATGCCGGCGCAGCTTTGATTAAAGGTGCGTTGCTGTTCATTGATAAGGGTTTGTAGGCGGGCAAGGCGTTCAGAGGCGATATCGTCGCGTACAAGGGCGGTCTTCATATTTGCCGCAGGCGTACCGGGCCGGGCGCTATATTTGAAGGAGTAGCAGGAGGCGTAGTTTACATCCCGGACGAGCCCAAGCGTTTGTTCGAAATCTTCGTCCGTTTCACCGGGGAAACCGACAATGAAATCCGATGAGAAAGCCAGATCAGGCCGCGCAGCGCGCAGGCGGGCGACCACATCGCGGTAAAGTGCGGCGTCGTGTTTACGGTTCATCAGTTCCAGTACGCGGTCGGAGCCGCTCTGGACCGGCAGGTGCAGGAAGGGCATCAGCTTTTCAATATCGCCATGGGCTGCAATCAACTCATCATCCATATCGCGTGGGTGAGAGGTCGTGTAGCGGATACGCTCCAGCCCTTCGATCCGGTCGATTTCGCGGATCAGACGACCCAGTCCCCAGACGCTCCCGTCCGGACCTTCGCCGTGAAAGGCGTTAACATTCTGGCCGAGCAGAGTGAGTTCTTTAGCTCCGTTTTCAACCAGATTATAAGCTTCATCCAGTATCTCTTTGACAGTTCTGGAGAATTCTGCACCTCGCGTATAGGGGACAACGCAGAAGGTGCAGAATTTATCACAGCCTTCCTGAATGGAGAGGAAGGCGCTTGCGCTGCGTGATCCGTGCGCACCGGGCAGGGAGTCGAATTTGGAGTTTGCCGGAAATTCCGTATTAATGACCCGTTCGCCGGTGGCCTTAACGATCATCTCCGGCAGTTCGTGATAGGTTTGCGGGCCGAAGACCATGTCCACGTAAGGCGCGCGTTCCAGAATGAAGTCGCCTTCGGCTTGTGCAACGCAGCCGGCCACGGCAATCAGCATCTTGCCGCCGTCTTTTTCTTTCTGGTCCTTATGGGGGCGCAGGCGGCCCAGATCAGAGAAAACCTTGTCCGTGGCTTTCTCACGAATATGGCAGGTGTTGAGGATAATCATATCCGCGCCTTCCGGCACATCGACCTTGTCATAGCCGAGCGGACCGAGAATATCGGCCATACGGTCACTGTCATAGCTGTTCATCTGACAGCCCCAGGTCTTGATATAGAGTTTCTTGCGCGCCTGCATAAATCTTGGGTCCGTAACTTTAGGCCTGTTTTTTCTACGTTAATGCGCTCATAAACCATAAAAACAGGCTGTAAATCAAGCCTAACTTGCCCGCTCCCCTTGAATTAAAACTGGACAAGAGGCACTGATTTTATGCATATAAAGAGCAATTGAACTGTGCTGGAAATCCACAGGCTTTAAAAGGGAAGGCGTACCTCATGCGTAAAACGGTTATTGTTGTCTGTCTGGCGCTCTTCGCCGCTATGTTCCTCTCCATGCCTCGTACGGCGCAGGCCAAGGCTTGTTATTCTCCGGTCGAAGCGGAAGCGGAACAGGGTATTCGTATCCACAGCGAACTTATGGTGATCGGCCTGAACTGTCAGCATATGGGCGCGCGTGAGGGGATGAATCTCTACGGGCAGTACCGGCAGTTCACAGCGGATAATGGCGACCTTTTTGCCGCTTACGAAAAAATTCTGCTACGCTATTTCAAAAATGCGGGTTACGGAGATCCGGAAGCGCAGATCAATACGCTGCGGACGGGTTTTGCGAATAAAATCTCAAACGATGCGGCCAAGATGCGCCCGGACGTCTTTTGTTCCCGCTACGCGCCCCGTATTACCAAGGCTGCAGAGATGAAGCAGGTTGATCTACGGCGCTGGGCGGCGACGATCTATCCGTCTCATCCCGTGTCCGCGCCTCTGTGCGCAGGGGCTGCGGGCTAGACTTTCAGCCGTTTCTGTGAAAAGCTTTCCCGGAGTCGTGTTCTAAACCTGTCCCGGAGAGATGTCCTGTGAATATAGATGCCCAGATTGACCAGTTCTTTGCACCCGTTGCAGATTTTGTGTCCTCGGTTGTTTTTTATACCATACCGTTAACAGGGCAGACGGAGGTCAAGTTGATCCTTCTTTGGCTTGTGTCTGCTGCTCTGTTTTTTACGGTCTATCTCGGTTTTATCAATATCCGCTATTTCAAGCACGCAATTGATGTTCTTCGTGGAAAATACGATACGGACGGCGATGGCCAGATCAGTCGTTTTCAGGCGCTTTCAGCGTCTTTATCGGGAACTGTCGGGCTGGGAAATATCGCAGGCGTCGCTGTTGCCATATCGGTCGGCGGTCCCGGCGCGACGATCTGGATGATCCTGATGGGAATCTTCGGTATGTCTACAAAATTTGCCGAAGTCATGTGTGCGGTAAAGTACCGCCATCACCCCGACCCGGAGCGGCCCGACCGGATTTCCGGCGGGCCTATGTATTACCTGCGGGACGCTTTCTCGAACTACAAGATCCCCTATCTGGGGGCGTTTGCCGCAGGGCTGTTCGCACTGTGCGCGATCGGCGGCTCTATTGGCGGCGGAAATATGTTTCAGGCTAATCAGGCCTATCAGCAGTTTGTGAATGTTACAGGTGGAGATGCAGGCTTTTTTGCCGATAAAGGCTGGCTGTTCGGCCTTATTCTCGCTGTTCTGGTCGGGGTTGTCATTATTGGCGGGATCAAGTCTATCGCCTCGGTTGCCTCCAAGCTTGTCCCGGTCATGGGCGGCATTTATCTGCTGGCAGGCTTTGTCGTGATAGGTATTCATTATGAGAGCATTCCGGGCGCGCTGGCCCTAATCTGGCAAGAGGCCTTTAATCTGTCTGCCGGTTTTGGAGGGCTTTTAGGTGTTATCCTCATCGGGGTACAGCGTGCGACCTTTTCAAACGAAGCCGGTTTGGGCTCTGCAGCAATTGTCCATGCGACAGCGAAAACGGATGATGCTGTCTCGCAAGGACTTGTCGGCATGCTGGGCCCCTTTATTGATACGGTTGTGATTTGTACTGTGACCGCGCTTGTGATTGTCATTTCAGGCGCTTATGCAGGCAGTGAGGGGATGGAGGGGGTTGCTCTCACTTCCAAGGCATTTGCCTCCGGTATTTCGTGGTTCCCCTACGTGCTGGCCTTAACGGTGTTCCTTTTCGCCTATTCAACAATGATTACCTGGTCTTATTACGGCTTAAAGGGCGCGACTTTCCTGTTTGGAGAAAAGCGTTGGGTCGAAATCGGCTTTAAACTGATTTTCTGTATCTGTGTCGTGATCGGTGCCTCAACGAAGTTGGACAATATTATCGCATTTACCGATGCGATGATCCTGTCTATGGGTATTCCAAATATTCTGGGCTTATACTTGCTCGCACCTGAAATCAGACGCGATGTAAAGGCGTACATTTCCCGTATGAAGGCGCGCCAGCCCGTCGAGGCTTAAATTTTATCCACAGGCGTTTTTTCTCTAGGAAGGCCTGTTTCTCAAAGCGCTCTAGGATTCGTGTTGCGTACGTGTGAATAAGTTTTAGAAATAAGCTTGCACGCAGGCTTTTCCCGTGTCTCACTCCCTTCTGTTTCCAGACCAGAAGAGCACAAATAAGGGGATTTGCCATGAGCGAGACATCTGCTGTTCGTCAGCATGCGCCGTCGAAGGATTCATCAGCTGACGGTAATGAAGCAACTGCTGCGCCTGCGGGTGATCTGAAGAAAGACCCTCGTGCCGACAAGACAGAGTCTCTCCGGCGTAAAGTTTCCGGGCTTCAAGGCTTGAAGATTACGGCATCCCCGTCCGTTACCGTGTCTTCGTCTTCTCCGGCGGCTCGCAAGCCCGGTTCCGGTCTGGAACAAGAGAGGGAGGAGGGAGCGTCCGGCACAACGAGGATAGACACAGAAGAACAGCATGACACGGATGAAGAGGCTGTGCTGGTCTTAAATCCGGTTAATCCACAAATCCGCCGCCTCCCACCGACACGAACTATTCAAAATCTGTACGTGTTTGGCGCGGCCGGTACGGCTCTTTGGCTTGTTTTTGCGTTGATTTACGCGTTTAGTGCCGGAGATTTTTCTTTTGCGCCTAACGATCTAGGCTCTTTCCTCGCGGGTGTCTTTGCACCGCCTGCCCTCTTCTGGTTGATGCTTTCCGGGTCTCACCGGCGCAGCGATGTTCATCTTTATGCGCAATCCTTACGCAGCGAACTGCAATCCTTGCTTTTCCCCTCAGAGGAAACAGCCTCTTTGATCAACAAGGACGTAGAGCGCCTGTGCCGTCAGGCGGCGGAAGTTTCAGCCGTCTCCCGCAGCGTCCTGAAATCGCTTCAGCGTGCGCGGCAGGGGCTGCGCGCTGAAATTCGTGACTTTTCCGGTGTCTCTAAAAAGGCGGAGTTCCATATTGAGCGCTTAAGCGAGTCTCTCGATCAGAAGGGTGGGAAGCTGTTGGAGTTGACCGAGGAAATCGAACGCAGAACAAGCGCTATCGACATAAGGGCGCAGGAGGGCGCGGAAAGCTGGGACCGTGCGACTGTGACCATTCTGGAACGGGCGGCGGAGATGGAAGCGTCTATGGGGCGCGGCTCTGAAAAACTGCTTGAGGCTGCGGGGAAAGCCGGTACGCAGGCTGAAAAGATCGGTAGTATCCTGACGCAGGGCGCTAAAGATTTGAATAGCGCAATTGCCGGGATAGATGAAAATCTGGAAGGTCTAGGCACATCTCTTGAGAGTTATGAGGCGCAAATTGCAGACCTCTCTGAACGTTCTGCACTTTTAGTGGAAGATACACGGACGCTGGATGGTGCTCTGGACGCCGCATTAGAGAAAAGTACGGAAGCCGGGGAGCAAATCAGCCGGAAGGCTGATGCTCTGCACGCAGCCGCAGAAGATATTGCTGCCAAGGCAGATTTGATGGAGGACGTTATCGAAAAGATCGAGGCGGCCTCACACAGTGCACGGGCTGAATCGGAATCCCTGATGGAGAGCGCAGCGGAGCATAGCGCAAAGCTGAGCAGTGCCGGGCAGGATAATATCAAGGAGCTTAAGGAGGTCGTCGCGCTTCTGGAGGAAAGCCGTTCCCGGATTGAAAGCCTATCCGCAGTGGCGCAGACGCAGATCGAAGCTTTGAATGCCGCGATCGAAACCCAGCAACGGACACTCGACGCTGCCGGTGCAGGGCTCGCCGGGAAGGTGGACAATATCTCCGAGGCACTTTCCGAGCCTCTGAAAACGGTACAGGCTGTTATGCGTGAGGCCGATACGCGCTGCGAACGCATTGAGGGCGTCTTGAAGCAAAGAGCGGAAGGGCTTGAAAAATCTGGGAAAAAGGCTGTCCAGAGCGCTGAATCCGTACGGGATGCTCTGCGGGAGCAGGTGGGCGATATTTCAACCCTGTCCGGGCGGATTGCCGGAGACATGCATGCGATTAACGAGAAAATCAGTGCAAGCAAAGCCTTGCTTGATACGGGTATATCTGAGTCCTTAAGCAAGATGGGGGAGGCCGAAGGTGCTCTGAGCCGCCAGGCGGCCGATATACGAGCTTTTGGAGCCGGTTTGGCCGCCGACATTAACGGGATTAGCGGGCAGATCGCCGTACGCTGTACGGAATTGTCCGAAAGCGGCAGCAAAACTTTTGAGCGTTTGTCAGAAATAGATGACGCGCTTGATACGAAGATTGCGCTGGTCCGTGACCGTGCGCAAGCAGCCTCAGAATCGCTCCTGTCTGTCAGGACGGCTCTGCTGCAAACGGTTGAAGACGTTGACCCTGTCTGTGATAAGGCTCTTGAAAGAACCAGAGTCGTTCATGAAAGCTTCTCTGCGCTTGAAAAAGACGTTGGCCGTATTGCAGAAAACGGGCTGGCACAATTGACAAGATTTGGAAGCGTTTTCGATGAACGCTTGCAGGCTCTGCGGGAAAGCAGCGGAGAGGCTGAGCGCTGCCTTGATACCTCTGGAGAGCGTTTGCAACTGCGTGCGGGAGAAATACAGCAGACGGTCCGTGCCGCCCGTGAACAGGTGGAGGCGCTTTCCGATGCGCTGAGCCTTCAGTCCTCGGATACACATTTGGCAACAGACCAAATTCTCTTGAGGCTCGAGTCCGTACGGGCGGCTCTAAACGACCAATTTGATGAGCTGTCTTCATCCGTTGGAGAGGCCGTTGCCCGTATCGAAGGCGCCGGATCGGCTCTGGAAGGACGTTCGCAGGTATTGAAAAATATTTCGGGCGATTCTATCAGACAACTTGAATCTATAGGTTCCGCGGTGCAGGCGCAGGCAGATTCTGCGGAAGAGCGTCTTTCCGCAACGGCCGCCTGTCTGAAGCTGCTGGTTGCTGATATCGAAAAAGAAACCGGCAGATTCCTTGACGCGACGGATGTTCAGATTTCCGGACTGAAAAAAGCCGGGGAAAGCCTGTCTATTCGTGCGCGCGAAATCAGTGAGCAGATGAAGGCGGCTTTGCGGACGTCCGTATCCTACGGGAAAGAGCTAAAGGCTCAAGCCGCTTCTGTCGCAGAAGCGTCCGTTCTGTCCACGGAGCAGCTTGGAAAATCTGTTTCTATCCTGACAGATAAGCTGCGTACTATCGATACCGCAACGATGCAGGTAACAGGGCAGATCGAGAAGGCAGGGGATAAGCTGACGGATGAATCCGAACGCTTGCTATGTGTTTCCAGCGCGGCCCTTGAGGGTGCGAAAGAAGCGGCCTCAACCTTTACAAAACAGTCTGAAGCGCTCTTCAAGGCCTCTCAGGACGCTGCCGAGTTCGCTGGAGAAATCGGGCGCAAAACGACGCGGATGCAGCGGGAATCTTTCCTGGATTCGAGTAAGTTCATTATTGAAAGCCTCCACTCCTTATCCGTTGACCTCAGTAGAGGAATGGAAGGGCATATTCCTGAAAAAACATGGAAAGCTTTTCAGAAGGGGGATGTTTCAGCATTTACGCGCCGCCTGAACGAGATGCAGGAAAATTGGCCTCTGGAAAAAGCGCAGGCGAAATTCGCGCAAGATATGGAGTTCCGGACCTACGTACGGCGCTTTATCCGCCAGTTCGAGGATATGTACGATCAGGCCCGCCGAGGTGATCATGATGCGCTGCTCTGTACAACGATCGGCTCCAGTGAGGTCGCCCGGCTTTATGAACGCCTGTGCAGTGTAGCAGGAGCAGAATCCAAACTGTCATTAAGGGGAGCTTAAGAGGTTTCCTGTTATAAAAAAGGGAATTGATTACAAAACGGAAAGCCGTGATAATGCGGGTTCGTTTTTCTTCCGGTTCTTTTTAACAGGACAATTTTTTCATGGGTGCCGAAACTAAATTTTGTCAGGGGATATCCGATATCTCCGATAGCTATGCAGGGTTTATTCTGGATCAGTGGGGCGTGCTCCATAACGGAGAGAAACCCTATCCCGGCGTGATCGAGTGCCTTAAAGAGCTTAAGGCCCGGAAAAAATATATCATTATTCTTTCAAATTCCGGTAAACGGGCCGAGGAAAATAAGGAGCGCCTTAAAAAAATCGGGATCGGGCCGAGCCTGTACGACCAGATTTTGACTTCCGGCGAGATGACCTGGCAGGGCATTAAAAATCAGGATGAAGGTTTTTTCAAAGGGCTGGGGAGCAAGGTCTATGTGATCAGCCGGGGTGGAGACCGTTCAATCGTCAACGGGCTGGATGTCGAGGTCGTTGACGATGTGAAAGAAGCTGATTTCCTGATTATCAGTGGCTCCGATGCGCCGGACAAAACATTAGAGGATTATGAGCCTATCCTGAAAAACGCCGTACGTAAGCGGATTACCGCTTTATGCGCAAACCCGGACAGTTTGGGGGTTATGGGCTCTATGAATATTATGGGGCCGGGTACGATCGCGCGCCGCTATCAGGATTTTGGCGGGGTTGTTCACTATATCGGCAAGCCTCATCAGCCTATTTTCCAGCGTTGTATCAAAATTTTTCAGGAAAAGGACATTTACCCCGGTCAGACGATTATGATCGGGGATTCTCTGACGCACGATATTCTCGGCGGGTCACTGGTTAATATTGATACGTGCCTTGTCAGGACAGGTCTTCACGAGGTTAATTTCAGGAACATGACCAATCCGGGGGATATCGATAAGGCCCTGAAGATGCTGTCTGCGCAGTACAACAATGTTCGCCCGACTTATCTGGTCAAAGAATTGCGGTGGGGAAATCCGCTTCCGGATCGTAAGCACAAAAAGCGCGCCTCACGCTAAAGTATTCAGTCTGTTTTGCTTACGAATAATGTGGAGGAAGGAAGACCTCCATAGCCTCTTTAATATCGGGAATCGCTTTTTCTGCAGCTTCCTCGCCCAGTGCGATCAGCTCTGCTGCCTTTTCAAACTCCAGCAGGCCGATATGGCCGATATAAGGTTTGATATGGATATCCGGAGGGTCACCGGCAAGGCGGGAGCGGGTCAGGCGGTCCTGCACGATACTGAGCGCGGAAACCATAACGCCGAAGAGGCTGGGATTATTTTCCTGCCGCCTGAACAAGCGTCGGGTCAGCGGCGAGGATATTTTTTTCTGTTGGTCGGGCGGCACATCCTTGTCGTTAAAAATATCGAATCCTGCGACGGTTTGATAAGTCTGCCCCGGCTTTGCAGATTTTCCCATAATGTCAGCATTGAGGTCTACGGCAATCGTCATGCGTGCGCCCATCGCTTGTGCCGGGGCGACCGGGACCGGATTAACCAGTGCGCCGTCAATTAAGAGCCTGTGATTACGTTCAACCGGCGGGAAGACGCCGGGGAGCGAAAAAGAAGCTGTCATGGCTTCGATCAATGAGCCTTTCCGCATCCAGACTTCGTGTCCTGTAATTAGGTCTGAGGCGATAGCGATGAAGGGATAAGGCAGATCTTCAATCTCCATATCTTTGAAATTTTGTTTCAGGAGAGCCTGTAGACGGTGCCCGCCCACAAGCCCGGCACTGCGGACTCTGAAATCCATGTAGGAGAGAATTTTCATGCGATTCAACGAAAGGGCCCAGCTTTCCAGATCGTCAAGTTTTCCTGCAAGATAGGCCGCGCCGACGACTGCGCCGATCGAGGTGCCTGTAACGATGGTCGGAGCGATTCCGTGCCGTCTGAGAACTTTTAAGACACCTATATGCGAAAACCCTCTGGCCATACCGCTGCCTAAAGCCAGACCGATTCCCGGCTTGTGCGGGTGCTTTGGGGAATCGTCTTCTATTGTCTTGTCACACGCCTCTTCATCCATTTTGCTTGTCAATTCTTGCAGTTTTTCCTGTATTCATTATAACACATGGGCTTGATAGGGAGATAAGACTATAGCTGCTGCACTGCCAAAAAGAGATACGTTGCCTCTGGTAAAAAGACTTATCAGGACGTATCTCCGTCCTTACATAAAGCCTGTGATCGCCGCTCTTGGGCTCATGGTGCTCGCCTCTGCCATGACGGCGGCGCTGGCGCTTTTGATGCAGCCCGTGCTCGATGATGTGCTGTACGGCCAGAAGCTTGGTCTTGTCGTACCCGTTGCGGGCGCGGTGTTCCTGACATTTTTTACGCGAGGTATTACGACGTATCTCTATACGATCATTATGAACCGGGTCAGCCAGTCGATCATTGCAGACGTACAGCGCGACCTGTTCGGGCATTTTATGGCGCTTGATCTACGATTCTTCCACGCCAATCCCAGCGGACAGCTGATTTCCCGCGTGGTCAGCGATGTCAATGTGATGCGCTCTGCGGTAACAGACAGCTTGACTGGAATCGGCAAAAACGCGTTTACCTTGCTGTTTCTAGTCGGGGTGATGTTTTTTCGGGACTGGAAGCTTGCGATTGCCGGTTTTATTATTTTCCCCTTTGCCGCCTTTTTTGTAGCCTATATTGGTCGCCGTCTACGCCATGTATCGGGTTCAATCCAGAAAGAGATGGGCGGGCTGTCGGATTTACTGTCCCAGATTTTTCAGGGCATTCGGCAGGTGCAGGCTTATGGGATGGAGGCTTATGAAGTCGGGCGTGCCGGGAAAGCGATTGAAAAGGTCAAAAAGCTCAATATCAAATCCGTTCAGATTGGAAATCTCTCTACGCCGGTCAATGAGTTTATGATCGGATTTGTAGCGGCGGGGATTATTGCTTACGGCGGCTACCGGACGGCAGCGGGGGCTATTACGCCGGGAGAACTTGTCTCTTTTCTTTCGGCTTTTACAATGGCCTATGAACCGATGAAAAAGCTCGCACGCTTGAATAACAGCCTGCAAACCGGGCTTGGCGCGGCAGAACGTGTGTTCGAAATGCTGGATACACCGCCGCAGATTACGAATGCGCCCGCTGCCGTACCTCTTGTCGAACGGAAACCGGATATCGAGTTTCGGGAAGTTGCGTTCCAGTATCATGAGGGGGAGGCCAGAGCACTGGACGGGGTTTCCTTTAAAGCGATGGCTGGAGGCGTGACAGCTCTGGTCGGTCCGTCCGGCGGCGGAAAGAGTACGGTGATCAATCTTATCCCGCGCTTTTATGATTCGTCCGCCGGAGCGGTTCTTATCGGCGGGCAGGATGTACGGGCTTTAACGGTGGAGAGCCTGCGCGCTTCGATCGGCCTCGTGTCGCAGGACATCACGATCTTTGACGACACAATCGCGGCCAATATCCGCTATGGCCGGGGGAGCGCAACTGAAGAGGAGGTCTATGAAGCGGCAAAGGCTGCGGCGGCGCATGATTTTATTGAAGGCTTCCCGGAAGGGTACGATACGCGGGTCGGTGAGGACGGGGTCAAGCTTTCAGGCGGACAGCGCCAGCGCATAGCCATCGCACGCGCAATTTTGCGTAATGCGCCGATTCTCCTGCTGGATGAGGCTACCTCTGCGCTGGATAATGAATCGGAAAAGGCCATTCAGGCCGCGTTGGAAAAGCTTCAAAAGGGCCGGACGACCCTTGTGATTGCACACAGGCTATCTACAGTTAAAAACGCGGATAATATTATTTTGCTCGATAAGGGCAGAATCATGGAGCAGGGCACGCATGAAGCTCTGATGGCAGAGGGAGGGCTGTACGCTCACA
>JAGRKA010000046.1 GCA_020442475.1 Alphaproteobacteria bacterium | reverse complement strand
TCATCAGACGCTTTGTTGATTGTCTTCTGATTAATGATCGCATCCACAGCCACAGCCGTTTTACCCGTCTGACGGTCGCCGATGATCAGCTCCCGCTGCCCCCGGCCAACCGGCACCAGCGCATCGATCGCCTTGAGGCCCGTCTGCATAGGCTCGGATACGGATTGACGCGGAATAATACCCGGCGCCTTAATTTCGACACGACTCGTTTTTTTATTCTTCAGCGGCCCCTTCCCGTCAATCGGGTTCCCCAGACCGTCCACGACGCGGCCCAGAAGTTCCTTACCAACGGGCACTTCAACGATTTTCCCGGTCCGGCGCACGATATCGCCTTCTTTAATTTCACGGTCGTCCCCGAAAACCACGACCCCGACATTGTCAGCTTCAAGGTTAAGCGCCATCCCTTTGATACCGCTTGGAAATTCAACCATCTCCCCAGCCTGAACATTGTCCAGCCCATAGACGCGCGCCACACCATCCCCAATGGACAGAACCTGCCCGATCTCCGCAACATCAGCCTGCGCGCCGAAATCGGCGATCTGCTTTGTCAAAATCTCTGAAATTTCCGCTGCACGAATTTCCATCTTATTTCTTCCCTTTTTTTATCAACTACGTAGTGTAAGTATCTTTTTCAAAACGACTTTAGACGACTTCCTTTAACCCGACATCTTCGTTGGCCCGGCGGCTCATCGCCCCCTTCAAGCGCTCCAGCTTCCGGCGCACCGAATCATCAACCATCTGGGATCCGACCGTAACGATCATTCCACCCAGAATGGATGGCTCGACACAAGCCTTGATCTGCACTTCGGCACCGGTCGCTTTGGACAAAGAGTCTTGCAAAGCTTTGACCTGCGCAGCGCTCATGTCCTGTGCCGTCTCAACATGAACGGTGATTTCGCCGCGGCGGCGGGATATCTCACTTTGGAAAGCCTTCAACACTGATGGCAAAATGGACAAGCGGCGGTTACGAATCAAAACACCGATAAAATTCTTTGTGATGGCCTGAAACTTGGCTTTGTCGGCCAGCGCGAAAAGCGCGGCCTGCTGACGGTCCGCACCGTTCAGAGGAGAACGAATCAGGAGGCGAAGATCTTCGGATTCATTGATCATCGCCCCAAGTGCGGCGCAATCTTCCCCGACTTTATCCAATTTTTTAGCCCCTTGCGCGGCTTCGATCAAAGCGGCGGCATAGCGGGCGGAAACGAGCGAAGAGGCTTGAGCGGCTGCTGTCACTGATATACGTCCCTTCCAACTGTTTTTGTTACGGTTCGCGAGGGTTTAGCATAGGTGTGCGCGTATGACAAGAGCCATTGGCAGGGCTTTTGACTCATTTTTACATCATGGGGACAGAAAAAGAGACAGACTGCCCGGCGGCATCCACGAAAAACTGAAAAAGCCGAAAGCTTCAGGCCTCAAGAGCATCGCAAATGCCTTAAGCAGCAGAATATGCAATATATAGATTGCGAGCGTATGACGCCCCGTGAGTTTCAGAATCGGCAACATAACCCCGCCTACACGGGAAAACCCCGGAAATATGCGCGGCGAAAAATGGAACAGCCAGACGATAATTGCGGCCAGCCCTGTGCAAAACACAAGAAACTGCCCACCGGTCAGGGTTGGAAACAGGAGCAGTTGGGAAACCATATAAGTCAGTGCGCTCACCGCTACAAACCCCACAAGGGGCCAAAAGCCGATGCGCATAGCCTCCTTGCGGGCGCGGACAAAGCCGAGCATCGCAAAAAGCACGCCGATCGTCCCGTACTCCACCAGCGCTCCAGCCGGGTAGGCCAACAGGATCATCATAAAGACCATCCCGCTAAAGGCCTCATAGCCGCGCAAAGCCCGGTGCATGATTCCATCGATCCAGAGCCGCGTCAAAGACAGACCGAACAGGATGCTGAGCGGAAAGACATAACCGCCCATAACGACATTCGCGAGGGCCAGAATAACGCCACCGATCCAGAAGGATTTCGGTATGGGCCGCGTCCCGGCATAACCGATCAGGAAAAACCAGACGGGTACGCATAAGCGCCCGAACACCCGCCACCACATTTGCTCCGGATAGAAATAATAGCCGATATGATCCGCGACCATGAGCAATACGGCGAGCGTTTTCAGCAGGTCATATGAGGTCAGTTCCGGCGTATTTTTACGAATCGCAGTACCCATTAAATAACGTATAGACTGAAACGTGACTTTCCCAAAGAGCACGGATCATTTTTTGTCTTGAAGCCCTCCACTATTCACGGGCATAGTCTCGTGATGAATCGCTCCGCAAACAGCTTGCTGCTTTTAACGATTATCGTTCTTGAAGGCTATGTCGTCCTGTCCACGGAACTGCTGGCTATCCGCTTAACGATTCCCTTCGTAGGAAGCGGCACCGACACCGTGTCGATCATCATCGCCGCCGTCCTGATGCCGCTGGCTTTCGGCTATTACGCAGGGGGACAGTTCCGCCCCCGCCGATTCGGAAAACATTTTCTGACCATCCGCAAAAAACTGGTCCTGAATATCGTCATTTCGATGGGCATTCTGCTGGTTGGCCTTTCCTACCCGCTCTTACGCAGCTTTTTTCCCGTTCTCGCGCAATCCGGCATAGACGGACGCCTTGCCCAGACGGCTGTGTATGCGGCCCTGTTCCTCGCCACCCCTGTATACCTCCTCGGCCAGACAATTCCGCTTATCAGCAATTTTTTCTCAAAAGACGAACTTTCACGTATCACCGGGCGGATTTTATTTTTCTCTACGCTCGGCTCTTTTATGGGCGCAACCGTTTCCACGCTGGTTCTGATGAGCACGATCGGCGTCCACTATACGGCAGCCGTAAATTTCGGAATTCTGACTCTTCTGGCCTTTTTGCTCAGCAAGAAAAAAACCGGTGAATTGCCGCTTTTTGCGCTCCTGATTGCCATCATCGCGACCCTGCTTAATAGCGGCACGGTGCTGCGGAGCCTGCATGTCGTCAAAGACAACCGGTACAACACAATCGCCGTTTACGAACATGACGGAGAGCGATACTTAACCATCAATCACAATAATTCCTCGCTCTATACCAATGCGGGCCGTAAACATCCTTATATTCACTTCATTGAAAATAATATCCTGAAGGATGTCTGGAACAGAGTACCGCCCAAAAATATCCTCGTGATCGGTGCCGGCGGCTTTACGCTCGGCTTTGAAGACCGAACAAACAGCTACGATTATGTGGATATAGACGGCGATCTGAAAGAGATTGCGGAAACCTATATCCTCAAAGAGCCGCTTTTACCTAACAAGCATTTCCACGCTGTTCCGGCCCGCGCCTTCCTCACCCAGAAGGGCAAAAATTACGACCTGATCGTGCTGGATGCTTTTTTAGGGCGAACGACCATGCCCGAACACCTCATTACGCGGGAGTTTTTTGAACAAGTCAAAGCCCGGCTGAACACACACGGCATCGTCGTGGCGAACTTCATCACATCCCCCGGTTTCGTAACGCCGTTCAGCCGCCATATCGACAACACGTTCCGCAGCGTCTTCCCGCATATCTCCCGCCATGTCATTGGTGAAAACTATATGCCGTGGGATACAAACCCTAATATCATGGCTAATATCATGTATATCTATAACGACCAGCCCGGCGCGGACGCTTCAAAAATCTATACGGATGACAAAAACACAGCCTATATGGACAAACCCCAGCGGCATTAGTTGGAGCCTTCTCCTAAAGCATCCACCGCCAGCCGAACAAAACCGATCCCGATATACCCAGCGCAAAGGCCGCCACTCTGAAAATCAGGAGATGCACCACATAAATTTCCAGCGTCCTGCGGCCGCAAAGCTGGATTAATGCCTTTCCGGGCCTTGGGATTTTCCGGGTCAGCCCCTCGAAGGTAATCGGCTTGAAATAGTAAAGCCCCAGATAAACAAGCCCAACACCGGGGATCATCACCATAAACTGTTCCTGCAAAAAACCGAAACTAAGCTGTTGCAGCACAATATGCGCCAGCAAGGCAAAAATCGTAAAATTGAAGATGAGCCGTTCATTGCCAAGCTCTTCCCGGTGCCGAACCAGATAGCCGAACATCGCCGTAATAACTGCGGACGTACCGTATTCAAAAAGCGACCCGGTCGGCACCGCGGCCACAGCCATCAACACCGGCACACCCCAGAAATAAAAACGGTTTTTCAAGGCCAGTTTCATCACCGGATCGAGGATAAACCTTACAACAGCAACCGTGACGAGAATATTCATGGGCAGCACCCACAGCCCCAAAGCAACGTTTGCCGCAATCAGCACGCCCGCCCCGATCCACAGCTTCAACGGCAGATCACGCGTGCGCGCATAACCGATCAGGAAAAACCAGATCGGAAAACTGTAACGCCCCACAGCCCGCCACCACAGATCATCCGGAAAGAAGCTCCAGCCGATATGGTCGATAATCATCGTCACAACAGCCAGTGTTTTCCACAAATCGTAAGAGGTAATCCCGGCGGGTAAAATCTTTGTATTCATAAAAAAAACAATACACAAAAATCAGACATATGCATACTCCCGCCCAGCCGGTTCTCTTTAAAAAAAAATCTGGACAAGCAGAAAATTAAATTTTATGTAAAGATATGTCTGATTTAAGCGTTACATTTGACGGCGTGATGTACACGCCCTTCCAAGGCGATCCGGAGATTATTCTGGCCAACTCGCATGACCAGATCCGCCCGCTCGTATCCCTCATCCGTGCAAACCGAATTAAGGCCGCCATCTTCCCGCCCGAGAACAGGCAGGCCTTCAACGACGCAGCACAGCGCATGACAGAAAGCCAGATGGAAAAAATCCCGCACAGAGCCCATCTTCGCTACATGAACAAAACCCTGTCTCCTGCACTTTTTGCGAATACGGAAGGAATTAACGTCATCAACAATACGCCGTTCCTCATGACCCAGATCGACCGCACCGCTGCGCCGGTTATATCCGCATTTCCTCAAGACCCGTTTAGCGTGATTATCCTGTCCTCCCCACCCCATGCGGACGAAGACCCTTTGATGCCCTGGTTTCATGCCGATAGAGATAATCCGCTGGTTTGCCACACGACCCTTAAAGGCGGTGGGCTGGAATTCCCCACTGGCCCGCTCAGCGCCTATGAAGAGGCGGTTTTAGGTACGCTATCTCCTTTTTTCAGCATAGAAACGCTGAACAAGCAGCCCGGGTGGGAGGGCCGTTTCCACACAGCGGAACCGGGAGACATGATCGTCTTCGGCCCCCGTTTTTTTCACCGCACAACATCAAAATTTGAGGAAAACGGCCAATTGGCTGTCTCCGTCTCCGTCAATGCGCCCGCGTCCTCCGTTGTCTGTATTTAGGGAGTCAAAGAGAGCATGCTCACAGTAAAAGCCTCCTCTCTGAAAGCCCTTCCTTTTTCTCCATATTCTTCGGAAGATCCAAAGATTGTGCGCACGACAAGAGCAGGTCTTGTGCACCTTCTTCCCCAGCTTGATCAAGGCTTTCTTAGGGCCGTTGTTTTCCCTCGCCAGAATATATCAAAATTCAACAAAGCTGTTTCAGCTATCGCTTGGGATGATGTCAAACATTTGCATGGAGAGAATTTTTTTATTCACACCGATACTAAAGAAATAAAAAGCTACAATCGAAGCTATAAGATGTTAGCGCCGGACGGAAAGATAGATGGCCCCGATATTTTAACACAAGAAATCCACGACCTTGCAACGCTCCTCCGGACATCAGCGAAAAAAGCGTTTCCCAATCTAACGATTCTGCTCCTCGTATATCCACCGGGTACTGATAATGGGATATATCCAGAGCTGCATACAGATACTTTAACGGTACATACAACTCTTCGCGGAGATGGAGGGTTAAATTACATAAGCGAAGATTTATCGCCTGCACAGGAAAAATTTTTATCCGAAGACCCCCAATCCCCTTCTGACCTGAAAAAACGACGGGATATGGATCTTTTTACCCGCCTTAAAACATTTCCGATAGGCGACAGGGTTTTTTTTGATACTCAATTATATCATTGCTCTAACTCTCATATTCAAACCCACGGGCAAATCGCGATCGCCGTATATCCTCCTGCACTTTTCTAAAACATTCCTATAAAAAGCTCTGCGGGTCTATATCGGCTTGAATCCGCACCGTTGAAGGATGTTTAACCCCGGCGATCCAGCCCTTGAGCGTTTTGGGCAAATCCACCCCCTTATCGGCACGAACCAGCAGGCGGTAGCGGAATTTCCCGCGCAGCCGCGCAAAAGGCGCAGGCGCAGGACCGAAGGTTTGAACCTTTTCCCCTTGCGGCGCGCTCTGGCCGAGGGCCTTGGCCGTTTCCACGACCTGCCCCTCGTCCCGGCCTGAAACGATAATCCCGGCCAACCGTGAAAATGGCGGCATATGCGCCGCTTCGCGCTCACCGGCCTCCAACTCCAGAAACGCATCCCGCGCCCCGGCAGCCAGCGCCTTCATAATCCGGTGCTCCGGCATAAAGGTCTGGAGATAGACATGCCCCTTCTTCTCCGCCCGGCCAGCGCGGCCTGCGACCTGATGGAGGAGCTGATAGACACGCTCGGCCCCGCGCAGTTCTCCACCCTGCAAGCCCAGATCGGCGTCGATCACGCCCACAAGGGTCAAATTCGGGAAATGGTGGCCCTTGGCGATAATCTGCGTCCCGATAATGATATCAACCTTGCGGGCGTGGATATCCTCCAACATACCCCGCAAAGCCTCATCATTCTCCGCCGTATCGCTTGCCAGCACGAGAATACGCGCTTCCGGGAAGGCCAGCTTGGCCTCTTCTGCGATCCGTTCCACGCCCGGTCCGCAGGCCGCAAGGCAATCGCTCTCCCCGCATTCCGGGCAGCGCTCCGGCAAGGCGCTGGAAAAGCCGCAATGATGGCAATGCAAGCGGTTCGAGCGCCTGTGCTCCACCAGCCAAGCCGTGCAGCGCGGGCATTCCATCCTGTGGCCGCAGCTCCGGCACAGCGTCAACGGCGCATAGCCCCGGCGGTTGAGGAACAGCAAAGCCTGCTCGCCCGCCTCCAGCGTTTCTTCCACCGCCGTCCGCAAAGAGGGCGCAATAAACTCGCCGCGTTCCGGCTTGTCGCTCCGCAAATCAATCAGATCAATATCGGGCAGGCGCGCCCCGCCGAAACGGTCCGGCAAGTGAATATGCTCATATTTACCGTCCCAGACATTGCACATCGTCTCCAGCGCGGGCGTCGCAGACACCAGTGCGACCGGAATCTGCCCCACATGCGCGCGCAGCACAGCCATATCCCGCGCATGGTACATAACGCCCTCTTCCTGCTTATAGGCCGGATCATGCTCTTCATCGACGACGATCAGCCCCAGATCAGGATAGGGCAAAAACAGGGCCGAGCGCGCGCCAATAACGACCTTCGTTTTTCCTTCCGCCACGCCGCGCCACGTATCGCGCCGCTGCGCAGGGGTCAGCGCCGAATGCCACAAGGCCGGGGCGCAGCCGAACCGGGCCTTGAATCGGTCCAGAAACACATTGGAGAGCGCAATTTCAGGAAGGAGAATTAAAACCTGCTTCTCCGTTTTCAGCGCCTCGGCCACGGCCTCGAAATAAACTTCCGTTTTTCCTGCGCCGGTTACGCCGTCAAGGAGGACAGTTTTAAATCCGGCTCCTATATAAGAACATAAAATATCCGCCGCCGCTTTCTGGTCGGCAGAGAGCACAGGCCCTTCCCGCTCCGGATCGGGGGCGCAGCACGGCGCGGGCGCAGACAGCTCGACCGTCTCCAGCAAGCCCTGATCCGCCATACCCTTAACGACAGAAGCAGAGCATCCGGCCAACCGCGCGATCTCCGCGGGCCGCCGCACCTGCCCGTCGCCTAAAGCCTCCATCACCTTCCGCCGCTGCGGGGAGAGGCCGGAAAGAAGAGAATTTTTCTGCGCCTCCCCTGCAATTTTTTCTAAAACACCGTCAATATTCTCTAGAATCTCGTTATTCCAGAACCGGAGAACCTTATAGCCCTGTCTCTCCAAAAACAGAGTTCTTTCCTGATCGTACTCTTTTTGCTCATCATGCTGCCCCCCATCCAATTCGATAATCAGCTTTTTCTCAAGGCATGCAAAATCAGGAATATAAGAACCAACCGGGTGCTGGCGTCTGAATTTGACACCAAGCTGTTTTTTGTTAATACGAAACCAGAGCTTTTTCTCTACCTCTGTCAGTTCTTTTCTCAATTTCTGTGCATTTTGAATTAAAGCTTTGGATGGCTTGGCGGCATATTTTTGCCCCCCCACCCGATGCTGCGCATCTTCCCTCCCCCCGCCGGGGGGAGAGTTAGGGAGGGGGGGCTCACAAAAAAGATAAGAATCCCTAATTTTATAGGCTTTCACAGGCTCCGGCGGATCAAGCGCCTTTGGCACAGGGATAGCCATTTTCAGGACACTGCCGCGCGCGCTCATCGTATAGCGCGCAACCCGGTCCAGAAAAAGTCGGTGCGCCTCTGGCATAGGCAGACAGGCAAACACCCCTTCCACCTGTTTCAGTTTTTTGTGGGGAACAGACCCGTCCGCATCGCCCCAGACGACCCCCGGCACGCTCCGCCCGCCCAGCGGCACGGACACATAAGCCCCCGGCTCCACAGGCCCCATCCCGTCCGGCAGCGCGTAATCATAGGCCTTATCCACCGGGTACGGGACAAGGACGGCACAACACCCTGCTTCAGCAGACGGCACTTCAGCCTCTTCATGATAGAACAATTCAGCCTGTGTCATGATATGTATTTAAGCACAAACAAACAGGAATAAGCACAGATATACGCCAATTCTAAAAATCAGCCTTCATCCACACTCACCTGCGGCTCAAAAATAATTTTGTAATATTTAGCAATTAAAACAACCCCCACCGTTACAACAACGGTGTTCAAAATACCAATAAAAAGTATTTTTAAAAACAATGCCCCCATTCCGGATGCCGGAATCACGTATAATATGGAGTTTAACATGCTGGCAACTAAGAATAATTCGATTTGAGATAATAAAAAGCTTGTCCGATATGGTTTGCTTTTAACTCTGGCTACCTGGAAAGAAAGATTCTCCCCTTTCGATGCGGCAGGAAGAACAAAATAATAGCCTACAGAAAAATACATAATGGCCAAAGCGACGAAAAATACGGAGACAAAACCGGCAAGCAAGAAGTTATCCGCCATTTTTTGCTTGTTCCTTATATCCTCCAGCCGTTTTTCTTTTTTATCTTCAATGCGTTGCTTTTCCACAATCGAGCGCTCTATGTTCACGATATCACTTTTATGTCTCCTAATACTGTCCCTGAGGAATGAAATGCGGCGATCATAAGACCATTTCTCTGAAGACAATTTGCTTTTAGGCCTATCCATTTCCACACGCCTCAACTCCAGTTGAGCATTCGAAATTTCTTCATTTTTTTGTGCTATCAACGCCTTAAGCTGCTCTTCGCTACTGTGCAGATAACCGCTGTTCTGCAAACTTAACTGAACAGGATCAAGGCGGATGTCTTCTACCATTATTTTAATTTCATCGGCGAAAGACGGCGCTGCGGTCTTAATGTAGACCGAGTATAAAAAGAAAGGATTCAAAAATGCCGTACAAAGCACCCCTGTCATAATCATAGCCAACGCGATAGACTTGCTCACAAACAAGATGTTTTTTTTCATGATAAGCAATGGGTTTATGACAACAGACTCATTAAGAAAGAAATGTCTACCCCAACTCAGAATGTAAGAAAGACACACAAGGTATAAAAGCAGAGAGGAAAGGCCTCTTAATACCGAAAGGATTATCCAGCTTTCTCCCTTGGCGTTTCCCGTCAACCCGATCGCAAGTCCAGAAACCACAACCCCTATAAGCCCCATAGAGAACAACATAAACGAAAAGCTTTTGACAAAGAAACTTGCATTATACAGAACATAGGAGAAACTATCTTTTAAAATAGAAAAACTTTTAATCTCAGGTAATTGAATATTTTCAGGTGAATGCTCGCTTTTTGCCGGAGCGCGCTGTGTCCTTTTCCAAAAATTAATGGCAATACTTCCCAAGTTTTTCTCAGCGACGTATTTGTAACTATTGTACAAAAATAAAAAACCGGAAAGAGCCACGATAGCTAACGAAACCTCCTGCCCGAAAAACACTACCAAAAGAGGAAAAAAAGAAATTAGTAAGAATATGAGAGAGATATAAACCAAAAGTCCCCAAACACGTGACATAAACATCTCCAATATTTCGATAAAGTAAAAAAGTATATTCTAAGTGAATTAAAAAAACATGAAACCAGCGTTTTTTCTTTCGTAAAACCTCTGTGATCTCTGTGATAAAAACTCTGAAACCTCAAAAAAGCAGAAGCAGATATAACATTCTTCGACAATCGGCTCTTCCTCGAACAAAGAGGGCTGAGGCAGTTTTCTTGACATAACGATTTTTCACCTATACAGGATTAATCTTTGCGTATCACAGCTATAGAAAGATTCAAAATATGCGTTCACATTTCCACAGAGAATCCCGAAGACGAGCGATATGGAATGCGGCCCATCCTGAGCAAAACACACTTTCCAGACGGCAGATCGCCGATATCGTTAAAGGCCAGCCATTATTCGACAACAGAGCGCAACAGGCTATTTTTTTGGAAAGCCTGTCCGCGCTGACACCCGAAACCATAGAAAATGATGGATTGGCAAATCTCTTTTTCATGGCGTTTGAAGACCTGAAAAATAAAGGCCTTATTCAAGATGAAACCGGAAACAACCACTCTATCCTTGAAAGAGCGAAAATCTACGCGGAGATGATACAAGCACAGACTGACAGAAAGGATACTTACCCTCTTGCTCCTGCGCTCTAAAGCTTCTAGATTGAGCCGCATCACACGCAAAGACATACAAAAGCGGAAAGAATACAGGAGCAGATATGAAATTCTTCGTCGATACGGCTGAACTGGATGACATCAAAGACCTCGCGGCAACGGGCCTTCTGGACGGGGTCACGACAAACCCCTCCCTGATTGCGAAATCGGGCCGTGAATTCGTGCCGTTGATCAAGGAAATCTGCGAAATTGTAGACGGCCCCGTCAGCGCCGAAGTCGCCGCGACCGATTATCCCACCATGCGCAAAGAAGCTGAAATCCTGCGTAAGATCGCCGATCATGTCGCGGTCAAAGTGCCACTAACGCCCGATGGTTTGAAATTGTGCAAGGAACTTTCGGATGACGGCACGATGGTCAATGTGACGCTCTGCTTTTCTGCGGCGCAAGCGCTTCTGGCCGCCAAAGCCGGCGCGGCCTTTATCTCGCCCTTCGTCGGACGGCTGGATGATATTTCCCATGACGGGCTGGACCTGATCGCCGATATCGTGCGCATCTACGATAATTACGAATATTTCGATACGGAAGTGCTGGTTGCCTCCGTCCGCAACCCGCTCCATATCGTCGAAAGCGCAAAGATGGGCGCACATGTAGCAACCTGCCCGCCTTCCGTTATTCGCCAGCTTTATAACCACCCGCTGACGGATAAGGGCCTTGCCGCCTTTGTCAAAGACTGGGAAAAAACCGGCCAGAGCATTTTGTAGGCAATCCCTGCACTTCCCTTCATCACGACTGCAGCGTAATTTCCTTTAAAAAAACGGTCATTACGAGGAGCATCTGCGACGAAGTAATCCAGAATTTTTCTTGTAGCCTCTGGGTTGCGGCGATCCTTTTATTAGCCGCATGCAATGACGAAACAGAAGTGGAAAAACCCTAATACGTCCCGATCAGGACGTTGCGCAAGGTCTTGCGTTCTTCCAGCGCATGGCCAGTGCCCAACGCAACGCAGGAGAGCGGATCATCCGCCAACGTTACGGCCAACCCCGTTGCATGACGCAAAACAAAGGCGAGGTTATTCAACAGCGCGCCCCCGCCCGTCAGAACGATTCCCTTATCGACGATATCGGCGGCCAGTTCCGGTGCCGTATGCTCAAGCGCGACTTTAACGCCTTCGATAATCTGCCCGACCGGTTCAGCCAGTGCTTCGGACATCTGACGCTCGGTGACGACGATCTCTTTGGGTACGCCGTTCATGAGGTCACGCCCGCGAATCTCGATAATCTTCCCTTCCCCGTCCGCAGGCGGGCACGCCGTCCCGATCTCTTTTTTGATTCGCTCGGCGGTCGTTTCCCCGATCAGCAAATTATGCACCCGGCGGATATAGGCAATCACAGCCTCATCCATCTTGTCGCCGCCCACACGCACGGAGCGTGCATACACGATCCCACCCAGCGAAATCACGGCCACTTCCGTCGTACCGCCGCCAATATCAACAACCATGGAGCCGGTCGGCTCCGTAACCGGAAGGCCTGCCCCGATCGCCGCCGCCATCGGCTCCTCGATCAGATAAACTTCGCTGGCGCCTGCACTTTCCGCCGATTCCTGAATGGCCCGGCGTTCGACCGCTGTCGAACCGGAGGGAACGCAAATCACCATTTTAGGCGAAACGAAAGAGCGGCGGTTATGCACTTTGCGGATAAAATGCTTGATCATCGCCTCAGTGACTTCGAAATCGGCGATCACCCCATCGCGCAAGGGCCGCGTGGCCGTAATAGAGCCCGGTGTGCGCCCAAGCATTTGTTTGGCTTCGTTCCCGACGGCTAAAACCTGCTTTTTGCCGTGAACCATCGAAATCGCCACAACGGACGGCTCGTTCAGCACGATTCCCTGATCCTTCACGTAGACCAGTGTGTTGGCCGTGCCCAGATCAATCGCCATGTCGGCTGATACGAAACCGAAAATCCTGGAAAACATGCGTTTCTTTAAAAATCTAGATGTTCACTGTTCAAGAATAGAGCGTTTATAGCAGACGCCTATCAAGATTGCACCAAGAGATTTGGAGCTACTCACAGCTTGAATCCGCCTTTGCCAGGCCAGCACTCAGGCATGAAAAAAGGCCGGCAAACAGCGTGCCAGCCCCTTCAGGAGATGGATCCGGAATTAACCCTGACGCGCCTTGAAGCGGGGGTTTTTCTTATTGATCACATAGACGCGACCCTTGCGGCGGATAACGCGGCAGTTTCTGTCACGGGTCTTGAGCGTCTTCAATGAGTTTACGACCTTCATCGTCTTTTCTTTCGCAATATAATCAAACGTGGGCGGACAATAGCGGCTTGTTCACAATTTTGTCAAGACTCTTTGTATAGCGCCCATGAACAGGATTGATTTTCAGCCCGGACGCCCCCATGATAGCGGTTGAAGAAATACAACCCTCCAGCGAACACAGCCTTAGTACCATGTCAGAAAAAGCTCCGACCCAGAAATCCTTTAAAGCCGGTGACACGATCATGCGTCAAGGTGAAAAGGGCCTGTCCGCCTATGTTATCGAAGAGGGGCAAGTCGAGATCACAATCAAAAATCAAGACGGCGTAGAAAACCGCGTAGGCACCAGAGGCCCCGGCGCGATGATCGGTGAAATGGCGATCATCGACGATGCGCCGCGTACAGCCACCGTGACGGCCCTTGAGGATTGCAAGCTGCTTGAGATCACCCGCGACGCCTTCAACCGCCGCCTAAGCAGCGCCGACCCTATCTTGCGTATGGCTACGCAGGTCATTCTAACCCGCTATCGGGACATGCTCGCCCGCGCTGATATACGCGGCGAGCCGCCTTCATGGATGCCCCCTGTCGAATCGCTGGAGCTTGACTACGCCAAACAGGGCGATGCGATCGACAGGATCAAAATCTCCAGTGATTTTAAGGATTATCTCGCCCAGAACGGCATTTCGCTGAATTACCAGCCCATTTTCAACCTGCAAACGAAACGGCTGGCCGGGTTCGAAGCCCTTATGCGCTGGCAGCACAAGGAGCGCGGTTTCATCCCGCCCGGCGTCTTTATTCCGATCATCGAGGAAAGCGGCATTATCACCGAGGCCTCCCGCTGGGCACTCAAGGAATCGCTCATGGCGCTGCGGCGTATTGAGGATGTGACAGGCTATGACCGCAAGCTCTTTATGAGCGTGAATTTTTCAAGCACGGATTTCGCCTCCTCCGGCTTTCTCGATTGCATCTATGAGACGATCAGCCTCAGCGATATCGACCCGCACCAGCTCCATGTCGAAATCACGGAGCGCCTTTTGATGGATCAACCGGACAACGCGAAGGACACGCTCGATTTATGCCGTAAAGTCGGGATCAGCATTTCGATCGACGATTTCGGAACCGGCTATTCCTCTCTCAGCTACCTGCATTACTTCCCGATCAACACACTCAAGATCGACCGCAGCTTTATCAGCCGGATGCTCTCCGATAAGGGCACGATGGAGCTGGTCAAATCCATGATCTCATTGGCCAGAAATATGGATATGACTGTAATCGCCGAAGGGGTAGAGCAAAAAGAAGAAGCCGCAAAGCTTCAGGAGCTCGGCTGCGATATGGCGCAAGGCTATTTCTTCGCCAAACCAATGGACGAAAATGACGTCATCGCCTTTGTCAGAGCTGAAGAACCTTTAGGGTTTTAGGGTTTTTCTTCGCTGCCCACCCGCCTGTTTTAAATCTCTCTAGGGCTTATTCCCCGTCATTTTCTGTACTTCCTTTCTCCTTAATTCCCTCCCTCTTGAGGGGGAGGGCTAGGGTGGGGGTGATCAGCTTGAAAGCGCATTAGGAGTCCGCAGCCCCCTCACCCCAACCCTCTCCCCGGAGGGGAGAGGGCGCTTGCAGATAAAGCTTTAAGAGTGTTCAGTATAGTCCTTTCTGGAAAGCCTCCGCCCTCCTACTT
>JAGRKA010000045.1 GCA_020442475.1 Alphaproteobacteria bacterium | reverse complement strand
CCCCAACGGCATCAACCGGCAGATCGACGATCCAGCCCTTGCTGCGCACGTCTATGTCATATTCCAGCCGGGTGCTGGCCGTAATTTTACCAAAGGCACGGATGTTTCTGCCAAACTCATGATACGCGGCTGTGCCGGTTTTAACGCCGAGCGCCTGAACATAGGACGGGTCGATCGGAAAGGCGCCTTCGGGCACTGTGGCGCTATGGCCTTCATGGCTTTGCCGTTTCGGCATGTCAGCGGCTTTTGGGACCAAAGTCATACCGCATATGGGGCAAGTATCGCCCTTTTTGCCGCTGATATGCGGATGCATCGGGCAAATATAGGCCTCTGCTGCAATAGCCGCAGGCGTAAAGGCAAACAAAAATAAAACAGTCAATAAAACACGCATGGCAAGCCGCCTTTCCCAGAGTTAAAGAAACAGGAAAAGAAGCGTGTTTAAATTCTAAAGCGCTGCGTTATGAGGATTAGGGGAGGGGCATCCGGTATTTGCCCGGTTTCATCAGGCGGGCCACGGATATCGTGAATCTTTGTGGGCTGGAAACTATAGTCTGCTGCTATATCAGCCCATGCAAAATGAATAATATTTACGGAGCGGTCCGGCTGCGGTACGTCAATCTGTACCTCCTGCTGGAACAGGTTAACGCCCATGCAATCCAGCGCTAGCATCGGGCCGTCTTTTTGACTGCCACTTGTCTGATGGCAAGGCTTTTGTTCACTTTTGACGGGCATCGGACAATAATCCATTGTACACACCAGCGAAGGCGTGAACATGATCAGTGTCAGAAATCCAACCAAAAAATTCCGCATAGAACCCATATTACACTATTCGCGTAAAAAAACCTTAAAGTTTCAGGCTGCTTTTGAAATTTTATCAGGTGTGTATTTTTCGAGGATACGAATGACATCGCTGATCCTGACAGGCTTACTCATATAATCGTCGGCTCCGGCTTGTAGGCATTTTTCTTTATCTCCGTGGATAGCGTTCGCTGTCAAGGCGACGATTTTCAGGGTTTTCCCCCAATGTTCCTGACGGATTTTGCGAATGGCCTCGTGCCCGTCCATCGCTGGCATTTGCCAATCCATGAAGATGATATCGTAATCGGCATATTTGTCCTCAAGAATTTTGAGTGCTTCCCGCCCGTCACCGGCGAATTCGGAAGAGCAGCCCAATTCGCTGAGCACGCTTTTGGCCATACGCTGGCTAACCCTGTCATCTTCGACGACCAGAATATGCGCGCCGATTTGCGGGAGGTTATCAGGCGACGTATCATGTGTCTGTTCTGTAGCGGGAGAGGTGCAGTCTTCCTCTGTGCTTGAAAGTACGTTCGTAATGCAGCTGATCAGTTTTTCCGGATAAACCGGTTTAAATAGATGCGTTGCAAATCCGGATTGTGCAAGCGTCTGAAAATTCTTTTTCTTTCCGAGCGCCGTCACAAGGATACGTTTGGGGCTCCCGTATTCTTGAGGGTCTTCTGTTATTTTCTGGCTTAGAATTTCTCCATTCATCTTCGGCATTGCGTAATCCGTCAGAACAATATCGTAGGGCGTTCCGGCCTTATTGGCGGCTGCGATTTTTTCAAGAGCCTCCGCGCCTGATGTCGCGCCGTCTATTTTGATTCCCGTTGTAGAAAGGTATTCTGAAAAAAGCTCAAGGTTCAGGGGGTAATCATCTACGATTAGAATTTTAGCATGGCTCAACGTATGTGTGTGAGCGGTCGGTTCATTATCCATTCCGGCTTCTTGTGCCACCGGAGCGGATAGGGGAACCGTAATTTCAAACCAGAATGTAGAGCCTTGGCCGTACACGCTGTTAACGCCGATTCTGCCACCCATCATTTCAACAAGCCGTTTACAGATGGTCAGGCCTAGCCCTGTGCCCCCATACTCTCGTGTTGTCGAAGAATCGACCTGTGTGAACTGGTCAAAAATTTTACCGACGGCGCTGTCAGGGATTCCAATCCCCGTATCCTCGATTTCAAAGCGCAGCGTGATACGGTTCCCTTGTGGTTCCTGTGAGATGATGTTGATCAGGACATGACCGTCTTTTGTGAATTTAATGGCATTCCCGATCAGATTAATCAGAATTTGCCGTAGGCGAGTCGGATCGCCTTCAATCGGTGGTAAAAGCCGATTATGCGGCCAACGTAAAATCAGTTCGACCCGGTTTTCATTTGCGCGGCTGCCGAGGAGTTGAATAACATCGGTCAAAAGCCGGTCCAGCATGATCGGTTTTCTCTCGAGTTCAAGCTCTTGAGCCTCTATTTTCGAGAAATCCAGAATGTCGTTAATAATCGTCAGGAGCAATTCTCCCGATGAACGGATCGAGGAGGCATATTGCTCCTGTTTTTCGCTTAGATTCGTATAGAAAAGAAGTTCTGCCATACCGATAATACCGTTCATAGGCGTGCGTATTTCGTGGCTCATCGTGGCCAAAAATTCACTTTTGGCTTTGTCTGCCTGCTCTGCGGCTTCCTTGGCCTGCAGGAGTTCCTCATGTTGCAGGGCAACCCGTTCGAGAAGGCCGGCCCTGTCAATCGTGCCGATAATCGTGCGTTGGAGAGCTTCGGCGGTGACAACGGTTTTTGTCATGTAGTCCTGTGCGCCGTTTTTGATCGTCTCCGCCGCGACCTGTTCGCTGCCTTGCCCGGTCAGCATAACAACAGGCAGGATGGGCGATATTTCCCTAAGCTTTTCCAAAACCTCCAGCCCGGTCATATCCGGCAGGTTATAGTCGAGCAACACGCAATCCGGGTGGGTTTCCCCAAACTTAACCACGCCATCCTTGCCACTGGAGGCTTCGTGGAAAACATAAGTTTGAAGAGGGGCGGCCGCTTTCTCCAGAAAGGCTTTGTAAAGTGCCCTGTCCGCTTCGTCATCGTCAATAATCAGGAGTGTAGGGCAATTCTTTCTTTCCATGAAAGAATGATGAGCGCCGGAGGCTAGTTTTTCAAACATAAACGCATCCTCTAATGCGCCCGTATTCGGGGCGCGTATAGTTCACGCATCCATCTATGGCTGTATCGCTTTAGTGCAGCTTCGGGCACAGCCTGAGGAAGTGCAGCATTTTATTCAGGTCGAACGGTTTGGAGATAAAACCCTTCGCACCGTAATCTATTGATTTAATAACATTATCTGTGTCGTAATGTCCGCTGAACATCACGATAAAAGCACCGGGATCATTCCGGGTCATCCATTTTAGGAGATTCTGTCCGTCACCGTCAGGAAGCTCAATATCCATGAAGACAAGATCCGGATCAAAGGCGTTATAGGCACTGATTCCATGGCTCGCATTTTGCGCTTCGATCAACTCGCAATAATCTTGCAGGCTTTTGGCGACCATGCGTCGGGTTGTCCTGTCATCCTCAATCAGCAGAACCCGCGCGGTCCTGTCATTACCGATATCAATCAGCGGTACTCTATTTTCCGGCGATTTACTGGCCATATCGCTCGTGTTACGCATAATCATTCCCCTTTTTTTCTATTGTTTATTTTTGTTTTCGTTTTAGTGCCTTTGTTATTCGCCGATATCCATGTGGTTAAGTACATATCCCAGTGCTTCCGGGCTGATATCCATGGCGGCAGCCAGTACAGCGCTGTCGGCATGCAAGACAGCCTGTGTGGCAACTGTGGAACTGTTCAGGCCAAAGGTGCTGCCTATCATCATCAGTGCCGCGGCGGCATAGCTTAGCCCAACCCGGCGGTTATGTTCGCGGACGAGCGCCGCGTTGTCATTAGCGTGCGTACCAACCGCTCTCCAAAATCCCAGAATATTTCGATGGGAAAAATGTCGGGCGGGCCGGTCGTTTTGGGAAACGTTTCCGGCGCCGCCCGAATTTGCACGAGGCAGGGTGGTAGAGGAAGTCGAAACAGGTTCCGTATGTTTGATATGTCTTTGGCTATGCCGGGTCATGGTTAAAAAAATCCTTTTTTGTTTTCATAAATTAATATTTAAAGCCTAAAACCAGTTTTTATGGTTACAACAACTGTGCCAGTTTTAAGTTGTTGTTTTTCAATGGGTTATATTTCTTTCTTTTTGAGGGAGGATGAAAATCGGTCGTTTAAGCGTTTCCATCGTATGATTTTCAGACAGTTTCACTTTTGGAATGGGCTGCTCAGTGTCACAGTGGTTCCTATGAAGAAGAGCATTTTAATTGTTGATGATACGCGCAGCGAGCGCCGCATTATTTCAAGTATTTTACGCCGGAATCTCGATACGCATGTTCGGGAGGCGGAAAATGGACGCGAGGCGCTTGATATGCTTGATCAAGAGGAGATCTCACTCATTATTCTGGATTTGGAAATGCCGGTTATGGGCGGCCTCGAGGCCCTTAAGCGTATGAATGCACGCTACCCGCATATTCCTGTGATCATTTTGACGGGCGATACGGATACGGAAAGCACTGTGAAGGCTATGAAGCTCGGCGCAGCGGATTTTTTGTGCAAGCCTGTTGAGGCTGCGCGGCTGGATGTTTCGGTGAATAATGCACTGAAAATATCGCTGATGAGTCGTGAAATTTCCCGGTTAAAAAGGCATACGGATGATTGTTTCCAATTTTCGGATCTGATCGGTTTTGCAGGTGGTTTGCAGGAAAATATCAAGACCGGGCGGAAGGCGGCAGCGTGCGATCTGCCTGTGTTGTTGACGGGAGAAACGGGAACCGGGAAGGAGATGTTCGCGCGTGCGATCCATGGAGAAGGGAGCCGGGCGGGGCAGCCTTTTATCGCCGTGAATTGTGGCGCTATCCCTGAAAAACTTGTTGAAAGCACGTTATTCGGGCATGAAAAGGGCTCTTTTACCGGTGCTGTTTCGAAGGCCACGGGGAAGTTTCAGGAAGCATCCGGCGGGACGGTTTTTCTCGATGAAATCGGTGAGCTGCCCCTTGATGCTCAGGTCAAATTATTACGTGTTTTACAGCAGCATGAGGTTGAGCCCGTCGGTGCCGGGCGCCCCGTTCCGGTGAATGTCAGGGTTGTTTCCGCCACGAATCGCGATCTGGTGGAGGAGGTCAGGGCCGGGCGTTTCCGTGAGGATTTGTACTTTCGCTTGAACGTGCTGCATATCGGCCTGTTGCCTTTGCGGGAGCGGAAGCAGGATATTCCGGTGATGGTGCTTCATTTCGTTGAGCAATTTTGCGCGGCGCACGGAACTTTGCCAAGGGACGTGACTCCAGAGGCGATGGATAAGCTTTGCCGCCACAACTGGCCGGGCAATGTCCGGGAGTTGGAAAATATGGTCAGCCGGGCTATGGCTTTGTGTGAAGGGGAGCTTTTAACACCCGATGATTTTTCATTTGTGGAAAGTGCAGCAAAAATTATGCAAGGCGTGGGTGATAGTGCCGGCGTTGGAATAGCGGCGCAGGCACAGCAGGGAGAGCCGATCTTTTCACTGCATGCGGATGGCAGTTTTAAAACCATGCGTGAATTCGAGCAGGAAATTATAGCGCTGGCGCTGGCCTATCATCAAGGGAACATGACAAAGACAGCGCACACGCTGGGTATTGCAAAGTCGACGCTCTATACAAAAATTGAAGCACTGGCCGGGTAGGCGCAAACACTGTTTATGAGCCGGTTGCACTATTGCGTACGCGGGTTCTGCGGTAGCGGTCGATCAGTTCAAGAAGCTCTTGTTCCTGCGCGGGCTTGGCAACACATTCTCTGACTCCGGCTCTTAGGCAACGGTGCGTTTTCTCGCGGTCCAGCATTCCGCTGATCATGACAATAAAGCTTTCGGAATCGAGTGCGCAGAAAAGCTCAGCAAGTTCTTGCCCGTCACCGTCAGGAAGCTCTATATCCAGAAAGGCAATATTCGGGAGCATTGTTTTATAAAGCCGGACCGCCTGCTCTGCGGTCCAGGCAATAGCAATATCGCAATATTTTTCCATGGATGCTTGCAGGATATGACGCGTTACCCGGTCATCCTCAACAATCAGTAAGAGTGGTCTGAAACGGATTTGCCTTTGTCGGGCCAATTCAGGTGTAATGGAAAAATCGTTCTGTTCCGTTTTTCTCCTTTCGGAGGTGGGAGGAGAGTCCTCTGAACCTATCGCATCGTTTAAAAGCTGATCGAAATAACCTTCAAGTTCAGGAATTTCCCAAAAAAAATGGTAGTCGGGCCGCTGGCCATTACTGATGAAATCAAGAAAATTTTCATAGTTTTTAATAACCGCTCGTACGGGGCCTTGGAAAAAGATAAACAAATGGCCGGAACTCAGCCAAAAAACCTGTATGTCGTCCGCATTGTCATCCAGAGCGGATTTCAAAGAGGAGGCGGCTATATGTTTTCGGGAGAGCTCTTTTGTGACAGCCGGGTCGACGAGGCTGTACAGACAGCGCCAGGGCATGCCGTCTTCGGCCCTGCGTGCATCTTTGATGAAATCTTTAAGGTGCTGCGTGCCGTAATCTTTTAGAAAATGAATGCTCTGTTCAAACGGCATTAGTATCTGAGCCTGATAAACTCTCTGAGCTTTTTTTCGGCCCGGTTGAGCGCATCTTGTAATAAAGGCAGAAGCGGTGCTGCGCCTTCCAGATCGCCGTTTCTAGCCTGTTTATTGATCTGCTCTGCAAATGTAGAAACAGCGATAAGACCAAAGCTTTTGCTGTTTGATTTTAAGGGGTGGGAGCCACGTGCCGTTTTTTCCGTATCTCCATCAGCCAGCCCTTCGCGAATATCACGGATATAGGCCGCGGCGTCTTCCAGATATTCATCGATTGCAATAGCCAGCTCATCTTTCAGTAAAGAGGCAGCCTGTTCTAAAATATCCATATCAATGGTGTCCAGATCCGGTGTCGGGTCCGAAGCCGGGTTTGGTATGGTAGAAGGGGGCACCCTATTAAGCGCTTCTTCTATCTCGTGGCCTTTCGCCAAATCCTGCGGATCGAAATTACCGGTGACCAGTCCTTGAAGGTTATCGATTAAGGTAGAACGCCATTTCGGCATCCAGACATCTTTAGGCAGGTAGGCATCCATACCGGCTGCCAGACAGCGCTCCCTGTCTCCCGGTTCGCGGTTGGCTGTGAAGGCGATGATTGGCGTATGGGGGATCGCTTCCTTAACTTCATACGCTCGTATGGCTTTTGCCGTATCCAGTCCGTTCATTTCCGGCATATCCCAATCCATCATAATCAAGTCAAAACGTACACCTGCCGTGATCTGAGAAAGAGCAACAATTCCGTTTTCTGCCAGAACAGTCCGGCATTCGCATTCTTTCAGGATTTTGTTCATAAGTTCCCGGTGTGTCCGGTCATCTTCAACTATAAGTATTATTGCGGCTGCCCCACCGTTTGGCGATTCGTCTCTTGTTCTGTGTGGCATATAATCTGCTCTGCTCATATTGTTTCCCCTTCTCCGCAAAAGAAACAATATCACTTATGGTTGCATTTCGGTATCCCTAAGGCTATCGTATGTAGCTTCAAAGTCCCGGTTGTCGGGAGAGATTGGGTGATCTGATCCGTTCGCTGTTCAAGGCTCTGTTTTCCAGTTATAATAAAGCTGGATTTTGGTAAAGCATGATAGAAGAAGCGGCACAATGGAAAGAACAAAACCTGTGGATATTTTACTCGTTGAAGACAATGAGGGGGACGTTTTTCTGACCAAGAAGGCCTTCATGAAGGCCAAGGTTGCTAACGACATCCGTGTGGCGTCGGATGGTGAGGTCGCTATGAATATGCTGCATCGTAAAGAAGGGTATGCCAATGCGCCCCGCCCCGATATTGTGCTCCTTGATATTAATCTGCCAAAAAAAGACGGGAAGCAGGTCCTTGCCGAGATGAAGCAGGATGAAGAGCTGCGCCGTATACCTGTGGTCATCTTGACCAGTTCGCGCGCTGAACAGGATGTCCTGAAAAGCTACGACCTGCACGCCAGCTCTTATATTGTAAAACCACCGAGCCTTGAAAGGCTGCATGATGTTGTGACGGCTATCGAGAATTTTTGGTTCAGCGTCGTCATCCTCCCGGAGCATTAGAGTCAAAATGCTTATTAGAAAAGCGAGATGAAAAGAGGTGTTCTGAATGCAGCCTGCATTAAAAAACGATGTAACAGAAGACCATAAGGCTGAACGTATTGCGAAGGAGTATGAAGATTTCGCTTACATCGTTTCGCATGATTTGAATACGCCTTTGCGCCATATCAAGGAGTTTACCCGTTTGCTTGTGGCGGGCCGGAAAGAAAATCTGACAGTCGAAGAGCAGGAATATGTTGAGTTTCTGGAACGCTCCTTAAGCAAACTGGATGATATGCAGCGGGCGCTTTTGACATTTTCCCGCTTGAATACGCGCTCGAATCCGTCGTGCGATGTAGATTGTAACGAGGTTGTTGGTGATGTGCTAAGAGAGCTTGCTGATATCGTAAGCGCTTATGCTCCTGAGATTAAATGTGGCGAATTGCCAATTGTGTATATGGATCCGAAGCAGCTCCATTTGCTATTTTTTCACCTGATCGATAATGCTCTGAAATTTCATGAAGACGATACGCCAAAGCGGAAAATTGAAATTAACGCGACAGATCAGGAGGATATGTGGCTGTTTGAAGTCAGGGATAATGGAATCGGTATCGCCGAACAATATCACGACGAGATATTTCGCCTGTTTCGCCGTTTAAATCCGGACCAGTATTCCGGGATCGGGGCGGGACTCACAATTGCACAGAAGATCGTTCACCGTTTCGGTGGAGAGATTCTGATTGAGTCGGAACCGGAACAGGGGACTAGTGTGTTTTTCTCAATCGGGAAAGCGTTCTAAATCTGTCCTAGCGTTTTGATCCGTGCTTTTGGATGAATTTCATTTTGGGACAGAACAACCGTTTGTGGACGGAACCGTTCAATGACAGAGCGTACATAGGGGCGGATGCCAGGGGATGTTAGAAGGACTGGTATATCACCCGTTGCTGCGAATTCCTCATAGCGTTGGCGCACCGCACCAATAAAATCCTGAAGGCGGCTTGGCGGCATAGTTAGTTGCCTGTCTTCCCCGTCACCCATCAGAGATTCAGCGAAGGCCTGTTCCCAATCCGGAGACAGCGTGACCATCGGGACGACGCCCGAAGCATTCGTGTTTGCATTACAAATCTGGCGAGACAGGCGGGTGCGGACATGCTCTGTGATATAGGCAACGTTTTTCGTATAGGATGCTGCTTCCGAAATACCTTCAAGGATAGCCGCAAGATCACGTACGGACACGCGCTCCGAGAGAAGATTTTGGAGGACGCGCTGTAGCCCGCCGACTGAAATCTGGCCGGGGATAACGTCGCTAACCAGCTTTTGATAGTCCTGTGGGAGTTCATCAAGGAGCTTTTGCGTTTCTGCATAGTTCAGCAGGTCCGGCATGTTGTCCTTGATCAACTCCGTGATATGGGTTGTGATTACGGTCGGGGCGTCTACGACTGTATAGCCCTTGAAATGTGCTTCCTCACGGTACTGTTCGTCGATCCACATGGCGGGCAGGCCGAAAGTCGGTTCGGTTGTGCTTTCGCCGGGCAGGGTGATTTGCATGCCTGACGGGTCCATGCACATCATCATGCCGGGGCGTACATCACCGCGTCCGGCTTCTATTTCCTTGATGCGTACCGTATAGGTGTTGGCAGGGAGTTGGAGATTGTCCTGAATGCGTACCGCCGGGAGGACGTAGCCCATATCTTCGGCAAGCTGCCTGCGCAGCCCCTTGATCTGGTCCGTCAGTTTGTTCCCGCCTTCGCCCTGAACCAGAGGCAGAAGCCCATAGCCCAGCTCCAGCCGGATCGTATCCATGGCTAGCGCCTTGGAAATAGGCTCTTCCGCAGGGGCAGGGCCTCCCGGTGTTCCGGGCGTAGGCATCGCGGCCTCTTCGGCGCGGGTGCGCTCTTCAAGGGCCGTGCGCTGGAAGGCCATGTAGGACAGACCGCCCGTGGCTGCCGCGAGTACCGCGAAGGGCATAAAGGGAATGACCGGGACGAGGCCGAGCGTCAGCATCAGGCCCGATGTCATGGCCAGCGCGCGCGGGTAGCGGCTGAGCTGTTCGAACAGGGCCGCATCGGCGGAGCCTTCGACTCCGGCTTTGGAGACGAGCAAGCCTGCGGAAACGGAGACGATCAGCGCCGGAATCTGGCTGACCAGCCCGTCACCGATCGTAAGGGTCGTGTAGTTGGAGGCTGCGTCCGCAAGGCTCATATCCTTGAAAACCATCGCGACGATTACGCCGCCGATAATATTGACAAATACGATCAGGAGGCCTGCAATCGCATCGCCGCGTACGAATTTCGCCGCGCCGTCCATTGCCCCGTAGAACGTGCTTTCCTGTTCCAGTGTCTTGCGGCGTTCTTTGGCCTCGTCTTCAGTGATCAGCCCAGCGGACAGGTCTGCGTCGATCGCCATCTGTTTCCCCGGCATGGCGTCGAGGGTGAAGCGGGCCGCGACTTCCGCGATCCGGCCAGAACCTTTCGTAATAACCACGAAGTTGACGATCACAAGAATAGAGAACACGATCGCGCCGATAACCGGGTTGCCCTTGATGATAAATGTGCCGAACGCTTCGATGACGTGACCTGCGGCATCGTGCCCCGTATGACCATTTTCAAGGATCAGGCGGGTCGAGGCAATATTTAGCCCCAGCCTCAGCGAGGTTGCGACCAGTAGAACGGTCGGGAAGGTTGAGAAATCGAGCGGGCGCTGGATGAAGAGCACCGTCATCAGAATCATCACTGAAAACATGATGGAGACCGCCAGCCCGCCGTCGAGCATTATGGTCGGGATCGGCACCAGCATGAAGAGGATAATCGCGATAATCGCAAAGGCGAACATCACATCTGTACGGAAATAGGGGGCAAGCGTTCCCCCGATGCCGCGTACGCCACCGGCTGCGGACGGTGCGGCGGCGCTTCGTGTGGCCGGCAGATTTGTAGACGGTGAATCAGGCATGGATTAAAGGGTCCGCATGAAGAAAGGCCGGAAGGCAGAAAATACAGACCTTATTTTATCCGCTGCGCCGCGAATGTGCAAATGCTGGATGTAGAAAGAATGAAGTCTATATTTTCTACATCGTACGGGCTATGGGGGCGAGGGCGGCGATTTCTACGATAGCTTCGGGACTCGCGCCCGCATTAAAGGAGGCTTGGACGGCTTTGGCAAGTGTAGAGATATCATTGACTGCGCCGTGTCCCGTGGCGTTCACTTCTTGTGTGAATGTGTTTTTGAGATTCAATTCGCCGTTTTGTATTTTTTCGGCTAATGTGCTGATTGCCGTGCGGGCTTGCGTAAGCTCTGTCTTAAGAGTTTCATCTGCAACATCATCCGGGTTCAAAGCGTTATAGACGGTTGTGAGTTGCCTGAGAGCGCCGTTTTCCACTTCATTTACGGGGCCGGCGGTACCCTGACTGGCTTCGACTGTTTCTTGGGTGTTATCTGTACCGGTTGGATCCACAGAAGCTTTTGCTTGCTGTGCTGGTTCTATCCCGAGCATCTTGGCCACAACGGGGTTTTCGCTAAGCCAGCCTGAAATAAGTTCTTCCAAAAAATTTTGATCGAGATTAAGACCCAGAGTACTTGCAACCGGTTCTATAAAACGCTGAAAAAAACCAGTGAGCATATTCTGAATTTTTTGAAGCATAAGTACACCCTATCTTTTTATATCAAGCTACTATTGAGCTGATTATTCTTCTTTATGCCTCACAGTATAGCCGATCCACGGGCAAAAAGCAAAATGTAAAACCCTATCTTGTTGATATTTATTACTATTTTATGTGGGTCGTAGGGCAGGGTACGGCGGATTCAGCCGTGGATGGATGAAGATTTCTCAAAAATGTCATGCCCGCTTTATGCGGGCATCCGGATACCCGCACTCGCTCTGCTTCGCGGGTATGACGTTTTGAGGTCAATTCTGTTAGGTATTGTAATGGTTACACTCCCGTATTGTACTTATTCCAGACAGGAATCGAACAGCCGGATGCGCTTGTTTGTGAACCGCAGAGATACAGAGGCCGCAGAGACATAAAAAACTCTGCGTACTCTGTGCCTCTGCGGTGAAATCAGGTCTTCTTAAGGTGCTCGTATATTTTTAACTGGAAGTTAATTCCGGATGCCTCACTGTCTTTGACAGCTTGCAATGATGGTGGCTGCGTTTCGGCACAATAATGACATATTAACGCTATCTTTACATATCCGATCTACACTCACCCTTAAATTATAAAAAAATAAACAGGGTGTGGATGATGGGGACCAGAGGCGTCGTGCAAACGGCGAGCCGTATCGGCGAAATTAAGGGTGAAATTTCAGCATTAATGAGTGCGTTGTCGCATTTGGCGCCGCATCCGGACAGGCCGGATGAGAGCGGACTTGTGTTTATTCGCTCGACCTCCGGGATCAGAGCGCCGGCGGATTACGAAGGTATGTTGGGGAGTGTGTTGCTTGAAGGTGTTCTGAGTGGCGCGTTTGACGGTTCATCCGGCGATGGTGCGGATGTATCGGGGACGGCGAATACATATCCCGATACAGGTATGCTGATGGATGCAGCCGGGGAATATCTGAAGGACCGGGCTGAAGAGCCTTACGGGCATGCGCGGGGGCGGGGCAGCTTTGCCGCTTGTCCCCATAAAACAAGCTGTAACAGTTTTGAAGGGCTTGATGCGCGCAGACAGGCGCTGATGGAGGCCTTCATGGCCGATCTCCCTGAGCGTATGGTGATTGAGGGGCGTATTGCCGCAGATGAACGCGATTTGTCCATCCTGAAATATAAGGAAGTGCATCAAGGCCCGGCCTATGACGCATAGAGGCTAAAAATACGCGGCAGACCGCTATGAAATACTCAGATTTTATTCTTAAATGTGATAGAATGAGTAAATCTTTTGCGTCAGCCTTTTGAAAAGCCATGAAAAAATTCCACTCTTCCCTGTTGCGGGAAAAATTTGTGATTCACGATCCGGCCGCCGAGATCGAAGGCGCTGCGCCCGTTGTTGCGCTGAGTAACCGGCTGATTGTAGAGCTGCGTGATGGGCGCGATGAGTGTGTAGAGACATTTATCGTGCGCGCACAGAATATGCATTCTTGTGTCCGTGCCGGTGCTTTGCTGATACAGGCTTTTGAACGCGGCGGCCCGGTTATGAATCGGCATATTCCATTCGATTGGGATAAAATCTGGAGCGTCGTCGTCAATGATTTCGAATACGCCTATAACCCGGAGCGTTGGATCGCGTTTTACCATGAGGGAAAAGCTGTCTACCAGCGCGGAGATCATCACCCGTTTTTGGATGTCATCGAAAAATGCGCGCTTGCTAATGAGGGTGAATATGATCAGACGGTGACTATGGCGGAAGACGCTTTCCGGCAGACTGGGAAAACGGTAAGAATCACGTATGACGCCAATGTCGCGCTTGTCATGAATTTCGAGAATAATGCTGGGCGCTGTGCGATTATTTTGCGAGGCGCAAATCGGACGACGACCTTTAATTTTTCAGCGCAAGCGCGCCCGAAAACTGTTCTGGGCATTCCCCAATGTATGAGCGGGGCTGCGGCGTTTCTGGAAGGGGTTCAGCTTGCTTTTCAGGTTGGTATGTATACGGAAAAAATACGGCTTGGCCTGATTGAACGTCTTTCAAAAGAGGAAAAAATTGCGAGGGACGGGCGTAAACGTCTTGGGCGCTTGAGTACGGAAATTTTGAATATGGAGAGTGCCTTTGAGGTGCGCTACCGTCCGGAGCGGCCCGAATTTAAACGGATCATTACAGATGCAGAGCGCCTTGCGCAGAAGACTTCCCCGGTTAAGGCGCGAAAAATACATTCCCCCGAATCCGCCGACAGCAGCGAAGAGCGCGTAGTTGAGTAAGTGCCTTTTCTTTTAGAGGCGTGCTCTGATTTTGATCTTGTGTTTTCTTGATTTACGGCTTGGCCGGTTTTTCACGCGTGACAAAAACAGGTTCCGGCAAGGGCACAAAATCTTCAAAGGCCGGGAGCGCTACAGGTGCATGGCATTCCGGTGTTTTCTCCAGAAGTTCCGGCCATTTATCGACCCAGCCCACATCATGTTCGGCTTCCTGGATCATTTTCACCTGCGCGCAGCGCGTGGGCGGCAAGGCCTGAAGATAGCTGTGCAGCACGCCCGGCGGCACATAACGGTCCTGTCCGCCGATAAAGTGATATTGCGGAATGTTTGCAAGGCGCACGGCATCGCTTACGGGGGTGAGTGACGCACTTAAAGGGGGCGTATCTTCGATCAGCTTGCTTTGCGCGTCCGGGTCCATGACGCCCGCAACGGTGCGCAAGGACAGCACATCCTTGCGCTCGGCCGCCAGAATACCGGCAAGCGCCGCCCCGCCCGAATAGCCGATCAGATGATAACCGCGAAAACTATAACGCCGGGAAAGCTCATCCAGTGCCGCGCTCATCGAATCGACCGCCGCGCGTCCATAGCGCGCTTGTTTCCATATGGCCGGGTCGCATGTCTGTCCTTCATCCAGCATCCCGGAATACTGGCACGGACGGGCCAGATAAATCACATTCTCCGCGCTGTCCTTCGAGGCCAGATGCAAGGCCACCGGGTTTTGCGGAGTGGGGTTTATGTTCCACGCACTGCGCGTTTCCCACATGTCGCCGTCGCCTTCGATATAGACGTTTGCGACGCCGCCGCGTTTATGTATGCGCTCGAAGGCCGTCAGAGCAAAGGGGCCGGCGGGGATTTCGCGTTTTATCATCCAGGCCGGGGTCGCGATTCGCTTCGCCAGTTCCAGGCGGTAAGCCGGCAGTTCGGTGGTCAGGCAACCGCCCAACGCAAGCGCCAGTACCGCGAGCGTCGCAAATTTAAAAGAAAAAAGCCGGAGAGTACGATGTGATGTCATGATCGGAACGAACCTTGGAAATGGAAAAACTTACCCTCCAGAGCCTATCACGGGTTTGCAACGAAATCACGCCTTTTGCGCAAGTTCTTTTCAGGTTTCCACCCTTCTTTCCAGCGCTGGAGGGGCACCACTTCGGCATCAAACCCGTTATCGTGAAACCATGAATCCACGGCGTAAGCCGTGCCGGTGCCGTTTTCGAAGACAACAGCCGTGCGGTGCGGCCAGCGCCCGCGCATGAAAAGCGGCGAGCGTGTATCCGGCGCTGAAATGCTGTGAAACCGGATCAATCCTTTTTGGTTCAAAAGGCTCAGATAGACTGTCGTGTTGGTGCTCTCGTCGATGCAATCATGTTGTCCCGGTCCGACCTTGCCGAATGTGCCGAACACATCGTCGTCTGTGCCGGCTCTTGGTCCGACAACCCGCTCGAACAGGCCGATA
>JAGRKA010000044.1 GCA_020442475.1 Alphaproteobacteria bacterium | reverse complement strand
CAGAGCGCGCCCGGCGGCGTTCACCCTTGGCTTTGACCATTCCGGCAAGCTGAATGGCACCGCCAAAAAGCAACAGCTTTTCCGTCAGCGTCGTCTTCCCTGCATCCGGGTGCGAAATAATCGCAAAAGTCCGCCTGTTTTTGATGATGTCTTCGTTCATTCGCCTATAATCTTTTGATACCCGCTAAAACAGCCTGCGCGAACCTATCAACGTGCGGCAAAGTGATCAAACGTTATTTGAAATTTTGCCTGTTTTCATGGCCTGCGCAGCTCAGAAAATCCCTGTTGCGGAAGGGCGCTTCTGTAGTAAAGTAAAGACGCTACTCTCCTGTACGTCTTCACGTCCATGTAAACCCTAATATAAACAGGATTTTTGTTTTGAAAAGAAACGACGCTCATCGTGAAAGCGGATTTTCACTGATTGAACTTTCGATCGTTCTCATGATTGCCGGCATTATCTTCGCAGGCTTTATCTCCTTTTATGAAATGAGAATCAGAAGCCAAAGGCAGCAAGCAACACAGGAGAATATGGCAGCCGTCCAGATCGCAATTCACGACTTTCTATCACAACATAGCCGCCTGCCCTGCCCCGCGCGGACTGATTTGCCGCCTCAAAGCGCCGATTACGGGATAGAGCAGCCTTGCACTGAAACATCCCCTCCGCCGGAGGGCATTATTACGACCTATACACCGGACAATGAAAAAGTCAGTATTGGCGCCGTTCCGGTTCGCACACTGGGCATTGCAGACTCTTTTGCGCAGGATGGCTGGAAAGGCCGTATGAGCTACGCAGTGACAACAGAGCTGGCCAAGGAGGGGCGGCCTTCCGGAATGAATATCAGCATGCAGGGTGTTATCAGAATACTGGGTGCGGAAAAAACTGATATTCTGGTACCGCCTGCCTTGTACACCCTAATATCCCACGGCCCAAGCGGCACAGGCGCTCTTGGCGCTTCCGGCAGAAGACTCGCTTGCGTGGCGGAAGACGTATTAGAGCACGAAAACTGCAATGATGACGGAATTTTTCTTGTCTCCGTCCGGTCAGATGCCCCAAACGAATTCTTCTATGACGATATCGTACTGCATGACCGAAATATCAGCTACAACAAGGACACCGTGCTGGCTCGTACGGTCGAAAGCCTCATTGCTTGCCAAAACCGCTCCTCTTTTTATCGCCCGACAGACCCTTCCGCCGATGAGGAAGGCTGCATCCAGGCCTCTATTTCGACAGGAAAATGCCAAAGCGGCTACGTGATGTCCGGCGTAGATTCAAGAGGGCAAATCCAGTGCGCGCCAAAGATGGAAAGCGGCCTTTGCCAGAACGGAGAAGTCCTTCTGGGCTATGACCAGAATGGGGGACTGATTTGTGACGGTGTCGTCAAGAAAATGCTGGCCTGCGGACAACAGGGGCTCCTGTTCGTAGGAGAAGGCAGCCCCGGCGCTAACGCTGCTGGGTGCCGGGCTGCGGCCCTTCCGTCAAGCCCCTAGAGCTTTTATCGCTTAATTGGGACTACGCTATTCCATTGATCAGACAATAAGAGCCCCCTCGAAAGGGTTACGCTTTTTACGGTCTTCGATTTCAATAACCCATAGATCCGGATCCCGATCAAGCGCCCGGCGAATATAGGCATCGATAGCGGACTCTTCCGGGCTTTCCTCATCAAGCGCATGCATCCAGCCAAGTTTCCCGGTCATAAGGTCGCGCTGTTGCGTCAGGAGGATACAACCATGCTCCAGACCGTTGATTTTGAGAAGAACGGTGCCGCCGCTATAGGCGCCTTTGTTCACGATATAGAATGGAATGCCCTGAAGAGTAAGTTGGTGAAGACGCGTATCCACCCACAAGGCTGTCGGCAAACGGGCATCACCTTCCTCTTCTAGCATATCTAGTGTACGTGTTCTTCTGCGGTAATCCAGCGCTCGACTGTCAAGCGAGCATCCGCTTTGGAATCTTCCGGGTGATGGAAGGCGTACACACGCTGCGCAGCTTCAAGCGCGACCGCATGAGGTTCATCGCTCATGCCCCGGTAAGTGCGCATAACAGCGCCATAACATTTGCAGTCCGCAGGTTTTTTTACACCGGTTTGAATAGGAAGGTTGCAAGACATTTCAAAAACTCATTTATCTTTTTTTATTTTTTTGCCGTAAAGCTCAAGCCTGTGATCCACCAGATCATAACCAAGCTCGTTGGCAATTTTGATCTTAAGCTTTTCCAATTCATCATTCTGGAACTCAATCACCTCACCGGTTTCCAGATCCACCAGATGATGATGGTGGTCCCAGTTTAGCTCATAGCGGGCATAGCCTTCTTGAAACTCATGCTTGGTCACGAGGTCCAATTCATCAAGAAGATTAAGAGTTCTGTATACGGTAGCGATTGAAATAGAGGAGTCGAGCTTTTTCGCCCGTTCATAGACGTCCTCTACGGATGGATGATCCCCTGATTTTCCAAGGACTTTCAAGATAATACGCCGCTGACCCGTCATTTTCAGACCGGCCTCCTGACAACGTTCCTCAAGATCGCTCATTATTAAACTGTTCCTCTCCTTTAAAGACGGCAGAGAGGAGTTTACAGCGTCTTTTTCTGCGGGGCAAGGCTGCTATTTTCGTCTTCGCTATGATTAGCGTCTTCCATATTTTCTGTACCTTTGGGCACAGAGGGTGAATTTTCAGTAATGCGCGGGAGAATACGGCTGGCTGGAAGGGTAATAAATACGACTGTTCCCTGCCCCGTATCGGATTCGAGCGTAAGCGTTCCTCCATGGAGTTCGATCATCGCTTTAGCAAGCGGCAAGCCTAGCCCTGTGCCTTGTTGCTTGGAATGTTCCGCCTTGTCATTAACCTGCCCGAAGGGCTGCATAGCCGTCTGGATTTTATCTTTAGGGATACCGACGCCCTGATCTGAAATCACGATACGGATTTGCCCGTTCTCCGCCAAGCACGCCTGTATGTTAATCTCTCCACCGGACTCCGAGAATTTCACGGCATTTGTCACGAGATTAATCAACACCTGACGCAGCAAGCGTTTATCCCCCCGAATATTCGGCAGATTATCGTGGATTTCGACACAGATTTTTAAATCGTCCCCGAAAATTTTCGAAGCCATCATCCGCGTAACGGACTCGATCAGTTCACGCAGTTCAACCTCTTCCTCATCCAACTCAATCCGCCCGGCTTCAATTTTGGACATATCCAGCACCTCATTGATGATTTCAAGGAGATGAAAAGCGCTGCCATGAATATCCGTCATGTACTCAGCGTATTTTCCATGCCCGAGCGGTCCGAACGTTTCCTTAAGCATCATCTCGGAGAAACCGATAATGGCATTGAGCGGTGTACGCAACTCATGCGACATATTAGCCAGAAAGGTCGATTTTGCACGGTTCGCAGCATCGGCCTCATCTTTGGCCAATCGTAAGGATTCCTCCATCTGCTTACGTAAGGTGATATCCATTAACGTTGTCACCTGAAAGCGCCGCTTCTGGCTAAGCTCCATGGTGGCGGTCGTATAAAGAGCGTTCGCGATACTGCCGTTTTTACGGATGATTTTCATCTCGGCAGAGGAACGCACACCGGTTTTTATAAATTCCTCATAATTTTTTTTAACACGCACCCGCTCATCCGGTGTAACAAGGCCTGAAATTTCGGCATTAATCAATTCGTCACGCGACCAACCGTAGATACGAACAAAACTATCGTTCACCCGTACGATACGACCACTATGATCCGTAACGATAATACCGACCTCGCTAACATCGAATATCGAGGTCATAAGGGAAATGGCGTCGTCGCGCTCGCGCTGCAAGATAGACTGATCTGTCAAGTCAAGCTGCCCGATAACGTCAAGATACTCAACGGCCCCGGTGCTGTCACAAACAGGGCTGATATAAAACCCGTAAACCCTGATCTTACCGGGAACGCCGGGAAGCGCCTGTATCGTTACGGATTTTCCTCTCGCCGTACACACCTCGAAAGACTGCTGAAAATGGAGCGCGTTTTCGTGATCCATGACAGCCTGAATTTTGCTCCCGATCACCTGCCCCTTGCCAAGATCGAAATATTGCAAGGCAAGGTCGTTGGCTTCAATGATAATATAGCTATCCAAATCTTGAGGGCGCACAATAAAGCGCGGAACCCGCATTTCCTGAAAAAGACGCCGGAATACGTCATCCGGTCTTGCTGCATGTTCTTGAGTATCCATCGGCATAAAAGCAGTGAGTGCGGCCCCTACCTCACCATTTATTAAGTCTGGCTCGTCCTAACAAAACGCTGCAAGGGGCTCATTTCATGATATTCCAGAATAATATTCTCGTTTTTATCCGCACCATGTAAATCGGCTCTGAGGTTGTCAATCAGATCTTGTGTACGCTCACCCGGCACAGGCTCTGCGACACAGCAGGATAGGGTCATCGGGTTTGTCTTGTTTCCTTTTTCATCATAGACAACGCTTTTACGCTCCAGCTCAAGGCGTAAACGCTCCAAAGCCCTAAGACCGCCGCGAATATCAGCCTGTTTTAGGCTTAAAATAAACTCATTATCCGTAATCCTGTACGCATCGTCAAAAGAGCGCAGGCTTTTCTTGATCATATCGGCAACATTACGAATAACCTGCTCCATTCTAGGCGCACCGGCCTGCTCAGTAATCGTGTCCAGATTGTCAATTCTAACGAGCGCCAGAGAAAAAGGGCGCCCCTGACGGGCCAGCCGCTCCATCTCCCGCCGGAGATCGACATCAAGACTGGCCGTATTTCTTAAACCGGTCATAGGATCAAGACCGCTATTTTCACGCAGAAGATCCTGCTGCAGCCGCCTGACATTATGCGTAAATTCTTCGAACAGGACGCTTAGAGCATCAAAGTCCATGAAAGAGGGCTTTTCTCTCGTGCTTTTAACTGTTTTCAGGATAGATTCGGCTTTGGTGCCCAGATCACTCTCCAGCGTCGCCAAACGCTCCGCAAATTCTTCAGGAATTGCCTTTTTGTCCTCAAGAGCATCGCTCAACCATAACCGCAAAGATTCAGGCCTAAGCAGGCGAACGTTGTTTTCCGCCGTTTCAGGATAAAAAATCTCCCTTACAAAATGGGCGTACCACTCCGTATACTCGTCGAGAGCGCCAAGCAACTCCTTCAGCCGTGTATCAAGATCGTAATCCAAGGGCATGTGTACCGTTCCCGCTGTTTCTAGTCCCTCTTTCTAAAATACAACGGATTACCCTCTAATTGGTTAACAAAAGAGAAAAAAATCAATTTGATTTAAAATTTAGCTTAAATTGCGCCTATCGGTGAGGCAGCCATTCTTTTTCAAGCGCATCCAGCCCGTTTTGAGGGATGGCAGCCCGGACCTCGCGTATCAGGCGGTTGATTGTCGCCACGTTATGCTGGGCAATAATCTGGACGGCCAAAAGCTCCCCGGCCTTTAGCAGATGATGGATGTAAGCTTTTGAGAAATTGCTTGAGGCCGGAATGCCGTTTCCTTCATCCAGAGGTGTATCGTCATGGCGATAGCGGGCATTATTGAGGTTGATCGTCTCGCCCGGCGTACCTTTCAGGAAGGCTGTGCCGTGGCGGGCCAGCCGCGTCGGAATCACGCAATCAAACGTATCCACGCCCAGCCGGACGAAGGTGAAAACATCCTTCATCCGCCCGATCCCAAGGAAATGCACAGGCCGCATAGGATGCGCGTAGGGTAGGCTGCCCTCCACCACGGCGCGCATTTCCTCATCGCTGCCACCGAGGCATCCGCCAACCGCCGTTCCAAAAAATGGCCGGTCTTTCGTATATTCCGCGCTAATCCGCCGTAAATCCGTGTGAACGCCGCCCTGAATAATACCGTAAAGTGCCTGGCGTCCGTCATCGTGGCGGGCAAACTCCGCAAGGCACCGGTCACCCCAGCGGATTGACATCTCCATAGAGCGTGCCGTGTAATCCTTATCAACATGATAGGGCGTGCACTCATCGAACTGCATCAGGAGGTCTGCTCCCAATTTACGCTGAATCTCCATCGCACTTTCCGGGGTCAGAGTGATTTTCCGCCCATCCACATAAGAGCGGAACGTACACCCCTCCTCCGTGATTTTCAGGAGGTTCTTATTCTCTGTCGCTTTTTTGCCCTTGCCCTTGATCTCATTGGCCATTGTGCCTTCACCAAGGGAAAAAACCTGAAAACCACCGCTATCCGTCAGCATGGGCCCGTCCCAGCCCATGAATTTATGCAAGCCCCCCATCTCCGCAATCAGGTCCGCGCCGGGCTGGAGCATGAGGTGATAAGTGTTGGAGAGAATAATATCCGTACGGGCCTCGACCATCTGCGCCGGGGACAGCCCCTTGATCGCGGCCTTCGTCCCGCAGAAAATATAGTTCGGCGTCTCAATCGTCCCGTGCGGTGTAGACAGCCTCCCGGTCCGCGCCCGCGAGCCCGGATCGGCATGGGTAATCTCAAACGAAAATTCCGGATAATCCAACATGGACGCCTTTATGGCAGAGCTACCGGAAATGTCCAGTCCCGTTTACGGTGTACTCCACGTCGGCGCCTGCGGGACGCTTGCCGCTATGACGCCTTGGGCTTTGTTGTACAGCGTCTCGGATTCTTCGCTCCGGTAGCCCTGCCTGTAGGCTTTTTCAGCGTAAGAAATGGCAGATTCAGCGATTTCGGGTGTGGTACTGTTAAATTGGAACAACCTTTGCGCCATATTGAACTGCGCAGGCGCATAACCGGCATCGGCTGAGTCCTGTAAGGCATGCATAGCTTTTCGGTGAAACTCAGACTGGTATGCCATGGGATCTACTGTCCAATATGAAGCAAAATACATCTGAGACTGAAGATAAGCCGCTGGAGGAACGTTCTGGTTTTTGGAGAACTCCAGTGAATCAGCCATTTGTTTCAATGCCGTAAGGTCAGATTGAGGCAGGCTTTCACAAACGCGCTCCAAGTCACTAATGGCAGGGTTGTCCTCAAGAGACACCCATTGTCCTTCTGGTACCGTATCAATTATTTTCTGAATCTGTGCGGCGGCCAGCGCATACATCGCAACGGGTTCACGCCACCCTGCCGCCGGGCTTGCAATTTCAATCGCCTTATCAACATCCTGTTCACAGCCAATCCCTTTCAGGTGACAAACAGCCAACCAGGCGGAGGCTCTTTCTTTGTCGTGTCTGCTCGTTTCGGAGGCCCCGTTAGCCGCTTCTTTAACCGCCCTAAAGGCGTTCTCAAAAGCTATTAAAGCAGTTTGACCCTGTTGCTGACCTGAATCCATAAAGGCTTCGGCTTTTTGAATAACGGCAATATGCTGCTGGAGAGTCTGAGCTTGAGGCGATTGCATTGTTTATACCCTGTTCTTCATTTTAAATGCGGATTTTGGACCCTAACAGAGTATCAAAAACGCCGTCAAGTATTTTCCAAAACATTTTTTTACTATAAAAAAACCTTGTTTTTAATGCCTTTCAAAGCGTCGTTCAACCTGCCCGTTAGGTGTTCGAATGTAATTAGGAGCATACATTCCTGCGCATTGGCCGAGATGATTTACCGCAGGCTCAAAGCCTTTTTGATATGATGCTTTGTAGTACCCGATAGCCTTAAGAGGATCGGCTTCAATCTTTACACCCGGAACTGACAGGCCTCTGGTATATATCCCCCCGAGATCACAGAGCGCCTTGGGGTGCCCCTGTGCGGCGGCCTGTTCGAGATACCCACATGCCGTGATGTTGCTGGATTTAGAAAGCAGGCTATTCGCATGTAATACGGCCAACATGTATTGCGCCCCGGCATGGCCTGTTTCAGCAGCCTGCTCAAAAAAGCCCCGTGCCTCTTCATAGCGGGGAGGATTAAAAAGCTCCATATTCAGTAACCCCGTAGCATAATGCCCGGCCGGAGAGTTATGTGTAGAGGCTATGTTTGCCAATTGAGAAACCGTTTGTAACGAACCTTGCATACGTCCGATCCCCCTGAGTGCGCACAAGGCCATCGCCCCATGAGCGTCTGCTTCAAGAGGAGAAAGTTTTTGACCGGATTTGAGTGAGCTCTGAAGCGAAGGGTTTTGGTATATAAACGCAGTCAGACAATCGGCGGCGTTTTGGGCTCTTTGCACCTCATACGCCGGGGGCACACGCCCTTGGAAGTGGAGAGATTCAATGTGTTCGACAATCTCAATGGCGCGCTTTACCGTAGAATCAGCATTAGACAGATTTGTCAAATCTATTATTTTTGGGAATGCATGCAACAATATACTGTTCATAGATAAGCTTCTCCTTAAACAAAAACCCCGCACCGGCGGGGTTTTCCTGAAAGCGCTTTCTTGGAAACAAACTATAACGCGGCTTGCCCTGTTTGTGTTTTTTCCAGTTGTGCCTTAAGCGGGCGCAGAGCCGGGTCAAGCTTTGTCGAAGCTGTTGAGGACAAATAGGCATCTAACCCGCCTTTATGCTCGACCGTCCGCAGGCCCGCGCTGCTGGCGCGCAGCTTCACCCAGCGCTGCAGGCCTTCGGAATACAGGCTCGTATCCTGAATATTCGGCAAAAATCTGCGGCGGGTTCTGTTCAGCGCATGGGAAACATTGTTCCCGCTCATGACGCCTTTCCCTGTAATCATGCAACGGCGGCTCATAATTCTTACATCCTTTTTCGTATTCGAAATTCTGCTGGGCGGAAAATAGTAGATCAGACGGCTAAAAGTCAAGCCCTTTATTACGCCCCCTTTATCATGCCCAAAGATAGGCACCAAGAAGAGAGGCCAGAAACAGAATATGTGCGGTGACATTTATATAAAGCGCCCGGCGCAAATGGCGGTGGTCGTTCTGGGCTGTCGCATCGTCAGGTCCGATCCAGTCCGCTTTGCGCGCACCGCCCTCAAGAGCGCGCACAGGGCCGCCGAGGGAAACCTTCAGCGACCAGGCCAATGCCGACACTGGAAAACCGCCTTGCGCATAAGGCGCCCTGTTTTTATGGCCGAGCCATGCAGCAAGTCCTTGATGCAGCTTTGCCGTAGGGGTAAATAACCCGGCAAGCATCACAAAGACCGCCGCAAAAAGGGAGGGCACAAACCCTACCAGCCTCTCGAGCGCAAGGGGAACGGCACCGAACCCCTTCGTGAACCCATCCTGCCCGAAACGCCAGGAAAGGGCTGCAAGCGCAGCATAAGCGGCAGCTCCCGGAAATCCTAAAATCAGGTACCATAAAACCGGTGCAACCAGCCCCTTGTCAAAACTGCGAACCGCAAAGCCCATCGCAGCACGGGTTATACCGTAATCGTCACTCCCGCTAAAATCCAGCCGACTGGATCGCGCCAACGCATAATAGGCCCCTTTGCCAAGGCCGCCCCGCTCCATTGCAAAATATAGCTTCAAGAGGGAAAACCAGACGGTACCGGAGGTGATCAGGAGCGACAAACATATGATTTCAAGTGCATCTCCGGCACTTCGCCCATAGCCTGCCAGCGCTTCGAACCCCTTGCCTGTATAGACAGCCAGAAAAACGGCGGCTGCGGTTAAAATAAGTCCCCGGAACATCAAATCTGCTCTGGGCCTGTGCGGCTTGTTTAATCTGTCTCCTGCCGGGCCAAAGAGCTTGTCCAGCGCTAGCCAGAAAAACGGATTCGCGTTTCCGGCTACGGGACCTGTCACAATTCCGACAACCATCGTCAGCAAAATCGCCGCGACCGCAGGCGGAATCCGCTCCGCGTCCATAAGCTGTGCATGCCACTGTGTCAGAATCGTATAATCCATTGAAAGCCTGTTCTCCGACGCTAGATCATTATAAGATCATTCCTATAGATGCAGGGGCGATTTTCACGCTACAATAGAGTATAAAGGGTATAACAATAGAGTATAAAGGGTATAGGCGCTTCAATAAAGCGCGGAAGAAGGACAACCGGATGCTTTACCAGCTTTACGAACTCCAGCATGCGATGCTGACTCCACTGCGTTTTCAGGCGGAGCTGACGCGTACGGCCTGCCAGAACCCTTGGAATCCGCTATCCTATACACAAATGGGGCGTACGCTTGGCGCAGGGGCGGAGCTGATAGAGCGGGCGACTCGTCGGTTTGGCCGCCCGGAATTTGGATTAGATGAAATAAAGATCGACGGGCGCGCGGTTGAAGTCATCGAAAAAACAATCGTAGAGAAACCGTTTTGTCGCCTCCTGAATTTCCACAGGCGAATCAGACGTAACGACCCGTCCGTGCTGATTGTCGCTCCGATGTCCGGCCACTATGCGACCCTCCTGCGTGGAACCGTCAAGGCCCTCCTCCCGCATCACAATGTCTATATCACAGACTGGGAGGACGCGCGGCAGGTCCCTAAATCAGACGGACGCTTTAATCTAGACACGTACATCACCTATTTGCGCGAATTTATGAGCCTGCTCGGTCCGCAAACTCATGTCATCGCAGTTTGTCAGCCGACCGTACCCGTTCTGGCGGCGGTATCGCTGATGGCCAGTGAAAATGACCCAAACCAGCCTTTAACCATGACGTTGATGGGCGGTCCTGTCGATACGCGAATCTCCAAGACGGAAGTTACAGAACTGGCGGAAACTCGCCCCCTGAAGTGGTTCGAGCAAGCTGTCGTTCACGAGGTCCCCTTCTATTATCCGGGGGCGTTCCGGCGCGTTTACCCTGGCTTTTTACAACTTGGCGGCTTTATGTCGATGAATCTGGACCGGCATGTCGGCTCCCATATGAAATTTTATCACCACCTCGTTTCCGGCGATGGCGACTCCGCGGAAGCGCACCGTAAATTCTATAACGAGTATCTGTCCGTAATGGATATTCCGGCGGAATTTTATCTCCAGACGGTTGAAACGGTCTTCCAAAAACAGCTTCTGCCGCGCGGGCTAATGAAATGGCGTGACCCGCTCACAGACGCGCTGGTAGACGTACGCCCTCAGGATATTGAAAGAACAGCGCTTTTAACGATTGAGGGCGAGCTTGATGACATTTCCGCACGCGGCCAGACGACGGCGGCGCACGAGCTGTGTTATGCCCTGCCCCAGAGCAAACAGTTCCACCTCTTCCAGCTTGAATGCGGTCATTACGGGATTTTCAACGGTCGGCGTTACCGGGAGCAGATAATGCCCCGAATCCGGCATTTCATCCGCCAGTTTGATCCGGGCAAAGACCCGATCCCTAAAAAAGACCTCGAAAAAACACCTGATATCGCACCTGAGCGCTATGACCGCGACAGGCACGGCATTGCAGCGATCCGCCGCTGGCTCAGGGAGAACCGTCAGGAAAGCGTCAGGGACGTGCTGGACCAGTAACCCATGCGACTGAGTAGGTTCAACGAATCGGATTTTCCGTCTCATATTAAACTCAAGCCCAGTACGCGGGCACGGCGTATGGCGCTGCGCATGGATACGCGGGAACGCTTGTTTACGCTTGTCCTGCCCCCCGGTGCGAGCTTGAAAAAAGCGTTGTCCTTCGCCCAAAAGCACGAAGACTGGATGCTCAGCCGGCTGGAGGAACTCCCTACCCCGATTTCTTTCACAGATGGTGCATGCTTGCCTGTTTTCGGACAGGTACGGTATCTTAGAATATCTTTTGACAAAACTTTAAAAAGAACAAATATCACTCTGAAAGAAAAAGAAATTTTTGTTTCAACAAACAAAGAAGATCCTGCCCCCCGGATTGTGCGCTTTCTTAAAAAACTAGCTATCGAGCACCTGCAAGAGCTGGCGACCCAAAAGGCGCAATCAATCGGCAAGACAGTTAGCGCCGTTAGCGTACGCGACACGACAAGCCGCTGGGGAAGCTGTTCGACGGATGGAAGGCTCTCCTTTTCATGGCGCCTGATTTTCGCTCCGCCCGCCGCACTGGATTACGTCGTCGCGCACGAAGTGGCCCATCTGGAGCACCTAAATCACTCCAAAGCCTTCTGGAACGTCTGCCGGGACCTCTCTAATGACTATCTCGAAGGCCGCCACTGGATGGATAATCACGGGGCGGAATTAATGCGGTTTGGTTAGGATTTAGCCAGTTTCTCAAAACCTATCAAATTTCATATCGTGTATCCTCCACGTCAATAAAGCCACTGGCGGTGGGGTAAAACATCTTGAGAGTTTTGATGCCTTCCTCCCAAGCCTCCTTTTCATAAGGATTATTTGCATCATAATTGTTTTCCTCAAAAAACGATGCTGGATTCTCCCCACGAAAGATTTGTGCTAAATGTGTCGCCTCATGAGCAGAATAAAGTATTATTGCTGGCTCAACATCCAACGAGAGCCCGTTGTTAGACACTAGGTCCATAGCAAAAATTACTCTTTCAGCATTAGGAGAACACACCGCGTGACAGTCGGTTGGTTGGCTTGTGTCAGGATGGCCAATCTTTTCTACCGAAGGAAAGAAGAAGCCTCTTTTCCCCTACAATTCCTAGCCTTTCTAGTGTTTGCTCGATTGATTTTTTTGCTAACTGAATAATTTCCTCTGGGGTATTTGCTAAATTCTGAATATTAAAATGACATGTTAATCTGTTTGCTCTGCTCATTACCAGCACCATAAGAATTATGCGAAGGCCAAATTTTTAGCAAGGGCTTGTTTTTATGTCAAGCATTTTCTGCAAGCTCCACCACCTGCAAAACCACCTATATGCGAAGATGATGCTCTTTGGTCAGAGAGAAATTTGTATAGCTACCTGCTCTGCAGGTAGGGCGTCTTGTGAAATTCTTTTTTCCTGTGAAGAAGGAGAATATCTCCAACCTTCCCATTGATCCTGATTTACTGGCTCTCCGTTTTTATTGACAACTTCCCGAACCTCGGACACACGCATGATCTTTACATCGTTGTGAGCGCCAAGAAAACCTTTGGCAAGGCTTTGGCTGTAAAGAACGCCGGTAAAGGCAAATTCAGCCCCGTCATCCGCTACCGCGATGGCATGGCCGGACCCTTGGTGCCCTTTGGCTTTGTTGATGTCTGCGTTCCTCTGGCAATAGATAAGATAGATAGGGTTTTCTCGTTGATAATGCGCTCTTTGCGCCTTGAAATCATGCTGAATTGTTTGCGTATTCGCTGCAGCCTCACCTGACATATAGCTACTCCTTTGTAGTCTTGTTTATTTCGATTTTTCAGAAGTGAAGCAAACAAATGTTCGTTATGTCAAGACTTCTTGGTAAGAAAATCAAGCGCTCCCTGCAAAATGATCTGTGCGGCGAGTTTATCGATGAGGCCGGAAGATTTTGCATTCGCTTTGGTTTTTCGTTTTCCCACCGATTTATCCACAAACTCTTCCACCGAAACTGTGGATAACCTTTCATCCCAAAAAGCAATGAACGGATCAGCGCCGAAAATCTTCGGGTGGTTATTCATTTCCTGCGCAAAATCGCGGATGGATTGCGCCCTCCGCCCCTCGCTACCATCCATGCTTACGGGAAGGCCAAGGACAAAGCCGCCTATTTCAAACTCCCGGATAACCTCCCCCAGCAGCAGGATATCTTTCGTGAATTTGGTTCGCTTGATCGTTCGCAAAGGCGTGGCGACGCGCTGCCCCGGGTCCGAGACGGCCAGCCCGATCGTTTTTGCGCCCACATCCAGCCCCAAAAGCGCCACATTGCGCGGAGCCTCTCCGGCGATATCTTTTAGCAATCCCGTTGGCATACGGATAGTAAAACCACCACAGCGCTACAACATAAAGAAAAAAGAACAAAAAACTTTATGCGGCTTTACGTTTATGCTTAAAAAGCAGGTCAGGAAAGGAATGTACGCAGATGTCTATCGATAAGGATACCGTCCGCAAGGTCGCCCGGCTCGCCCGGCTGGAAATGAGCGAAACGCAAATAGAGCGCGCTGTCCCCCAGATCGGTGGGATCGTGAAATGGGTTGAAGAGCTCGGGCAGGTGAATACCGACAATGTCGAACCACTGGCCAGCGTCGTCAACATCCCCTTGCGCCTACGCGAAGATGTTGTAAATGACGGTGATTGCGCCAATGACGTCCTCGCAAATGCGCCCGAAGATCAACAGGGCTATTTCGTCGTCCCGAAAGTGGTGGAGTAAGGATAAAAATGACAAATCTAAATCATCTTACGATTGCCGCCGCTCTTGACGGGCTGAAGAATAAGGATTTCACCGCCGTAGAGCTGACGCAGGCGCATATCAAAGCGATGGGCTCTGCTAAGAACCTGAATGCCTTCATCACGGAAACACCGGCGCTGGCGCTGGAACAGGCCGCTGAATCCGATAAGCGTCGTGCAGACGGGAAAGCCGGCATGCTGGAGGGCATTCCGCTGGCCATCAAGGACTTATTCTGCACGAAAGGCGTCCGGACCACGGCGGCCAGCCATATTCTCGAAAACTTTGTCCCTCCTTACGAATCAACTGTCACCGAAAGACTGTTCGCCAACGGCGCCGTAATGCTCGGCAAAGCCAGTCTGGACGAATTCGCGATGGGGTCCTCCAACACGACCAGCCATTTCGGCCATGTTATTAACCCGTGGAAACGTGAAGGCCATAATACTGAACTTGTCCCCGGCGGCTCCTCCGGCGGTTCGGCGGCTTCTGTCGCAGCCCGCATCGCAATGGGCGCAACCGGAACGGATACGGGCGGCTCGATCCGCCAGCCAGCCGCCTTCTGCGGTATCGCAGGGATTAAACCGACATATGGGCGCTGCTCCCGCTGGGGAGTCGTTGCCTTTGCCTCCTCTTTGGATCAGGCCGGTGTCTTTGCGCGCACGACTGAGGACTGCGCAATTTTGCTGGAATCTTGCGCCGGGTTCGACCCGAAGGACTCGACCTCTGCGCCGCATGACGTTCCGGATTTCCGCGCAACACTGGAAAGCGGCGTTAAGGGACTGAAAATCGGCATTCCGAAGGAATACCGCGTTGACGGCATGCCCGCTGAGATCGAAAAACTCTGGGAAAACGGGATTGCGTGGCTGAAAGAGGCCGGCGCGGAAATCGTCGATGTCTCCCTGCCTCACACACGGCATGCACTACCCACCTATTACATTATTGCCTCGGCGGAGGCCTCTTCCAACCTCGCCCGTTATGATGGCGTGCGCTACGGCCTGCGCGAAGAAGGCAAAGATCTGATTGAACTCTATGAGAAAACCCGTGCCGCCGGTTTTGGCGATGAAGTCAAACGCCGAATTATTTTAGGCACCTACGTCCTGTCCGCAGGCTATTACGATGCATACTATATCAAGGCACAGAAAGTTCGCCGCCTGATCTCTAACGACTTTACGAACGCCTTTGAACGCTGTGACGCCCTCCTGACACCGACCGCGCCCTCTGCGGCCTTTGCGATCGGTGAAAACGAAGACGATCCGGTAAAGATGTACCTGAACGATGTCTTCACAGTACCTACATCGCTGGCAGGCTTACCAGGAATGAGCATCCCTGCCGGACTGAACGCGGAAGGGCTGCCTCTGGGGCTCCAGATTATCGGTCGCCCATGGGATGAAGAAACCGTCTTCAAGGTCGCGCGCAGTATAGAAAAAGCCGCAGCCTTCACCGCCCTGCCCCAAAGTTTGGTTCGACAGGCTGCGTGATCTCCCTGTATAGTAGTATAGATGAGGGCGTTTTTCCTGTTTCTGGTTGTTTTGTGCGTTATGCTCCCCGTATCCTTTGCGGGGGCCGCGGAAGTCTTTATTCGAAAGGACACCGGTGAAATCGACCTCAAACCGGAGAATGAGGCTCCCGCAGCCCCTGCCAACATCAATGATTTTGCCAATACGTATTACAAAAACTGCATGAACACCAAAAATCCGGTTATCATGGGCCAGCATTTACAGATGATGTGCGCCTGTACCTCCTCTAAGATCCCGGATGTCATGACGATCCAGCAGATGCAAGCGCTCCAGACAGACACGGAAGAGGGCCAGTTTCAACGCAACCGAATGATGATGTTTGTCTATGCACCTTGCATTGAATACCCGACACGCGCGCTTATCGAGGATTCCTGCATGAGCAATCCTCAAATCAAAACAGCGATCAAACATTACCCCAAAGTCTGTAAATGTCTGGGAGATCATATGGCCGAAACAATGGCCCAGCAGGCCCCAAATGCCATTGAGCAAGCCATTAAACGTAATCCGAAAGACCTCGATCCGCTGGGCGTTCTTGTGAACAGCAAGAATTTTGAGCTACACTCCCAGTCTCACATGAGAGAGTGTCTCCTGCGCTATGAGTTGGGGCGTCTGCAATAACCCCTCCTGTCTGCACTGTTTTTGCATCTGGACAGCCCCGCATTGCATGGCTATCTTGGCCTTTCGAATTTTATAAACCGCAAAAGAGTAGGCGTAGAAAAATATGGCACAGCTTATTAAGGGTAAAACGGGAGAGTGGGAAATTGTGATTGGTATGGAAATCCATGCACAAATTATCGCTAACTCCAAGCTGTTCTCCGGGGCCTCGGCGACCTTTGGGGCGGAACCGAACTCCCAAGTCTCGCTTGTTGATGCCGCGATGCCCGGCATGCTCCCAGTCCTCAACGAAAAATGCGTGGAGCAAGCCATTCGCACCGGGCTGGGGCTAAACTCAAAAATCAATAACCGCTCCGTTTTTGCCCGAAAGAACTATTTCTACGCTGATCTACCGCAAGGCTACCAGATCTCGCAATTCGAGCACCCTATCGTTGGCGAGGGAAAAATCGAAATCGACCTGCCGGATGGCAGCGTCAAATATATCGGGATCACACGGCTGCATCTGGAGCAGGATGCCGGTAAATCTATCCATGACCAACACCCGTCCAAATCCTTCGTGGATTTGAACCGTTCGGGCTGCGCACTGATGGAGATCGTCTCCGAGCCGGATATTCGCGGCCCCGGCGAGGCTGTCGCCTATTTGTCCAAAATCCGGATGATCCTGCGCTATCTTGGAACGTGTGATGGCAATATGGAGGAAGGCTCCATGCGGGCCGATGTGAATATTTCCGTCCGCAAACCCGGTGAGCCTTTTGGAACCCGCGCAGAAATCAAGAATGTGAACTCACTTAAGGCTGTACAGCAGGCGATCGATTACGAAGTAGACCGCCAGATCGAAATCATCGAAGACGGCGGCGAAGTCGTGCAGGAAACTCGTCTGTGGGACCCCGCCAAGCAAGAAACCCGCTCCATGCGCTCCAAGGAAGAAGCGCATGATTACCGCTACTTCCCCGATCCGGACCTTCTGCCTCTG
>JAGRKA010000043.1 GCA_020442475.1 Alphaproteobacteria bacterium | reverse complement strand
AAAATCATACATCTTCCTATTGTCGTCCCCGCGGGTGAGCGTAGCGAACCTAAAACGGCGGGGATCCGGGAATGCCGGCCGCAAAGCGACTGACCTCTTTTGGATCCCGTTCGTGCAAGCTTTCGCCTTTGCGAAAGCGCGGGCGGGATGACGTTTTGGAGATATGTCCAATTTTTAACTGGAAGGACTATATCCTGATCCTGTGATATAAAAAAGACCGCTTCGTGCGGTCTTTTAAACTTAACAAACGTGAAAAATTTAAACTCCTAAAACGCTATAATCTATCTTTGTAAGAGGGGGCTCTTCCTTTGTTGGTGCATTTCCTTTTATGTCGTTTAGCGCTCTTGCTATGGCCCCAGCCCTGACATCTCCCATAACTGGAAGAAAATCAGAGGGGTGCTCATAAAAGTTAAGTGTACTATCTGCATCTGGCTTTGAAGAGACTACAGATTCAGCATGGGGTATTTGTACCAAATTATTAAAAAAATTTATCAAGTAAGGGTCGTTGCCAACGCTCAATATAGCATCCTGATTCATAAAACCTCCCTGTTTTCATTTTTTATGCGGTTATAAAATCACAAAAGATTTAAATATGTCAAACAAAATCAGCAGCAGCCGCAGGGGCCGTGTGTCGCGCTGTCTTCCTCCTCAAATTCGTCGTCTTCATCCTCTTCGATAGAGGGCTGGTCCAGAAAATACCGTTTTACGATCTTCCCGTTTTCCATCTCGAAAACGAGCGGTACGCCCGTGGGCATTTCCGCTTCGTTGATCGTTTCCGGCGTTTCCGCGCCCAGTATAATCAACATGGCCCGCAGGGAATTCCCATGCGCGGCGATGAGGATATTTTCACCTGATTCGACATGCGGTTCTATATTTTTTTTGTAATAGGGCCGGACGCGATTTTCAACAACATCTTGCAAACATTCCCCACCCGGCGGCTGAACATCGTAAGACCGGCGCCAGATATGAACCTGCTCTTCCCCGTATTTCTCGCGGGTTTCGTCCTTATTGAGGCCCGTCAAATCGCCGTAATCACGCTCCCGCAGATCGTCATGGCGAACCATATCCGCAAATAAAGCCCCCTGCCCGGCTTCGCTTAAGGCGATCTCCGCCGTCCGGTTCGCGCGGGTGAGTGTGCTGGAAAACACCTTGTCGAAGGAAATCCCGGCCTCTTTGAGGAGCCGCCCGGCCTTACGGGCTTCCGCTTCACCTTCTGCGGTCAAGTCCACATCGTGAAACCCGGTAAATTTGTTCTCCAGATTCCACTGGCTCTGACCGTGACGCAGCAGTACGAGGTAGTTCATATTTTAGTGCATCCTCTTTATTAAACGCTCTTGATTTAATTGCCGAAGATTTTCCCTATGCCGCCAGTTTCAAAGTATAACGTTCTACAAACTTCAAATCATTATCCATTTCCAAGACAATCGGCACACCAGTCGGCAAGTCGGCATCAACTACTGTTTCAGGCGTTTCTGCGCCGACTGCTATAAAGAGCGCTCTAATGGAGTTCCCATGTGCGGCAACCAGAACATCTTCTTTCTTCTCAAGATACTTTTTTATATCCGATTCGTAGTAAGGTCTGACACGTTTTTCAACCACATCTTTCAGGCTTTCGCCATTTGGAGGCGCAATATCGTAGGACCTACGCCATATGCGGACCTGTTCTTCTCCATGCTTCTGAGCTGTTTCTTTCTTATTAAGGCCAGTCAAATCTCCATAGTCGCGCTCATTCAGCTCTTTGGCGCGAACCATGTGTAAAAATAAAGAATTAAGACCTGCAACATTTAAGGCAATTTCTGCTGTCCGGTTTGCACGGAGTTGTGTGCTAGAAAAAACCTGTGTGAGTTGAATGTCCGTCGCCTGCCTTAAAATAACACCTGCTTCGCGGGCCTCATCTTCCCCTTTGGACGTTAAATCTGGGTTTTTACTCCCGGTAAAGCGATTTTCTTCGTTCCATAGACTTTTACCATGACGAAGAACAACAATTTTAGGCATAAATATACTCCTGTTCGTTTTACGCAGTTTCAATGCATTTTTCGTATCGCACTTGGATAAAACTATTCTTTGACTTTTTCAACGGAAAATGTCATAGATGGCGCGAAAATGAAGGCCAAATTCGTGAACGGTCTGTCCGGTTGACTGTTAAATACAACAAGCGACCACCCTTCCGCAAGCTGTCTTTAGCTGTCCGCCGAACACCGTTCCGACATAAACCTTCACAACATTAACTTTGTAGCGTCATTCCTGCGAAGGCAGGAATCCGGTTGCTTTGCTTATTAACCAGATCCCCGCCTTCGCGGGGATGACGGTGCAGAAGAAACATAAACAAAAGGAAACTAAAAAATATGTTTAACGTTTACAGAAAAGAAATTGATTTTGCAGGGAAAACTCTGATCCTTGAAACTGGGAAGATTGCCCGTCAAGCTGACGGCGCTGTTCTGGCCACTATCGGGGAAACCTCCGTTCTGTGTACGGTCGTCGGCGCGAAAAGCGTCCGTGAAGGACAGGATTTCTTCCCGCTTTCCGTGCATTATCAGGAAAAGACATACTCTGCCGGGAAAATCCCCGGCGGGTTCTTCAAGCGCGAAGGCCGCCCGAGCGAAAAGGAAACGCTTGTTTCCCGCCTGATCGACCGCCCGATCCGCCCGCTCTTCCCAAAAGGCTTCATGAACGAGGTACAGGTCATCGCAACGGTCGTTTCTCACGACCTTGAAAACGATCCGGATATGATCGCGATGATCGGCTGTTCCGCAGCTCTGACGATCTCCGGAATCCCCTTTATGGGACCGATCGGCGGCGCACGCGTCGGCTACAAGGACGGCCAGTATGTCATAAACCCGGCCATGTACGAGATGAACGAGAGCGCTCTGGATCTCGTTGTTGCGGGAACTCAAGAAGGCGTGCTGATGGTAGAATCTGAGGCTTCAGAGCTTTCTGAAGAAATCATGCTGGGCGCGGTTCGCGCAGGTCACGAAGCCTTCCAGCCTGTAATCAACGGCATTATCGACCTGGCAGAAATGTGTGCCAAAGAGCCGTGGGATATCCACGAAGAGCCGGAAGCTGTGACTAAAATGGCTGAGGCGCTTAAGAAAACGTATGAATCTGATGTCGTTAAAGCGTACAAGCTGACCGACAAGATGGCACGTCAGGCTGCTCTGTCTGAGGCCCGTACGAAAGCCGCCGAGGAATTCGCGGATGAAGAAAACGGGATTAACGGAAACGTTGTCGCTGCAAAATTCAAGTCGCTGGAAGCCGATATTGTCCGCGGACAAATTCTGAAAACAGGCAGCCGGATTGATGGGCGCGATACGAAGACGGTTCGCCCGATCGTGGCCGAAGTCGGTGTTCTTCCCCGCACACACGGTTCTGCCCTGTTCACACGCGGCGAAACGCAGGCTCTTGTCGTGACGACGCTGGGCACCGGGCAAGATGAACAGATCATTGACGCGCTGGAAGGTGAATACCGCTCCCGCTTCATGCTGCATTACAACTTTCCGCCCTACTCTGTCGGCGAATGTGGCCGGATGATGAGTGCAGGCCGCCGCGAAATCGGCCACGGCAAGCTGGCTTGGCGGGCGATTAACCCGCTCCTGCCAAGCGCGGAAGAGTTCCCCTACACGATCCGTACGGTTTCGGAGATCACGGAATCCAACGGTTCCTCCTCTATGGCGACGGTCTGCGGGACCTCCCTGTCCATGATGGATGCGGGCGTTCCTCTGGCCAAGCCAATTGCGGGGATCGCGATGGGCCTGATCAAGGAAGATAAAGACTTCGCTGTTCTGTCTGATATTCTTGGCGATGAAGACCATCTGGGCGACATGGATTTCAAGGTTGCCGGAACGGAAAGCGGCATTACGGCGCTCCAGATGGATATCAAGATTACCTCGATCACTGAGGAAATCATGAAAATCGCACTGGCTCAGGCCAAAGACGGACGCATTCACATTCTGGGCGAAATGGCCAAGGCTCTGGACCACGCCCGTGATGAACTGAATCCAAACGCACCGCAAATCGTAACGCTGAAGGTCCCAACGGATAAAATCCGCGATATTATTGGCACCGGCGGCAAGGTCATCCGCGAGATCACGGAAACGACAGGCGCAAAAATCGACATTGACGATGACGGCACGGTGAAGGTCGCCGCCGTCAATCAGGAGTCGATTGATGCCGCTGTGAACTGGATCAAGGGCCTGACGGAAGAGCCGGAAGTTGGCAAAATCTACACCGGAAAGGTCGTTAAATGCGTCGATTTCGGAGCCTTCGTAAACTTCATGGGTGCGAAGGACGGGCTGGTCCATATCTCTGAACTGGCCGACCACCGCGTTGCACAAACAACCGACGTCGTGAATGAAGGCGATGAAGTTAAAGTCCTGTGCATTGGCATGGATGACCGCGGCAAGGTTAAGCTCTCCATGAAGCGTGTTAATCAGGAAACAGGTGAAGAAATTCAGGTCGAAGATCGTAAGGGCGGCGGCAAGAAAGAAGCCAACGGGTAGAATCCGGTATTGTCATCGCAAGCATACGCGAAGCGATCCAGAAACCGTAAGACAGGGACTGGATTGCTTCGTTAGCTGCGCCTCCTCGCAATGACAAATAAACGATAGGCAGAAACCTCTCCTCATGAACACATCCCCTGAACAAAAACTGGCCTATCAGAAAAGACTGAACCGCGAACTTAAAGAGCTGTTTGTCCTGACCCGCGGGCGTATCCACAGGGCAGATTATTTTCTGATGTGCATAATGATCAAGGGAGTTGATGAAATTATGGCCCTTATTCCCGAGGAGCCGGTATGGTGGCTTATAATCGCAATTCCGCTGTGGATTTTATCGTTCTATATAGGCTTGTGCGCCATGACAAAACGTCTGCGGGATATTGGGTTGAGCGGGTGGATGCTGATCCCTGCCTATCTATTCATAGGGGCCGGCTTTATCGGAACAGAGATTGTCGAGGATATGACACTTAAGGTTTCGTTGCTAGGGGTAATGCTCATTCCATTTATAATTCTCCTCTTCTGGCCGCCGCAGCGCAAAGACAACAAATACGGCCCCTATGATGAGTTCAGTATTTTTAACGGGGCCGGTGCTTACAACAAAAAGAAAGCGAATAAACCCCAGGGAGAATGACCGAACAACTCCTCCTCTTCATCGCCTCTTTCATCGCGAATATGATGTCCGCCTTTGCGGGCGGAGGCGCGGGGCTGGTGCAATTCCCGGTTCTGATCTTTATGGGTCTGCCTTTTTCGATCGCGCTGGCCACGCATAAGACGGCGACAGTTGCCCTTGGGCTGGGCGCAGCTTACCGCCACCTTAAAAGCCCGGAGAACATTAACTGGCCCTTTGCCGTGTATACGATGCTCTGCGGCGTGTTCGGGACAATTCTTGGTGCCTTTATCATTGTCCATATCCCGGACAAGCCCGCTGAGCTGGCTTTGGGCCTTTTGACGGTCGGGCTGGGCCTGTATTCTATCGTCAAAAAGCGTATTGGTCAGACGGAAGAACCCAAAAACCGTGATACACGAGGCTATGCGATCGGCGGTATTATGCTCTTTCTGCTGGGAGTCTTTAACGGCTCCTTGACCTCGGGAAGCGGGCTCTTTGTGACAATGTGGCTGGTTTTGTGGTTCGGGCTGGATTACAAGCGGGCTGTGATGTATACGATGCTGTTGGTCGGATTTTTCTGGAATGCAACCGGTGCCGTATCTGTGAACATGCTCGGTGCGCAGACACATTGGGAATGGATGCCGGTGCTGCTTGCGGCGTCCTTTTTGGGCGGTTACGCAGGCGCGCATCTAGGGATTTTGAAGGGCAGCATCTGGATTAAACGCGGCTTCGAGGCCGTCACCATTGCTTCGGGCGTTTATTTGATTGTAAGGTTTTTTTCATGAGACTGAAGCTTCCGCAAATTATCGGGCATAGGGGTGCGGCCGGGTACGCACCGGAAAATACGCTTGAATCCATTCATACGGCTGCCGATATGGGTGTGGAATGGGTTGAGCTGGACGTGAAGCTGACCAAGGATCAGGTGCCTGTGATCTTTCATGATGAGACGCTGGAACGTACGACGAACGGCTCCGGCCTTGTTGCTGAGGCAACTTACGAGGATTTACGCCAGCTTGAGGCCGGGAGCTGGTTTTCGGACGGCTTCGCCGGGATCAAAATTCCAACGCTAGAGGAAGCCGTAGACGTTTTGCTGGAGCGCGGGCTGGGCCTCAATCTGGAGATCAAGCCCTGCCCGGGACGGGAGCGTGAAACGGCGGAGGTTGCGTTGGATGTGCTCTCCGGGATATGGGACGATCATGAGCGCTTGCTCATTTCCTCTTTCCAGCATGTCTCTTTAGAGGCTGCGCGGGATATGGCGCAGGACTGGGCGCGTGGGTTACTCATCGCAGAGGAGGATGTCCTCGCAAACTGGCGTGATCTGGCTGACTATCTGGATGTGAAGACGGTTCATATTGGCTCTCGCCTTTTAACACGGGAACTCGTGGAGGATATCAGCGATGAGGACTATGGTGTGCTGGTTTTCACTGTTAATGAACCGGACGAGGCCCGGAAATTCCAGAGCTGGGGCGTTGATTCGCTCTTTTCAGACCGTCCTGATGTTGTAAAAGAGTCTTTGCTCACAGTGCATTAATGCATAAATATTGACATTTTTCCCGTTCGGGCGTAAAAATTTTCTCCCTTATACAGGAGTTATCCACAGATGCGCGTTGCAGTTATCCTAGAAAACAAGCCGGATTTTGAAGAGAGGCGGCAACTGCTAACCCGGATTGCGTCTCTTAATGGATTCTCAGTTAAACAAGAAGAAACCACTACCGGCATGTTGTTTAGCGAAATGGTTCTATGCGATTCCGCGCCGGGAGAAAGACCTGTAGAATTCAGGTGGGCAAGAAGCCTGCTTGCAAGCTTGAACAAACACGGCTTTCCTAAAAAAATGAACCCGCCACCTCTTTGGGAAACAGAAAAGGATATAGGAGAAGCCCCTCCAGTTTTTCTTGGGTTCAGGAAAAACTGATAAGCAACCCCCTCCTAATTCGTAAACTCCCCCAAACTCTCATGCGGGGGCATACCCATCGCGTTGAAGCCGCAATCGACATAGTGAACCTCGCCGGTGACGGCGGCGGAAAGGTCCGAGAGCAGGTACAGCGCTGTACCCCCCAAATCATCAAGCTCGACTGACTTACGAAGAGGCGATGTTACAACATTGTATTTAAATGTTTTTCTGGCCCCACCAATAACGGCTCCGGCGAGCGTACGCATCGGGCCTGCACTGATCGTATTCACACGGATACCCTCCGGCCCCAGATCAGCAGCGAGGTAGCGAACGGAAGATTCCAGTGCAGCTTTAGCCACGCCCATCACGTTATAATTCGGCATGACTTTTTCCGCCCCGTAATAGCTGAGCGTTACGGCGCTGCCCCCGTCCTTCATAAGCGTTCTGGCCCGGCGCATCACAGAGGTAAAGGAATAGCAGGAGATATGCATCGTCTTCAGGAAGTTATCCAAAGAGGTATCCACATAGCGGCCCTGAAGCTCATCCTTATTGGAATAGGCAATAGCATGGACAATGAAGTCCAGCCCGTCCCACTTGTCCCCAATTGTAGAAAAAAGCGAATCGAGACTATCCTCATCCTGTACGTCGCAATCAAGAACGATATCCGCGCCGACACTCTCCGCCAGAGGGCGTACGCGTTTGCCGAAAGCCTCCCCCTGATAGGTGAAAGCGAGCTCGGCTCCTGCGCCGTGCAGAGCCTTGGCCATGCCCCAGGCGATCGAATGATCGTTGGCGACGCCCATAATGAGACCCTTTTTGCCCTTCATCAGATCCTTGCGTGTCATGGCACTAATCCTCAAACCGGCTCATGGCGAGCGTACAATTCGTGCCGCCAAAGCCGAAACTGTTCGAAATCAGCGTTTCATGCCGGACGTTGTCAACCCGCTCACGGGCAATGGGAAGTCCCGCCGCGCCTTCATCCAGATTCTCGATGTTAATGCTCGGCGCCACAAAGTTATTTTGCAGCATAAGCAGGCAATAAACGGCCTCCTGTACGCCTGTACCGCCAAGGGAGTGTCCTGTCATAGATTTAGTTGCGCTGATATAGGGCATGTCCTGCTCAAGAGGCTCTAGAACCTCACGCATAGCGTTCAGTTCCGTAATATCCCCGACGGGCGTGCTGGTGCCGTGCGTATTGATATAAGTCACAGGCGTTTTCACGGTCGAAAGCGCCTGACGCATGCAGCGTACGGCCCCCTCCCCACTTGGCGCAACCATATCGGCCCCATCTGATGTGGCGCCGTAGCCGGTGATTTCTGCGTAAATTTTTGCCCCACGCGCCTTTGCGTGCTCCAGCTCCTCCAGTACGACGATGCCGCCACCGCCGGCGATCACAAACCCGTCCCGGTCCTTGTCGTAGGCACGGGCGGCCCTTTCCGGCGTATCGTTGTATTTTGAGGACATCGCACCCATCGCATCGAAGAGGACAGAAAGTGTCCAGTCGAGTTCCTCCCCGCCGCCAGCAAACATAACATCCTGTTTGCCCCATTGGATCATTTCTGCCGCGTTGCCGATACAATGCGCGGAGGTTGAGCAAGCCGAGGAAATCGTGTAATTCACGCCCTTGATTTTGAAATTAGTCGCTGCCGTCGCTGAGGTCGTCGAACACATAGCCTTCGGCACAGCGAATGGCCCAACGCGCTTCGGGCCTTTTTCACGGGTAATATCTGCGGCTAGCACTTGCGCACGGGTTGAGGGCCCACCGGAGCCCACGATAATCCCCGTACGCTCATTGACGATGTCGCTTTCCTCTAGCCCGGAATCGGCAATCGCCTGCTCCATGGATAGATGCGTATAGGCTGCGGCATCCCCCATAAAGCGCATAAGGCGCTTGTCGATATGATCCTCCAGCACGATATCCGGTTTGCCGTAGACCTGCGAACGAAAACCCATTTCCGCATATTCGGGAGAAAAGCTGATTCCGCTCCGCCCGGCCTGAAGAGAGTCCAGAACGGCCTTTTGGTTATTTCCAATACAGGAAACAACCCCTATGCCTGTAATAACAACGCGTCTCATATTTTTCCTTCTGTAATTTTACGCGAAGATCCGAAGCTACGAAGAAAGCTTGGGAACAAAACGTTTAATGCCACAGCTAAACAATCTTCATATATTTTTTCCAGATAACCGGACCCCAGAGCTTTATGAACCTTAAAACAACTATCAACAACGTCTTTTGACAGCAAATCCAAGCCTTCGGAAAGATCACTGTATTTTCTTAAAACTGTCATCTTCGCTTTTTCGCAACTTCGCGTTCATTTTCAGGCAGATTCGGAATTATCAAACAAACCGACTTTAAGACCTGAGGCCTCATAAATCAGTTCTCCGTCCGCGTACATTTTACCGTCCCCGATCCCTAAAACCAGTTTCCGGTTAATGATTCGCTTAATATCGACCGTGTACTTTACGAGCTTTGTGGCGGGCGTCACCTGCCCCGTCAGTTTAAGCTCGCCCAGCCCCAGAGCACGACCAGAGCCCGGCGCACCCGTCCAGCCAAGATAAAAACCCAGTAATTGCCACAGCGCATCCAGACCGAGGCAGCCGGGCATAACCGGATCGCCTTCGAAGTGGCATGCGAAGAACCACAAATCCGGGTTTATATCGAACTCGGCCTCAATCAGGCCTTTGCCGTAGGCCCCGCCCTCTGTGGAGACGGTCGTAATGCGGTCGAACATCAGCATTGGCGGCAATGGAAGTTTCGCGTTTCCGGGGCCGAATAGATCTCCGTGCCCGCACGCGATGATTTCATCATAGGAATAGCTGGGTTGAGGCTGGAAAGTCGTCATAATCTCTTTTTTCGCTTCTATAGACATACAGCACTTTATACGGGCTTATGGAGGGACTCCGCAAGCCCTTGATCGGTATTTCCTATTTATAGATGTGAAAAGACGGGAGGCAGCTCGTTAGAGCGGCCTTACACCGAGACAAAAACGGATTCGATGCACACGGATTTATAGGTTTCCGTGATGGCCGCCATCGCGAGCGGCTTGGCAATAATAGGCTCGATTTCCGGAAGCTCTCCACCGGCGGCCACAGCCAGAATGCGTCCGGCTGCCTTCGCGCAGGCCACTGATTGCATATACTGGTCGGCCAGATTGATCGCGGAGAAGAAATCCTGACAACAGGGCTCCATCCCGTGAATCAGAGAGAGTGGAGCGTTAACAGGCACATCATTGGCTGCAAGCCCGAAACGCCAGTCACTGCCGGCAGGAACGCCCAGACGTACGGCCTCCTGCGTTAAAACATGAACGATCTTATCAAGGTTTTCAGGCAGATTCGGGCCTCTGAACAACTCACAGCTATCTGCGTTGAGCGATAAAGCAAGACGCCGCCCGGCCAGTGCACTTAAGGAGGCGATACAATCGCCCAAAGACCAGCCATCCAGCCCGGTCTTTTGCTCTATAGCGATATCGCATAGCTCCTGCGCGGAAATTTCAAAAGCCATGCAGGAAAGCGCGCACTCAATCAACAAACGGTAAGATTCGGCGCGGTTCTGCCCCTCAACCTCCCACGCAACAAACATATGATGAATGACGGCGAGAAAAAGCTCGTGAAACTCGAAGGCGCAGTCCAGCCATTCTTCAAAGAAAATACGTGCGGCTGCCCGCCCTCGCTCTGTCTCATAATCCATGATATGAGCCGGCGGCAAAGCACCTTTCCAGAGCGGGCCGTCATAGGGCATTGCTTCCAAGAGCGCTCCCAGCTTTGCAAAGCTGCCTTGCAGCGCTTCGTCGGGTTCATCAAAAACAAGGCAGGTTTCAACCAGCACGCCTGCGATAAGCTGGATCATCACCATGGAATCAAGCCCACGGCGCGGGTCCGTGGCCTGATCAATCAAACCGGCATACAAGCGCGCACCCATATCGGGCTTGTTGGTCAGTGCGAACATTGGCTCTTCGTTTCAAATGAAAATTACCCACAAGGCCTGTGGATAATTCTGTGGAGGGATGTAGAATCAACTACAGATACAAAGTTAATCGAAAATCTCGTTCTCGTAAACACCCCAAAGCACGTTTTGCTTGGCCCAGCCCTCATACCCCATCGTATTGATATTACACCAGACGCCGCCGCAGGACTTCACAGACACAAGAACACCGGGTTCCAGACGCGCCGAAAGCCGCGAATTTTCATCAGGCTTACGATATAAGGAAGCTGGCGACTCACCAGTAATTAAGGCCGTGCGCCGCCCGCTCAGCAATGATTTATGCACCCAGCCCTCTTCACCGTCATGGTCCCGGATTTTGCGCCAGATATCGTACTCCAGTATGATTTCTACAGGTAGCCCGTCCTTTTTAAAGGCCCAGCGCACAGGGTAGCGTTGTCCCGGTCCCGTGCGGACAAAGACTTCATCCGAACTTAAGGAGACAAAGCGTGGCAAGGGATAGGCCGTTACCCGGAAGGGCGTGTCGTCTTGGCCTGCACCCGCCCCGTTGGCGGTCAAGAGTACCGTTATAAAAAGAAAGAAAAACAAGGCTGTGGAAAATTTTTGACTCATCATGTCTTATTTATGATAAAAAACCCGCCATGACGCAAGAGAGCATAACAAACCAGCCCCAACGGTACGGTTTGCCGGAAATTTCCGTTGCACCGATGATGGATTGGACGGACCGGCATTGCCGCTATTTCCACCGGCTGCTTGCGCCGAATGTCCGTCTTTATACAGAGATGGTGACAACGGGCGCGATTCTGTATGGAGATAAAGACCGTTTTTTGCGCTTTGATGAAGCAGAGCATCCGCTTGCGCTTCAGCTTGGTGGTTCGGACCCGAAGGCGCTGGCTTTGTCTGCCAAGGAAGGCGAGCGTTACGGCTATGATGAGATCAATCTGAATTGCGGCTGCCCGTCGGACCGGGTGCAAAGCGGTCGTTTTGGGGCGTGCCTGATGAAAGAGCCGGAGCATGTCGCTGCATGCGTAGAATCGATGGTTGAGGCTGTGGATAATATTCCTGTAACTGTGAAGTGCCGCATTGGAATCGACGATCTGGATAGTTTCGAGTTTCTGGATAAGTTTGTGGATAAAGTCGCGGATAAAGGATGCCGGACTTTCATTATTCATGCGCGCAAGGCATGGCTGTCCGGTCTTTCGCCAAAGCAAAACCGTGAAGTGCCGCTGCTGGATTATGAACGCGTCAAACGGATTAAGGCGAAGTATCCTCATTTGCGGATTATTTTGAATGGTGGGATATCCTCTATGGAGATTCTAAAAGAGGCTCTTGCAGGGCTAGACGGCGTTATGATCGGGCGCGAGGCTTACCAAAATCCACTTTTTCTTCAGGATATCGAGGCTGAAATTTTCGGAAACCGCACGCTCCGAGGCCGCGAGGAGGCTGCCCTGTCCATGATTCCGTACGCGCAGACACAGGCGGAGCGTTACGGTACGCCTGTAAAATCGGTTACACGGCACATGATGGGGCTGTTTCAAGGGCTTCCCGGCGCAAAAGCATGGCGGCAGGCCCTTTCCACCCTCCCCTATGAAAATGAGCCACAAGCGGATATAATCGAAGAGGCCTTGAATCTGTGCCTGACTCGCGCACGAGAGGCCGCCTAGGTCTAACCCCTTCCGGATTAAAAGATATCTGTAATTATGAGTACGGCCCCTAAACCGGTGTGGCAGCTTCTGGACTCCATACAGACAAAAAAGTTCATTGAGGAGGTTCGAGACGCTGATTTCCTGCCTCTCTTTGAAGGCCCAGCCTATGAGCTTTGGACTAAAACGCTTCCTTTTTTTGATGGATATGCACATTACAGCCTCGCCAACAAGGCGATGATTCCGTATTTCACGCTTGATTACATCAGCAACGGTGCGGATCATTTCTATCTGGATGGCTCCGAGCACCCGCTGGAAATTCTCGTCCGGCACGAAGCGCTGCAACTGGATGTAGATAACATATTGGATTACATCGCTTTTCACAGCGATGTCGCTTTTTACCCTCGCCGAAAAGTGAAATTCATCACCGATCCGTCCCATACGCCCTATGGCGGCGCGAGTGCGATGGCTCATCACTTTAAAACACTTAAATATCAATCCGATATACATGTTTCTGAAAGTGATGTTGAAAGGTGTTTTTATGTCGATATGCCACTTTTGCATGAGGGACGTACGATTGATGGACACGTACAGATCATGAAAACCGGTCAGATCAATATCCTTAAACCCGTATTTGTTCCCCTCATGGACCAGAAGCGCGACCACGCTCCCCTGCATTACTCCCATCCGCATGAGCAACGCCTTTTGGAAGAAAATCTGGCCGTTTTAACCCAATCTGCGGAAGGAAAAAGGCTCTTTGAAACGGTCGAAAGCTATGGCGGGCAGCTCAGGATCATATCAGGAACAGGCGGGAGCGGGTTTGCCCCCGGCGCTGCGGTCGGCTATGTTGTTGCGCCGCAAAATGTAGAGACGTACAGCCCCTATCAAGTCATTGCGATGGCTGGTGTTTTACGCCATATGGAGCAGCATCTGATGGGCTTACCCCGCCCCGATCCTTCGGCCCCGCTCAATGAGGTGCTGGAGAAGAACTGCGTTTTGGATTTGGATATTTTATTGAAAATCTGTACAATTATAGATGAGTTAAGCGCTGCCGGATATGAAGCGATTTTAACGAAATTCAAGCAATCCGGCTTTGAGGACATTTACAGCGCCTATAAGAACAAGCGGCCGGAAAAGGAACTGGCCCGTATTTTCGCCGATTATCTCGGTGTTGGGTATGTAGAGGAGTAAAAAGATATGCCCTTTATGAATACGCCCCCGACGGAGCGTACGGGCCTGATTAGCGAAGGCGTGATCAGGCTCCCGTGGGTTGCACGGGAAACGGCGGACTGCCGCCCCCGCTGGAGACCGATTTACCAGCCGGGCCAGAGCCGCTATATCGGCGGTCCTCAAAACGCCGGTGATCCGGAATGTGCGCAAGTGTCGCGCGGCGGCGGCAGCTTTGTCACGATGGGGCAAGGTAATAGCGGCAGCAGCGGCTAGAGCAAGACTTACTCTTTATCGGGCCGCTCAACATGGAAGCTTTCCCCGCAACCGCAGCGCCCTGTTTCATTGGGATTGGTAAAGATAAAGCGGGCATTGCCTAGATCATCTTGCGTATAATCGACGCTCATTCCAAACAGCATCCAGCTATAGGTCTTAGGGATATAAAGCGCTGCGCCGCTGCTCTCAAAGCGCTCATCAGCACTGACATCCTCGCCTGCACCGATATATTCCATTTTATAGGAGTTACCGGAACAGCCGGTTGCCTTAATGTTCAAGCGCAGCCCTTGCGTTCCTTTGGGAGCATTCTCCAGCAAGGCGTTAATCCGCTGCGCGGCTGTTTCCGTGATATTGATGGGGGCGGCGTTCATCAGAGGCTCACATAAACATATTGAGCTGCATTTTAGCCGTTTCGGCCATCATGGAAGGATTCCAGGTCGGGTCCCAGATAATCTCCACATCCGCCTCCCGTACGCCTTCGATCGGGAACAGCGCCCCCTGCACCCAGGACGGCATCTCCTGCGCAACCGGGCAGCCCGGAGAGGTCAGGGTCATTTTAACGCTGAGGTCGTAATGCCCCTCTTCTTCCGCATCCGTAATCTCGACACTGTAAATCAGGCCCAGCTCATAGATATTAACCGGAATTTCCGGGTCGTACACCTCTTTGAGCGCTGCCAAAATCAGTGGCCAAAGCGCATGATCACGCGGCGCCTCCACATGGGGCGGCTCAGCCAGTTCATCATAAATGCCCGCATCGGCCATCTGTGTCATCATGACAGTAAATCTTTCGCTTTTTCGAGACCTTCAACCAGTTGATCTATATCATTTCTGTTCGAATACAAGCCCAAAGAGGCACGTACAGTGCCCTCTACCCCCAGCCGGGCCATAAGCGGCATGCAGCAATGATGCCCTGTACGGACCGCGACGCCGCACTGATCAAGGATCATACCGATGTCCGAAATATGCAGCCCTTCAATCGTAAAACTCATGATCCCGGCTTTGTTTGGCGCGGTGCCATGCATCGTCAGGCCGGAGATAGCCCTAAGCTTTTCCGTCCCATAAGTCAGCAAGGCTTTTTCATGTGCCGCAATGTCCGCCATGCCTATTTGCGAGACATAATCGATCGCGGCGCCGAGGCCGATCACCTCGACGATTGCGGGCGTCCCGGCCTCGAAGCGATAGGGCGGCTCCTTGTACGTTGTCTCCTCGAAAGCCACGCGCTCGATCATATCGCCGCCGCCCTGATAAGGGGGCATAGATTCCAGTGCCTCTGTCTTGCCGTACAGCACACCGATTCCAGTCGGGCCGTAAAGCTTATGCCCGGTAAAGACGTAAAAATCAGCATCCATAGCCTGTACGTCAACAGGCATGTGTACGACTCCCTGAGAGCCGTCAATCAGGACTTTAATTTCTGGATAAAAATCACGCGCTATCTTTATGATTTTATTGACAGGATTAATGGTGCCCAAAGCGTTTGAAACATGTACCAAAGAAATCAGTTTTGTTTTATGACTGAGAAGGGATTCATACTCTTCGAGATCCAAAACGCCCCGCTCATCAAACGGAACAGTTTTAATCACGATACCCGTTTTATCCCGCAGTAATTGCCAGGGCACGATATTGGCATGATGCTCCATCTCGGTCAGGATAATCTCATCCCCCTCCTGTAGATGCGCCGCCCCCCAGCTTTGGGCAACGAGGTTAACGGCCTCCGTGGCGTTACGGGTAAAGACGATATTTTTATCCGACGGGGCGCCGATAAAGGCTGCGACCTTCGAACGTACGCTCTCAAAATCTTCAGTTAGATTCTGAGATATTTCATATAACCCTCTGTGAATATTTGAATATCCGGATTCATATATCCGGTTCATTGCCTCAATGACGGCCCTCGGCTTTTGCGCGCTTGCCCCGCTATCGAGAAACGCCAACGGCTTGCCGTGCATCTGCGCGGCAAGGATAGGGAAATCAGCTCTATACTGTACTATATCCGGTCGTTCTGTCATTTTTACTATTCTGGGTTTTTACGCGAAGATTCGAAGGCGCGAAGAGTTAGTACAAAAGACAAGCGCCGCAGGCAAAAAACAAAGAGTATTTCAGCCTTAAATAATTTTTCTTATTGCAGCTTCCCTCTTCGTTTTCCCGCAATCAGCTTCGCGTCTTCGAGACTTCGCGTTCAAAATATTATAAAACCCTCTCCAACCACATTTCCGTTTTGCTCTTTACCTTTTCTTGAACATTTTCATCCGCAATCTTATCCGCAACTTCATCCACAAAGGCCTGAATGAGCAATTGCCGCGCCTGCGCTTCATTTAGGCCCCGGCTGCGCAGGTAAAAGAGTGCATTATCCTCAAGCTGTCCGGTCGTTGCACCATGGGAGCATTTCACATCGTCGGCATAGATTTCCAGCTCCGGCTTGGTATCCATTTCCGCACCGTCCGAGAGCAGCAGGGCGTTAGAGAGCTGATAAGCATCCGTTTTCTGCGCAGGGCGGTGAACGTGGACCTTACCCTGAAAGACTCCGCGGGCCTTATCGGCCAGAACGGAGCGGAAAAACTGGCTGGACGTGCAATGCGGCGCCTTGTGCTCGACAAGAATAGTCGTGTCGCCATGCTGTGTACCCGATAAAAGGTTTATACCGTCAAAATAAACGCTTGCACCGCTTTCTTCAATTTTAGAATGAAATTCGTTACGGGTGAGCTTCGAACCGGCAAGGAGCGAAAAGCCGTTATAAACGGAGTCTTTTTTCTGCGTTATTTGTGTCTGCAACGTTAAAACGCTGTCTTCACCGTCCTCAATCAGCCGGTAATGGTTGAGCTTTGCCCCGGCGGCCAGTTCAACCTCAACACTCATATTCTTCCAGTAAGCGCCTGCGCCCTCATGCCGTTCAATAAGGGTCATTTCGGCCCCCTCCTCCAAAACCACTTTCAGAACAGGGGTATGGAGCAGGCCATCCCGGCCTGTGAACAGGATATTCTCTGCTTGCTCACAGACTTGTCCACGGGTTTTGTGGATAACAATCTCCGGACTTTCTTCTTCACGCGTCAAATCTTCCGGCAATGCGCGTGGCAGATTCGTGTATTTCCACGCTTCTTCTTTGGAGGTGGGTATATAATCCAACGAAATCAAAGTCATGAGGTTTCACCGCAAAGACGCAAAGGCGCAAAGCTTACCGTATAAAACGTGGCACAACCCCAATCATTAAACGCCTTTAAGGCTGCTAATTGATTTATTTTACGCCTGTGGTGCCTGTTTTTTGCATGCACTCTTCGCGTCTTCGCGTCTTCGCGTTTCAATCCAAAATCGGAAATTTTCATCATGCTGCCTCTCCGGTAAAAGCCGCGTAGCCCTTTGCTTCCAGCTCTTTGGCCAGTTCCGGGCCGCCGGTTTCAACGATCCGCCCATCTGCGAGCACGTGCACGACATCCGGGACGATATAATCCAAAAGCCGCTGATAATGGGTAATGACCAGAAAAGAACGATCGGGGCTGCGCAGTGCGTTCACGCCGTTTGCAACGATCTTGAGCGCGTCGATATCCAGC
>JAGRKA010000042.1 GCA_020442475.1 Alphaproteobacteria bacterium | reverse complement strand
GTATCTTTTTCAGACCATCTGGCTACGCTCTATCCTGATATGGATAGAGAGCAAGTTTGCCGTGACCATCTTTGGACAGGAACGATTCTGCCGGCGGTTTCTCAAGATCAGGCCGCTCTTTTAGAAAGGGCGACAGAGGCCTGGACAAATAAAAAGGCCGCGGCACGCAATAGCGCAGAAACAGCGCAAAGGGCAAGCGCCGTATTTAAACCCCAACCGACGCTCCCCTAATATAGTCAAGCGCCTATAAATTGATTCAAAAGAACGTCTTTGCGAGCGACCAACGGGAGCGCGGCAATCCAGAGCTGTTGCTGGATTGCTTCGTCGCATTTGCTCCTCGCAATGACGGTATTTATGATCATTTTATGTGAGGTCCGCTATAGAATAAGGGGTAGCTCCACCAAAGAAAAAGGCCGCTTAATCCGCGGCCTTTTGTTTATCTATAGAGTAATCGAAACAGTCTAACGGCGCAGGCCGAGCGCTTCGATCAGCTTCTGATAACGGGCTTCGTCTTTACCCTTCAGGTAATCCAGAAGCTTCCGGCGCTTGGCCACCATAGAGAGCAAGCCGCGGCGGGAATGGAAATCTTTTTTGTGCGTTTGCATGTGCTCTGACAGGGCGTTGATCCGCTCTGTCAGGATAGCGACCTGAACTTCCGGAGAGCCCGTGTCACCTTTTTTCGTTGCGTATTCACCGACCACTTCGGCCTTGCGTGCAGTTGTAATCGACATCGTTTTCTCCTTTTCTATCAATCAGGTATTAAACACTTTCACGGGCGCGACGTACGGGCCTTCGATTTCGACAAGCGCGACAGGCGCGCCGTTAAAATGAGCGAAGGCTGTGACGACGGCTTCTTTCGAGTTTATTCCCGCTTGCGTTAAACGCTCAAAATCGGGACGCGAAACAAGACCGATCTCTTGCCCGTTTCTTAAGGGTGCCGTTTCATCCGCCTTCAAGGCCAGTGCCGGGATGTCGTCCAGCGCGGTCTGAAGAGGCAGCAGGCCCTCAACATCCGAAGGCCACCCGCCTTCGGAGGCCGCACTATTGCTGATTTCCTCCAGCTTTTCAAGGGAAATCGCATTTTTTTCGGTAAATCCACCGACCTGCGTGCGGCGCAGAGCGGAAACATAGCCGCATGTTCCAAGCGCTTGGGCCATATCGCGGGCCAGCGAGCGGACATAGGTCCCTTTCCCGCAGCGCACAACAAAACGGGCTTCATTCGGTGTGGCGCTTTGAAGCTCGAGGCTGTCGATAAAGACGATTCTGGGTTTTAGTACGACATCTTCTCCGGCGCGGGCGAGATCGTAAGCGCGCGCTCCATCAATTTTAATCGCTGAGAAGCGGGGCGGGATTTGCTCGATTTCGCCGGTAAAGCTGTCCAAAATGCCTTCAATCGCGGCCTGGTCAGGCCGTATAGCGGAGCGGGCGATAACATCGCCTTCGGAATCGTCCGTGTCGCGCTGCTGCCCCCATGTGACGCTGAATTCATATGTTTTCGACCTGTCTTGCGCGTAAGGTACGGTCTTTGTCGCCTCTCCCAGCGCGATGGGAAGAATGCCAGAGGCCAGCGGATCGAGCGTTCCGGCATGCCCGGCCTTTTGGGCGTTTAATATCCGGCGCACTTTCCCGACAGCCTGCGTGGAGGTCATCCCTACAGGTTTGTCGAGATTAACCCAGCCATTGACCTTGTTCCCCTTACGGCGGCGGCTCATCAGCCCTGATCCTCATCCTGATCGGCGTAGTGGATTCCGCGCAGAAGGTCGTCGATTTTCTGCGCCTCATCAAAGGAGGTATCTGTCCGAAAGCTAACCTTCGGGGTGAATTTCAAATTGGACTGCCGGTTGATCTCTTTTTGAAAGAGTGAGGCGGATTCATTCAAGGCGGGCAGAATGTCATCCATATCCATGCCCCCTAAGGCCATGACATAGGCTTTTGCATTCTTAAGGTCAGGCGTAACCCGCACCTCGGTCACGGTGATATTCCCGGCCTTTAAGAGGCGCTCGTCCCGGAAATGGCCGCGCTGCATCGTCTCGGCGATAATATGCCGGAGTTGTTCACCGACGCGGAGCTGGCGCTGTGAAGGACCTGTTTTGGCGGAGGGGCGCATAATTTGAAATCCGTACTGTTAAAAGCTTTTAAGTCAGCGTCCGGGTTTCTTCCACGATTTCATAACACTCGATAATATCGCCGGCCTTGATGTCGTCGTAATTCTCAAAGGCCATCCCGCATTCGGTGCCTTCTTTGACTTCCTTGACTTCATCTTTGTGGCGCTTAAGCGTTTTGAGCGTCCCTTCATGGATGACCACATCATCACGGAGCAGGCGAACACCGGCGCCGCGCTTGACCATGCCGAGCGTAACCTTACAACCTGCAACCTTCCCAACTTTGGAAACGTTGAAGACCTCAAGAATTTCGGCGTCCCCAATGTGATTTTCACGTTTAACCGGTGCCAGCAGGCCGCTCATGATCGCCTTGGCGTCGTCGATCACGTCATAGATCACATTATAGTAGCGAATATCGACATTGTCTCGTGTCGCTAGCGCTCTGGCCTGTGCGTTCGTACGGACGTTAAAGCCGATAATCACGCCGCCGGAGGCTTGTGCAAGTGTAACATCCGATTCCGTAATCCCGCCAACGCCTGTATGAAGAACCTTAATCTCGATCCCTTCATTCTCTTGGACCATCTTCGCAAGAGAGCCCGCAATCGCTTCAACCGAGCCGTGAACGTCAGCTTTGATGATAACGGGCAGGGAGGTCTTCTGGAGACCTTCGCGCTGCGCCATCAAATCTTCCATGGTCGTGCGGCCCTTTACGTCGAGAACGGCTTGTGCCGTACGGCGCTTGCGTTGGCGGTAAGCGCTGATTTCACGCGCTTTTGAATCATCTTCGACCACGCTGAAACCGTCACCTGCATCCGGTGCGCCATTCAGGCCGAGTACCTCGACAGGTTGACCGGGAACGGCCTCTTTTACGTTTTCGCCGCGATCATTGATCAGCGCACGGACCTTCCCATATTCCGCACCGGCAACAAAGATATCTCCGATCCGCAAGGTTCCTTTCCGGATCAGAACGGTTGCAACCGGGCCGCGGCCTTTTTCGAGCTTGGATTCAATAACGACCCCTTGGGCTTCACGGTCCGGGTTAGCCTTCAGCTCCAGAATTTCAGCCTGAAGCAAAATGGCCTCTTCCAGCTTATCAAGGTTAAGTTTTTGTTTGGCAGAAACTTCAATACACTGCACGTCTCCGCTCAAATCCTCGACGACGATTTCATACTGGAGCAGAGCGGTCTTGACCTTCTGAGGATCGGCATCAGGCAAATCGATCTTGTTCAAGGCAATGATGATCGGCACATGCGCAGCCTTCGCGTGATTGATCGCCTCAATCGTCTGAGGCATCACGGAATCATTGGCTGCAACCACGATGACCACGACATCCGTAATGTTAGCGCCACGTGAGCGCATCTCTGTAAAGGCTGCGTGGCCAGGCGTATCAAGAAATGTAATCTTGCCACCATTTTTCATCGTGACCTGATAGGCGCCGATATGCTGCGTAATTCCGCCAGCCTCACCGGACACGACATCTGTTTTGCGCAACGCATCGAGCAGGGAGGTCTTCCCGTGATCGACGTGCCCCATAATTGTTACGACAGGCGGGCGAGGGCGTAGATTAGCCTCGTCTTCTTTTGATTCCTCAACGCCTTCTAGGCCTATTTCAATATCAGCATCAGTCACGCGTTTGATTTTGTGGCCGAACTCCTCAATGATCAGCTCCGCCGTGTCCGCATCAATCGACTCTGTGATTGTGGCCATAACACCGAGCTTCATCAAAGCCTTAATGACGGAGCTTCCTGTTTCAGCCATCCGATTTGCTAATTCGCCGACCGTAATGGTTTCGGGTACAATGACCTCGCGAATGACTTTTTTAGCCGGTTCGTTATTCAAGGCAGCCAGCCGCGCCTTTTCACGCGCCCGCCGCTGTGCCGCCAAGGACGGCCCCCGGTCACGGTCGTAATCCCTGTTCAGGGCTTGTGTGACAGTGATGCGTCCACCGCGGCGATTATCACCCTGACGGGAGGGTGGCGTTTTGGGCGTGCCTTTTTTTAGACGATCGCGATAGCTTTCCTGCTGTCCGTCATCTTCAAAATTCCGTCCACGACGGTGTGCGGTTAGAGAGGGCTCTCCGGGAACAGCGGGAGGAGAGGAGGGTGCCAGAGCCGGTGCACGGCTTTGGATTTCCTGATTTTTCTTTTGTTCTTCTTCTTCAATACGCCGCAGCTCTTCCATTTCTTTTTCGCGGGCGGATTCTCGGGCGCTTTTGGCTTCGGCCTCTTCTTTCTTTTTATCCTCAATAGTTGTGCGGCGTTTGGGGAGGCTCGTCTTGGCCTTGTCTCCTCCAGAAATCGCCTCCCGTAAGGCCCGAACGCGCGCTTCACGTTCGCCGGCCGTCAGATGAGGGTCTTCTTTCGAAACGGCATCATCCGGAGCGGCGGGGGCGGATGTTATAGGGGTGCTTCTTTTTCGGCGAACCTCGACAGCGACGCCGCCGCGGCCAACATTATGGTGCGCGGAGGAGGACACGCCCTTCTTCAGGCTCAGCGTTCCCTTGCCTAGCCCCAACGTTTTTTTCGGGGCTTCGCCGTCTTTGCTGTCATTGTCCTTGTCTTTTGTATCAGTCATTGAACTCGCCAAATGTGTTATGTGCCGTCCGGTTATACACCAACTGCCGCTTTACGCAAAACTTAAAGCCGGACCAACCCTTATTGGGCAGCCGCGGTTGCAGATTCGCCGTCTTCAGACTCGGAGGATGCTTCTTCTGCACTCTCCGCAGCTTCATCTTCGAACCAGTGTGCGCGAGCCGCCATAATGACGTCATTGGCCTCTTTTGCGGTCAATTGCCCTTCGCCCAGCAGCTCAATCAACTCATCACCAGCCAGATCCGCCAAATCGTCAAGCGTCTTGATCCCTTTTTCACCGAGGATCAGAATTTGCGCAGGCGGCAGACCTTCGAAGGCTGCCAGATCATCCTGAAGACCCAGCTCATTCTGCTTTTGCTTCAGCTCTTGCGCTTTTTTCTCAAGATAGACGGCAGCGCGGTTTTGAAGTTCTTGAGAAATCTCGTCCTCAAACCCTTCGATCTGGTTCAGTTCATCCAGAGGCGTCTCGACAATCTCATGAATATTTGTGAAGCCTTCCGCTACCAGAAGATGGGCAATCACATCGTCCACGTCAAGGGCTTCCATAAACAGGGAGGAGCGCGTTTTGAACTCTTCGGCGCGGCGCTCGGATTCTTCGGCTTCCGTCAGAATGTCGATATCCCAGCCCACCAGCATGGAGGCCAGACGCACATTCTGCCCTCTGCGGCCGATTGCAAGGCTGAGTTGGTCGTCAGGGACAACTACGTCCATCCGCTTTTTGTCCTCGTCCAGAACCACCTTCACAACGGCTGCCGGTTGCAGCGCGTTAACGATGAAAGAGGCGATATCTTCTGTCCAGGGAATAATGTCAATTTTCTCACCCTGGAGCTCGTTCACGACGGCCTGGACGCGTGAGCCGCGCATCCCGACGCAAGCGCCTACCGGGTCGATTCCGGAATCATGGGACAGAACAGCGATTTTTGCGCGGCTGCCCGGATCGCGGGCTACAGCCTTGATCTCGATAATGCCGTCGTAAATTTCGGGCACTTCCTGCATGAACAGTTTGGCCATAAATTCAGGGTGTGTTCTGGAAAGGAAAATCTGCGGGCCACGCTGCTCTTCACGTACTTCGTAGATGATCGCGCGTACGCGCTCCCCGGTATTCAGATGCTCACGCGGCAAAGCCTCATCACGGCGGAGGAGGGCCTCCGCACGGCCTTGAATGTCGATCGTAGAGTTGCCGTACTCCACACGCTTGACCACACCGTTGATGATCTCGCCCACGCGGTCTTTGAATTCCGCATATTGGCGGGCACGCTCGGCCTCACGGACTTTTTGCATGATGACCTGCTTGGCGGTCTGCGCAGCAATCCGGCCAAAATCGAGCGGCGGCAGATCGTCGATCAGGAAATCTCCGGCCTTTGCATCCGGCTTGATTTTCTGAGCTTGCTCAATAGTGAGCTGTGCCACTTCGTTTTCGATCTCAGCACCATCTTCCATGACCTCGCGGTAGCGCTTCAGCTCAATCGAGCCGTTTTTACGGTCGATATGTGCGCGGATATCCTGATCATGCCCGTATTTGGAGCGTCCGGCCTTCTGGATGGCCTCCTCCATAGCAGCGACCACGATCTCCCGATCAATGTTTTTTTCTCGTGCGACATTATCAGCGACTTGCAGCAGTTCCATTGTTCTTTACCTCTCTAGGTCCTCTTTGCTGTTGCCTGGATGAGTTCATCCGTTAAAACCAGTTTTGCCTTGGCCAATGCACCAAAAGGAATATCAACTTCCCCCTGATCTGTTTCAAGGCGGATTGTTTCGCCCTCCAGCCCCTTAAGGCGGCCGCGAAATCTCTTTTGCCCGTTCTCATCAGGCATATCCATTTCCAGCTTGGCTTCAAGACCGGTATAAGTCTCAAAATCCTTGAGCCGGACAAGCGGTCGGTCGATCCCCGGCGAGCTAAGCTCCAGCCGGTAAGTGCCCTTGATCGGGTCTTCTACATCCAGAGCGACCGAAACCGCTTTGCTGAGTACGGCGCAATCGTCGATCCCCAGATTGCCGGTTGCCGGGTCCTCAGCCATGATACGCAGAAGCTGTGCGCCGTTCTCTGATGTCATATGAACGCAGACCAGCTCAAACCCCCGATCCTGTATGACCGGTGCGGCAATGTCTGCGATTTTGCGCTCTAGCGGCGTAATTTTCATCGTCCTTTATTCATCCTGTTCCAATAAAAAAGGCGGGCCTCTTTTTGAGCCCACCCCTTACTTAATCCGGGATTTGACGCGACAATACTCCAAACCCAAGAAGGACGCAAGCCTTTTTCAGTCTAGAGCGATATCCGGTGTAAAGGCATGGATGATAAAAACTGTATAGCTCGGCGATATTCAATCTGTGGTCGTTGTCCCGAGGCTGTTTTTCTGCTCTAAATTGAACCCGTTATATCAAGGTTACGTGTATGCAGGAGGAGAAAAATGGCACAGGCATTCAAAGCATGTAAACTTCCGGGGTACCAGCAGCAGATCGATATTAAGAGGCTGAATAAAACCCTGTTCGAGCGCCAAAGCGAGGACAGAAAAGTCGTTTCGATTACGTCCTCCCTGAAATACAGCCTGAGGACACTCCAATACACGCGGGAGTTTTATGCTCGCCGTAAAGTCGACATGAAGGCCGTGCAAAACGATGTTGAGAGCGCATTGGCCTCTATACGCTTTTTATTGCCTTCCGATGACAAAGAGACGCTCGCGGGCCATGACCGCAAAACTGTCACGGCCGCTGTTGAAAAGCTCGCAGAATCGATCGCGGCAAACCTGTATATAAGCTGCCACGCAAAATTTCAGGAGGGGCGCCTGTCAAGGCCTTCAAGCCGCAAGGCTCTCTCCTTGTCCGTTCTACAATGCCGCAACCGTTACGTCCGTTTATTGACACTCAGCCTTGAGCGCGCGCGCAAAAACGATACGCAGGCTCTTTTGGATATGGCGGAAGAGATCAGCGCCTATATTTATACGGACCTTGCGCCCTTGCTGGTGCAGGCCGGTGCCTCCAGCGAGACGGATTTGAAGAAAAAGCATTTCCACGGGCTGAGCGTTTCCGACCTGTCCCGTCGCTATATCATGCTGGCTGTGGCCTTGCTCAGTCTGAGCGCAGACCTTAAAGACAGCTATAGCAAAACCCATGTGCTGAAGGCTGCAAAACGTTTCCGCAAACTATGGCGGGAGGATATGAAGCTGCGGGCCACGCCGATGAAAATAGGCCGCCCTGGCGGCAAGGGCCCGGCCTCCATCAAGGGGAAGCTGGACTACGTCAAATTTTACAATCGGTCTCAAAAGCCCTTTACCTCAGCTAATATTATCGGGACAGGTGCCGTTCTGATCGCGCCTTACAAGAGCCTGCTGCGCATGGGGGTCACGAACGGTTCCTCTTTCTGGGCGATGGGAAAAATCAAAAAAACCCGTGACGGCAAGACGATTTTTGAACTGGAATATGAGGGGCTTGAGCCGCATTCTTCGAAATACTGGGAGGATTATCTGGCCTATAAATATAAGCAGATCTTCAATCTGTACCCGAATGCGTACCGCATTATTTATGAATATCCTGATGTGCGCCGTACGGATGCATTTTCCGGGTTGCAGGGCCATATTCAGAAATAAGATGGCTCCCACTCTTACATTTTTAAAAGCTACAGATTGATTTTTAATAAGGAGAAGAAACATGTCAGATGTGGATTGCTCGGCTCTTTCCGGCGAAATCGAAACAAAAGCCGCTGAACTTGAAACCCTCTATGCCGAAGTCGGGGGCAAGATCGACGACTATGAGGGATTGATTCAAGATTTAGAAGATATTGACGGCGACATCGCGCCGATTTCGGAAACGCTTCAGCAAATCCGGGACTGCCAGACAAAACTTAGCGCACGGGGATTCTCTGATCTTGCGGACCTTGAGGAGGCTATCGGCGAGCTTGAAATCGAGATCGAAGAAGCTGAAACCGCAATGGAAGAAGCCGAAGGCCGGATGCAGGAAATCACTGAGGATAAAGCTGGGCATGAAGAAACAATTGCCGTCATTGAAAGCGAGATCGCGACGCTTGAAGCCGAAAAAGATGAAATCGAACGCCATATAGAGGGAATCGATACCGATCTTGAAACCAAAAATGCACAGCGGGAAGAGTATTACCGTCTTGAAGCGGAGATTGAGGCGCTTGACGCGGAGTATGGTGATCAGAGCTTTGACGCGCACGGCGATATGGAGGTGTTGCTCAGTGAAATCGGCAGTATCGACGATCTTGAGGCTGAAATCGCACAATTGGAAGATGATAAATCTTCGCTGGAAGCCGATCGCGACCAGAAAGATACGGAAATCGGCTATAGGCGCGAAGAAATTGAAACCTTCGAAGGCCTTATCGAGGATCTGGATACGGAGTATGAGCAGCAGGAAACAATTTATAACGAAAACGGTTCAACCGTTGTTTCCAAAGGCGTGACATTGAGCGATTACGAAACACTTCAGGGAGAATGTGAAGAGGTCGAGGATGAAGATGAGGCTGCACTTGATGCCGAAATGCAGCGCCTTGTCGAAGAACGTATTCGGATCGATAGCGCTTTACGAGAATACAGTTTTGATGAGGATATCGCCGAGTATGACAAGCTCAAGGATGATTTGGCGAGAATGGAAAGCAAATATAACAGCCATTGCGTCCCCCGCGGAGAAGACGAATATGATAGCTCGGATGAAGAAGAGCTCGATCTGCCCGAAGAATATGACGGAGATGGCGGCGATTATGATGAAGAGTAATCTTGTATGGCTGGCTATCACTTTATCTTCAACCTGAACGATCATACTTATGAATCCCGGGAGCAGGGGCTTTCCGATCCGGAAGGATACCTTCTCTCGGTTCACCGCTATACGCCCAAATTCACGGCGTTGGCTTTGTCCCTGAACAACTCTTATGATGAGATCGTAATGGCTGATAACGGGTATTACGCCCGTATACGTGATCTGACGAAGAGCTATACCAAGGAAAGCGCTGCGCTGCTTAAACGTGTGTCCGCCTTCGAAAAAAAGCTGGGGCGAAAGGCCCGTTACAAAGAGTTGCCTGCAGAGCTTATGCGGGACTATACGGCACTGGCCAAACGGATACGCTCAAGCGTTTATGAGATTGAAAAAACGCATGAATTTTCCTTTGAAGATATCTTGCGGGAGCAATCCCTGATCAAGCCGGACAGGATTGTTTGTCCGGAGGATATCCTGCTGGCTACATTGGTCGGGCTGAATATCGAGCCGGAGTATCTTGATCTCCCCCGCTCTTTTTACCGTTACCGAAACGAGCGCTCAGGGCGTTTTTTCCAAAAGGCGCAAACAACATATCCGGGGACCTATCCGGGCGAAAAACAGATTTTAGCCGTGGCCTCCGCCGTGGATTATAACTCGGCCTATGATGCCGGGCGTGAACTGGCAAAAGCGGGCGCGCAGTACTTGGCCATGGGAACCGGCGCCTATATGGTGGATAATCATTTTACGGACCATTACCGGATTAACCGTAAAACAACCATTCTTGAGCGTTCCGTCCCACGGCGCTATCTGCGTACGGTCCTGACGGCCAAAGGCCTTGTGGACGGCTATTACGCGCAAGCCGGAACCTATCCTGCGTTGATCCATTTTCTGGGGCTTGGCACGCCGATTATGATGGTTATGGTCGCCTGGATCGGGCGGCATGCAGGCGAGATCACTTTTGACGCAACCAGCCCGATCAAAGACGCCGTAGAAGGCACGCTCTACGTTACGGAACCGAGTTACCTCAAATTCAAAACCGATAAGCTGGCCTCCTATTACATGCAAAACCCGGAGCAGCGCTGGGCATGTGGCTGCACCTATTGTAAGACGTACGGCAAAATGCATGTGATGGATTACGACCGTGCCGCGCAGTGGTTCGCCAAACACCCGGACCGAGGTGCAGACCTTGAAAGAGAAGATTTAAGGGCGGGAGAACTTGCCGAAGCCCTGCCGCTCTTCTCCATGCCAAGAGGGGGGCAGCAGGCCCGTGATATTAATGACTGGCGTATGGGGCATAACCATATGATGCTGATGCACATCATGGATGATCTGCGAAGCACTGATAATGACGAGACCTTGAAGGCGCTGATTACGGAGAAGCTGGAGACTTATGCCAAAGACGCTTTGCCTCATTATGCCTATGCGATCAAGGAAGCATGGAGGCTATCTCAAGCTTTCTGAGAAGCCTTCAGCCTTTTTCCAAACTTTTCTGTGCGTCCCACGCAGCCAACATCTCTTCGAGCGATGCGGTGGAAAGAGACTTATTTTTAGCTTTAAAATCACCTTCCATGCCCTTGAAACGGCGCTCAAATTTAGCATTACACTGACGCAACGATTCTTCAGCATTGATATCCAGCCAGCGCCCCAAAGTGGCCAGCACGAACAGCACATCCCCCAACTCCTCAGCCTGCTCATCGTGGTTACCGCGCTCAATAGCTTCGCGGAGTTCGGCCAGCTCTTCTTCCAGCTTGTCGATCACCTGCCCGATATGAGCCCATGCGAAACCGGCTTTGGAAGCCTTTTTCTGGAGTTTTTGTGCACGGAGGAGGGCGGGTAGCCCCTTCGTAACACCGTCAAGCGCGCTTGGCTCCACGTTATTATCCTGAGCAGTGTTCTTCTCAAGTTTTTTGCGCTCATCCCAGATCGCGTTAACGTCCTCCGGGCTGCTTGCATTCGCATTGCCGAAAACGTGCGGATGGCGGTGGATCATCTTATCGGTAATGTCCGTAATGACGTCGTGGATATCGAACAACCCGCCTTCCGCCGCCATCTGCGCATGATAAACCGGCTGGAGCAGTAAATCGCCCAACTCTTCCCGCAGCGCCACCATATCGCCCCGATCAATCGCATCCGCAACCTCGTAGGCCTCTTCGAGCGTATAGGGGGCGATGGTTGCAAAATCTTGCTCCAAATCCCATGGGCAGCCGCCTTCGGGATTGCGCAAGGCCGCCATGACTTCGATCAGTTTTTCGATGGGGTGGTTTTTCGAGTCTGTCATAGAAGGCAAGGTAGGGGGAAAAGGGAGTCTTGTCTACAAAGCTCTACAGCGCCTCTATGAGCTCCGCAGGGCCCCGTAGCGTGGCGCAAACACCATAGCCGCCAGTTGCAGCCCTCCGGCGCTGAGCGCGATCATACCGGCGGCGCTTAAGGAATGTTCGAAGCCCAGAAGGCGGGGCAGAATTGAGGCCAGCCCATACCCCAAAACCGCGCTGAGGACAGCGCACAGGGCACTAATCAAGACTTGTTGGCGCAGATCATCACACAGCATGCGTGCCGTTGCCGCCGGACAAACAAAGAGCGCGATAACAAGGATCGAACCGACAGATTCGAAGCAGGCCACTGCCGTCAGGGCAACAAAAAGCATCAGCCCGGCGCTGATCCAAGCGGTTTTTAGGCCTGTAACGGCTGAAAATTCGGGGTCGAAACTGGAAATCCGGAGTTCTTTGAAAAAAGCTATCAGCATTATAAGCAACGCGATATTGAGTGCTGCAAGGGTTTTGATCTGGGGTGGCAGCGTCTCGAGCGTCAGGGGCGCAGGCCAATATGTCAGCTCCAACGCGCCATAAAGCGCGTGCTTGGCATCCAGATGGACTCGTGAACCGATCCGGCTCTCCAGCAAAAGCAAGCCGAGCGCAAACATGGCGGTAAAGACGATTCCCATCGCCGCACCGCTGTCAATCAGGCTCGAACGCTGAAAAAGCCGGATCAGCGCAACGGCGAGCAGGCACGCCCCGGCTGCGCCCAGCATCATGGCGAGCGGATCGATTTGCCCTACGAATAGGAAGGCCACGACAAGCCCCGGCAAAACAACGTGAGAGAGCGCATCCCCCATCATGGCTTGCTTGCGCAGGACGAGAAAATTACCGGGCAGGGCGCAGGCTAATGCTGCGAGCGCGGCCAGAAGCAACGCAGGCAGGTCGATCTGGAGAAAAATATCGGCGCTCATGGCTTTTCCGCCTTTCCGGCCTGTAAAAACCGGGTCGTCAACAGCCCGTGCCGGGGCGAAAAGAAAAAGGAGAAGCTAAAAAGCGTAAAGGCGCAGAGCACGATGGCAGCGCCCGTCGGTATGTTCTCAAAAGCCGCAGACAAGGCCGCGCCGACATAACAGGACAAACCACCGGAGAACGCGGCGATTACCAGCATAGGCTTCAGCCGGTCGCTCCAGAACCGTGCGGTGACAGACGGGATGATCAGCAGCGCCAGAATAAGGACCAACCCGACAGTTTTCAGTCCGGCGCACACGATCAGCAATACCAGAAGCGTCAGGAAGATATCCAGCCGGTGAACGGGCCGTCCAATACTTTCCGCAAAGGTCGCATCAAAGCTCAGGAGCAAAAAGTCGCGGAAAAAGAGCACAATAAACCCCAGAACGATCAGCGCAACGATGGCAATGATCAGGCTTTCCTCCATCGACAGGCCGGCAGCCTGCCCCAGCAAAAAACTGTCCAACCCGGCTTGGGCTGCGCCTTCGAAGCGCTGCGCGATCGTAAAAAGAACGATGCCGAGCGCGTAAAAAACACTTAGGACGCTGGCGATGGCGACATCCTGATTAAGGCGCGTCCGGCTGAGAATCCATTTGATCGACAGCCCGGCCAAAAGCGCTGTAAGTGCTGCACCGGTTAAAAGGGTTGGCAGATTCCGACCGCCATCCCAACCAAGGGTAAAGGCCAGAAAAAAGCCGAGTCCAATCCCGGGCAAGGTTGCATGGCTGAGGGCATCAGCCGCAAGAGCCTGCTTCCGGAGCATGACAAAACTGCCTGCGAGCGCCGCCGTTATGCCGAGCATGATCGTACTGCACAGGACGAGGAGAGTATTATAGCCGCCTTGAAACAGGAGAATTGAGATCAGCGTCTCCATCTGTGTTCTCCCTCCCGCACTCTCTATAGCGCCAAAAGGCGGCCAGAGCCGTAGGCTGCCGTAAGATTATCTTTGGCAAGAACGGTTTTGACGGGGCCTTGTGCGATTGTACGTCCGTTCAGGAGCAAGGCCGTATCGAATTGACGTTCAACGGAAGACAAATCATGATGAACGATCACAGCGGTTTTCCCGGCCTGTTTCAGCGCCTGCAAAATCTCGAAGATCTTGGCTTCCGTAACGCTGTCCACCCCGGCGAACGGCTCGTCCATCATATAGAGATCAGCGTCCTGCAAAAGCGCCCGCGCGATAAAGACGCGTTGCTGTTGCCCGCCGGAGAGCGCACCGATCTGGGAGGCTGCAAGGTCCTCGATTCCCAGCCTTGCCATCGCCTCCAAGGCTCTCTCCTTATGGGCTTTACGCACGGGGCGCAGCCAGCCGATCCCGGCATACAGTCCCATCGTCACGACATCGAGCGCGCTGACCGGAAAATTCCAGTCAATCGCACTACGTTGAGGAACGTAAGCCAGTTTTCGGCGAACCTCTCGTAAAGGACGCCCCCAGAAAAGCGCTTTCCCGCTCCGGCCCGGAATCAGTTCCAGCGCAGCCTTCAGCAGTGTCGATTTTCCCGCGCCGTTCGGACCGATCACGGCGTTGAGCGTGCCCGGTTTGATGTGCCACGATACGGCGTCCAGCGCTGCGCTTTTGCGTCCCGGATAGGACACGGAAAGCCTATCGATCATAAGGGGAGAGGAAGAAGTGTTATCCATTTTCTCAAGGCGCGTTCAAGGCCAGTTCGTTATCAAGGGCAAAGACTGGCGGCTTGCCGCCCAGCGATTTTGTGAGCGTTTTGACATTATGAACCATCATCCCGATATAGGTGCCCTCTACGGTGCCGCTTTGCCCCAGCGCATCGGAGTAGAGCATGTCGCCGCGCGCGACTGTGTGCCCCTTTTGATGCGCCCCGTTTATCAGCGCTTTGATATTACGGTCGCTTAAGGAACTTTCAGCGAAGACTGCCGGGATTTTCTCAGATGCCAAACGGTCTGTCAACGCCTCGATCCGCTGCAACCCGGCTTCACTTTCTGTAGATAGCCCTTGAACACCAATGACTTCCAGCCCGTACGTGTCACCGAAATATCCGAAAGCATCATGAGCCGTAATCAAGACACGATTGCCCTTTGGAATTGTCGCAACGGACTCCTTGATCCATCCGTCAAGCTTTTCCAGCTTGCCTTTATAGAGAGCCGCTTTTTGCCTGTACGTGTCCTGATAAGACGGGTCATGTGCAATGAGAGTGTCCGTAACGATACCGGTAACAGCCTCCCAGATCGGTACACTCATCCAGATGTGCGGGTCCGTGGCGTTGTCGGGGCCTTCAAGCAGCATACCGGGCGGGAGCTGTTCTGCCGCTGCAATCGCAGGTTTTTCCTGTGCCAGCGTTTCAAGCAATTCAACCATGCGCCCTTCAAGATGCAAACCGTTATAGATCACCAGATCGGCCTTTTTCAGCTTGATCACATCTGAGCTCGTCGGGCGATAAAGGTGAGGGTCAACACCCGTACCCATCAGGCTCTCAACCCTGATATGGCCGGGGTCCAGATTATGTACGATATCAGCCAGATGGGCTGTCGTCGTCACAATATACAGCGTCTTGGGCTGCTGCGAAGACGCGCTACGCCCCTGATACCCGGAGGCCAGCACGGACACTGCCGCACCAAGCGTACACAGGGACAGAAAAGCCAGAATGAATGTTCGCTTAATCATAATTTAACCTATAGCCTCTATTTTTATTATAGGGCACAAAATATAGCCTTGGCAACAAATTGTCACAAAAAACTTTGATTTGAGGGATGCGCCCCCTATAAAGGACGACATGGCAGAGCAAAGAGATTTAGTAGACCCGCAGACGCAGGCGCAGCGTTTCGAACGTATTCGCGAAGCGCATCAAAGCGAAACGGCGGAGGATTACGTAGAGCTGATCGCCGATTTGATCGAAGCCAACGGTGAGGCGCGGATCGTGGATCTGTCACAACGTTTCGGTGTTTCCCACACGACAGTCAACAAGATCATTGCCCGCCTGAAGAAAGAGGGGCTGGTCAACGCTCAGCCTTACCGCTCTTTATTCCTGACAGAGGAGGGGGCTGCGCTTGCCAAAGCCTGTAAGGAGCGCCACCTGATCGTTCTGGCCTTTCTCAAGGCGATTGGGGTAAGCGATGAAACAGCCGAGATGGATGCGGAAGGGGTTGAACACCACGTCAGCGAAGAGACACTGGCCGCTTTCCGCCGTTTTACCGAAGGGGGCAGGTGAGACGTTATCTCCTTGTAGATACGTATGTTTTCGTTTACGCTTCCTCTCACTTTGTTTTCATTACACCCACAAAAACATACGATCTTATATAATGTCTTCCGTCGCACTTTACCCCCTTATGTTCAGCCTGAGTCTACTTGCGCTGATTTTCCCGTCCCTTGCTCTGGCATCCGGCGGAGAAGGGGGCGAGGCCGCTCTGGTTGAAGCGGTAACAAGCACTGTCGAGGCCACAATTAGTAGTGGCGGCACGCGCCCTCATATCATTCACGCCGGAATGCATTGGGGCGGCTTATTGTGCATCGCAATATTTATCTTGTCTTATCTGGCCGTTCTGAGTGAAGAGTATACGCATCTGAAAAAATCTAAGCCTGTCATGCTTGGCGCCGGGCTGATCTGGGTCGTGATCGGAATCATCGCGCCTGAATATGATGTCAGCCACGAAGAGTTGCGGAAGGCTATTTTTCACGATCTCGAAGAGTATGCCAGCCTTTTGCTATTCCTGCTGGCTGCCATGACCTATATCAGCGCGATGGAAAACCGGAAGGTGTTCGACGTTCTTAAAGATAAGCTCGTTCAGGCCGGTTTTTCATTGAGGCAGCTTTTCTGGGCGACCGGCATCATGGCGTTTTGCCTGTCACCGGTGGCCGACAATTTAACGACAGCACTGGTTCTGGGCGCGGTTGTCATGGCCGTAGGGAAAAATGACCCAAAATTTGTTGCCATTTCTTGCGTTAATATCGTCAATGCCGCGAATGCGGGCGGCGCATTCAGCCCCTTTGGCGATATCACGACCCTGATGGTCTGGCAGGCTGAAAAAGTTGAATTTCTTGAATTTTTCTCTCTACTTTTGCCGGCTTTGACATGCTTTATGGTCCCGGCGACGATTATGAGCTTTTTTGTTACGAAAAATAAACCCGAAGCCCTTAAGAAAAACACCAGACTCAAACGCGGCGCAAAGCCGATCATGTTTTTGGGTGTCCTGACCATCACGATGGCGGTTACCTTTGAACAACTCCTTGGTTTGCCGCCCTTTGTTGGTATGATGACCGGTATGGCTATCCTGATGATTACAGCCTGGATTATTCGGCATTTTGGCAACTCGCGGGATAAGGATTTTGATATTCTGGACAACGTGGCCTCAGTTGAATGGGATACGCTGCTGTTCTTCTTCGGCGTGATGTTCAGTGTTGGCGGCCTTGGATTTCTTGGCTATCTGGAACTTGCATCAACAACTTTCTATGATGGCTGGGGCGCAAGCACGACAAATATCCTTATGGGCTTTGCATCCGCCATTATCGACAATATTCCGATCATGTTTGCTGTTTTGACGATGAGCCCGGAAATGAGTCATTTCCAATGGCTTCTGATTACGCTGACGGCTGGGATTGGCGGCAGCCTGTTATCTATAGGCTCAGCCGCCGGCGTGGCTCTGATGGGCGTTGCACATGGCCGCTATACGTTTTTCTATCATCTCCGCTGGTTTCCGGTATTGCTGCTCGGTTATGGCGCGGCTGTAGGTGTGCATTTTCTTGTGAATGGCTAAAAGGAAGAGAGAATCAGAAATCTAGGCACATCTAATTTCCCACACACCGCAGGACAAAACACCAAGCCCCCTCAGTAAAGTAACATATTATTTTCCGTAATATATATTATCACATTTGGAGTAATAGATGGGGGCACTGTCTATCCCCAAATGCGAAAAACGTTTATTTCCAATGCATACAGGAAAGGCTATATCTGCTAAAATGTTTGTCCTTTGGTGTCACCTAGCACGTATGTTGCGGTTTGACGCCAATCTCTTATCTGCTAAAATTTCATTATACAGCTGGTGCTGGCGCTCATAGTTGCGGTTTGACGCCAATCTCTTATCTGCTAAAATTATGAAAATATTAGAAGCTAAAACCAAGACCGTTGCGGTTTGACGCCAATCTCTTATCTGCTAAAATCGAAACAACGCCCGCGGCCGG
>JAGRKA010000041.1 GCA_020442475.1 Alphaproteobacteria bacterium | reverse complement strand
CACGCTTCGCTTATTATAATTTCATACTAAGTTGTTCTGATTCCTCACGTCCCTGATGTTCAACATATCGCCTTATAATAAACTCATCAATCCCGATGCTGCTCACGAAGTAGCCCGGCGACCACACAATATTTTCATCCCAGTACACTTTTTCCAGCCCCGGGTACGCCTTGCGCAAAGAAGACGCCGATTGTAACGCCGGGCATACTCCGTGCCAGCCCCGGCAGAACTTTGCGCAAATAAGCACACATGTTCGGCTTCAGTATTCGCCGACGATATTTACACGTCCATACCACGTGATACTCTAAACGATAGAGGCTATGAGTTGATTTCCGTACTTCCATCAAACCTTATAGCATATCGTCGGCCGGGCATTCACCCCCGGGTAAACCCGGGGGGCCCTGCCTGCATCCAATGGATCCCGGATGTTTAAGCGATTCTGCGCATCGCCTCCGGGATGACGAAAATTGAATCATTTTATAGAGGATCGGCTATAGAGACTTGGCGTGAAGCCCCTCAAGGGACGGGGAATCGAACGATGAAAGCTCTAATCCTCGAAATCGTCCAGGAACGCCTTACGGATGGACAATAGGCGGTCGCGGAAACGCGGGCGGGCAGGCACAGCCGGGAATGGCGGCGTATGCGTCTCCTCCTCAAACTCCATTTTCATGGAACCGATCAGCTCATCGATATTAGCCAGCTTGACATGCAACTCCTTGAGCTTAAGCATCGCGGCCTGTTCTTCCGGGCCGTAATCCCCGTCAATATGGACGAGCGTATGTGCAAATTTAAAAAAAGCGGCCTGATCTTTTACATCAGTGATCTTCAGGAACATCGCCTCTATATCCTGCGAATTTTTGGCGTCCTGCTCAAGCTGGGCACGCTGGGCATCTGAAAACGGCACGTCCTCAAGAGCCTCCGCCATAAAGCGCACCTCCTCATCCGTAACGATCTCATCCGCATGGGCCAGTGCGAACAAGGCTCGCCACATATAGAACGCGCTGTCCGATACGCCGCCCGATGCCCCCTTATAGCCGCTCATTCGCTCCCCCGTGCCCTGTAAAAAGCTTCCATCTCCGCAGCGACAGCTTCGATCAAAGCCCCTTGAGGCGCCCCATCTCCACCACCTTCATACAAGGAAGTATCGGGTTTACGAAACAGCCAACGCCCCTCATTCGCATACAGGGCAGCCTCATCTTCGCCCAGAGAGTCCCATATCTCTTGCAAAATCTCTCGCTCATCATCATGAAGCAGCCCGTCGCACCAGATGATCATACGCGCCAGCCGGAAAAACTGGCGGCGGCGTTCCTCCCCCTCGACTTCAGCAAAGAGCGCCTGTACGTCTGCAGGTTCATCAAGGCCGATCTCAACGATCGCACGCTGTTCCGGCAAAAAGGAGAAACGGTCCATGACCTGCTCGATATAGGAGCGCTCCTCCTCATCCAGATGTCCGTCAACATGAACAAGCGCGAACACTGTACGCCAAAGCGCAAACATCCGCTCGCCGGGAGGATTGAAACTTTTCATACGCACGCCACCAGTATGAGCTTTCGAACTACACTCATATAATCACACTCAGTTTCCGCGGACCGTCCGCCCGTTCAAATCCTGAATTGGCCGGGCGTTCACAGGAAAGACTGTCTGAAACGCCGTTAATTGCGCCTGCGACAGCTCAATCGGGTCCTTCAGAACATGCCATTGTACCCCTTCCGAACAGGGTGGCGTGGTCAGCGACCCGTCATATTTATAGTAATCAAGAGATTCCGGCAGCAAATCCGCAGCAGAAACAGACACCGTCTCCAGCATCTTTTCTCCGCCGGCAACCGGTGCGTTCTGCCATATACCCTCGATCACGGGGTTATGCGCTCCAACCTTCATCAGCACGCCTACAACGGCAAGCGTGCCGTCTTCGGCCTTGTGCACCAGATGCGCCTCCATCGGATAGGGGGAGCCGTCTATATAATGCTCGCTGGGCGTGTGGAAATGGACCTGCAACAGCTTGTACGCCTTACCCGCGACATTCAGGGTTCCGGCATTGTCGCCCAGATCGACCTGTATCGTATGGCCGTTATTGATCACATGCAAAGGCACTGCACTATACGCCGTTTCAAGAGCAGGCAGCTCCCCCTGATAAAAACTCTCAATATTGATTGGCGATTGCAACTCTCCGGTTTTACAGGCCTCAAAGGCTGCCTCCAACTCACCCCAGCGTGATGCGCCCGTCTCCGGCCCCGCATAATCCCAATGCTTGTGCAGCACCTCCTCTAACGGCACCGCATGACCGGCATCCTCTGCCCAAGCGGGTATAGCCATTGAAAGCAGCAACGCAGCGGTTAAAACGGTTTTTTTCATCTCCGGCCTCTCTTCATGTTTTTTGGAATCTCAGCATGATCACACGCAGATGATTGTACAAGGCTTCCCAAGAAAAGGAAGGGTTGTTTTGGAGGTTTGTACGGGGTTTGAAGATACAGCCATATTTATATTGACATAAAAACAAAAAACCTTTATCTCTATCCTCAAAGTAGAGACAGGAGCCAATAGATGAGACAGCACTCCGATCAACAGGATGCGTTTTTGTTAGCCGCCACACAAAGAGAGCTTGGCATCATAGAGCACTGGACCAAAATTTCTAACCGTCAAGCTCGAGGGAAGCTGTCAGAAGCTTTGGATTTAGTGCATCAAGGCCTTGAAAAGCACCCCGACAACCCCTACCTTCTCGTCCAGAACGCCCAAATTCTTTTGGACCAAAACAATCCACTTCAGGCAGAAAATGTCTACGACTATCTTCTGGAAGTACTCAACAGGATAGACGGCGTTTCAGCGCCTGATGACACTTTACAAACGGCTGTAGACTGCCTGGCACATAAAATCAACTCCACAGGTTCCCGTGTTAACCATGCCCCGCAATACGGCATTCAGAACGGACAAATCCAAGGAGAGCACTCAGAGGCCACTCAACACTTGAACCATCTTGAGGTCTAGGCATCTCCCCCCATGTGCTGTATAACCGGCGCATGAAAAACAAACCCCTTCATATTATCGGTGCGGGGCTGGCCGGGAGCGAAGCCGCATGGCAGGCCGCGCAGGCGGGCGTGCCCGTGATCCTCCATGAAATGCGCCCGGAGGTTCAAACCCCGGCCCATAAAACCGGGCATTGCGCGGAGCTGGTCTGCTCGAACTCCTTCCGCTCGGATGATCATGAGCATAACGCCATCGGGCTGCTGCATGAGGAAATGCGCCGCTGCGGATCACTCATCATGCGCGAAGGCGCAAAGGCCGCTGTCCCCGCAGGTGGAGCGCTCGCGGTGGACCGGAATATTTTCTCCGAAGGCGTGACGCAAGCGCTCAAAGACCACCCGCTGATTACGATTGAATATGGCGAGATAGACGGCCTGCCGCCCGAAGACTGGGAGCAGAGTATTATCGCCACAGGCCCCCTCACCTCCCCGGCATTGAGCGAGGCCATCCGCGCCATCACCGGAGAGGACGCGCTCGCCTTTTTCGATGCGCTCGCCCCGATTGTCCACACGGAGAGCATCAATATGGATATCGCGTGGCTCCAGTCACGCTACGATAAGGAAGGCCCCGCCGGCACCGGGAAAGACTATATCAACTGCCCCCTAAACGAAGAGGAATACACCGCTTTCCTCAACGCCCTGCTGAGCGCCGAATACACGGAATTTAAAGATTGGGAGAAAGATACGCCTTATTTTGAAGGCTGCATGCCTGTGGAGGTTATGGCCTCCCGTGGCCCCGAAACCTTGCGCTTCGGCCCCATGAAACCGGTCGGACTGACAGATCCGCGCACAGGGCAAAGCCCGCATGCCGTGGTTCAGCTCCGGCAGGATAACGCGCTGGGCACGCTCTATAACATCGTCGGTTTCCAGACCAAGATGAAATACGGGGAACAAATGCGCATCTTCCGCATGATTCCGGGGTTGGAAGAGGCCGAGTTCGCACGCCTGGGCGGTCTGCACCGCAATACTTTTATTAATTCTCCGAAACTGCTGGATACGCAATTACGCTTAAAGGCCCGGCCCGCCATCCGCTTTGCCGGACAGATCACGGGCTGCGAAGGTTATGTGGAAAGCGCTTCCGTAGGGATCATGGCTGCCCGCTTCGCAGTAGCGGAGATTCTGGGAACGCCAATCGAGCCGCCCCCTCCGACAACGGCCATGGGCGCTCTCCTGAGCCATATCACGGGGGGCGCGGACGCGGAGACTTTCCAGCCGATGAACGTAAATTTCGGGCTATTTCCGCCCCTGTCAAAGGAAGAGGCTACGCAAGACTACGTGAATAAAGCCGGGAAGACCAAACGCGCCAAGCTCAAAGGCAAAGATAAGAAGAAAGCCTACAGCACACGGGCTTTGCGCGATTTGGATGGGTGGCTGTTACAGCAGAAGGCGGCAGCTTAAAGCAATTCATTCAGGCGAGTGCTATCCGCGGAAAGCGCTTCTTGCGTCTGCTCTTCAAGGATTGTGCGAGTCCGGGCGGCCGTATCTTCGGCCTCTGTTAAGCTCAGCGCCTCCGGAGACAGCGACACCTCGTCCGCGGGCGCAGTTTCGCGCTGCTTCTCTGCCTGTTTAGCGTGTGAAGGCGTATTCTGGGCTTTTCCTCCCGGCAAAATGGCCTGAATAAAGCCTGCGCCTTTAATCGGATCAACCATAACGATACCCCCATTTCTTTAACTCAGATACAGTAACGCTCTGTTTCAAAAACAGAAAAGTTATTTTATATAATAACATACCACTCTTTATAAAGGCTTTACAACCCTAAAGCAAGTCGCAAAACTTTAAAGGGCGGGTCCAGCCGCATACGCGGGTGTGCAAGGTCGTAACCCAGCGCCTTGATCTGCCGCATATAAAGCCCAGAAAGTTTATTCGATACTTTTAAAAATTTATTTTGTGCGTTGATATTAAACAAAAACTCCTCAGCAATGGTCCGTGCCCACTCCTGCATTTTCGAACCGGTGCGTATCAATTCATCCGGCACCATAGACCGCCCTCCCGCCTCACTCCGCGACAAGGTCCGTAAAATCCCGGCCAGCGCATAATTAATCGCTACAGGCTGCACAGGCTCAAGCGCAGGATCGCCGCCACAAATCCGCACAGCAGCCTCCATCAGAGGCGTTGAGGTATGATCCGCGTAGATCAAAAGCCCCTCCAGCGTTTCAGGCGGCTCATCCTCCAAATCGAATTCCCGCGCATTGATCAGGCGCTCCAGCCCTGCATGCGGTAAATCATAGGCTTTGATCACGGCGGCAAGCGGCTTGAGAACCTCATGCTCCGGCACGGCACTCCCCTCATATACGCTGGAAAGCGTCTCCCGCCACCATTGCAGCCGGATACGGCCAAGCTGTGCCTCGCTCACGACCTCGCGGGTTTTGGCAATTTCATGGTTGAACGCAAACAGCGCCCAAAGCGCCTCCCGCGCCTGCGCAGGCACGAACATAGACAGCAGGAAACGATCCGGATCATGTGCCCGTACCAATTCACCGCAATAAGAGAGTTTTGTTTTCATAGCCTGTGTTTAACCACCAACATCCACAGATATAAAGTTTTTTATTTTTACCCTTGGTGTCCCCGATGCTTGGTGTTAGTTTTTTCTTGAATTTTCAAAAGGAGAAAACATCATGGCCGCCTTCGACCTTCCCGCACTGCCTTACGCCTATGACGCGCTTGATCCCTATATGTCCGCTGAGACGCTGGAATATCACCATGACAAGCACCATAACGCTTATGTCACGAAGGGCAATGAGCTTCTGGAGGGCCTCCCCCATATGGGCGACACGCTGGAAGAGGTCGTCATTAACGCGCACAAGCAAAACCAGACAGGCCTGTTCAACAATGCCGGGCAGCACTGGAATCACCGGCATTTCTGGAACTGGATGAAGCCGAACGGCGGCGGGAACCGCCCCGGCGCAGTGGAAACAGCCATTAATGAGAGTTTCGGCTCCTTCGACGCGTTTCGCGGCAAATTCATTGAAGCCGGTGTCACGCAGTTCGGCTCAGGCTGGGCATGGCTGGTCATGAATGCCGACGGCAAGCTGGAAATCCTGAAAACGGCCAATGCGGATAACCCGCTGACTCACGGCAAGACAGCGCTTCTGGGCTGCGACGTGTGGGAGCATTCCTACTATATCGACTACCGTAACGCCCGCCCGAAATATCTGGAGGCCTTCGTCGATAATCTTGTGAACTGGGATTACGTCCTGGAGCTGTTTGAAAAAGGCCCGATAGAGCTGGCAGCTTAAGACAAGCCCGGCGCCGTTGCAGCAGGGAGAGCAGAAGAAGACAGCTCACCTTTCGGGTAAGCACTCTCCTGTTCTTTTAACCGCTGGAAATCATCCCGGTACGGATCACCCTCCAAAATTGCATCCGAATGTTTGGGCTTGTATCGTTCGACCAGATCTCTGGCCTGCGCCGCAACCCCCTGATACGGGACCGGAATACCGCCCGGTGCCACCAGATCGAGCCGCCTGATATTATCATTCAAGCGCTCTAAGAGATCCCTTTGACTGACTTTTCCGATCTCAGTATGAAACTTATTGTAAGTCTCCTCAAAATGCTGAACACGCGTTGAGAGCTGCTTAAATTCTGCACCAAGAATCATTGTATAAGCCTGCCGACCGGCTCCGGCAGCCCCGATCTTCCCCGCGAAACCCTCGGAAGCATCCTGTGTGCCTTTCATCTGGCGCAGAATGTCCGAATATTTAAATCCTTCTGCGGGCAAAGCCATCAGCCCCGTTTTTGCACTATTGTCATTGATATTTTCGACCACAGCCGGGAACAGCCACTCATCATAAGGTTCAAAGCTTTCTGCAATCGCCTCGATCTCCTCATCCGAAAGCCCACAGCCCCCGTCATAAATATAGTAATTGGCCGCCAGCGCCGCGCCGTGAACGGCTTGCTGCCCCGCCGGTGTCATCACCTCTTCCACAGACGGCAACTCATGCCCAAGCACCGCCAGATCAAACGGCTCCGGCTCCTCGCACGGAGGAAGAAAGTCTTCAAAACCCTTAGGTTTCGGGGAAAGCCCCATAGCGTTATGCTCTGCCGCGTTATGCGCCGCACGCGCCTCATCAGGCTCAAGGATACGCTGGATTGTTTTTGACTCTACTGGCGGCGGTATATAGCCGATTTCTTCACTGTGTTTCGGCAATTCCGGCTGGATGACAGGCTCCGGCGGCGGCCCATCGATACGCACCAACTTGCTTTGCGCTACAGCCTCCGGTGAAACGATCTGGGATGAAGCGATAGGCCCACGATGCCCCTCCGGCGTCCGTGAATTGATCGCCCCGCCATATTGCATCCTGTGTTCCCGTAGCGGAGTCACATCTCCAGAAAAAATTTCATCATGAAGCGGGTCAAACGCCGCATTGAACATCTTCACCGCATCGGGCGCGGTCATCAGGACAAACCGGTCAGTTTCCGTATCCTTAAAAATCAGGTATGTCTGCGACTCCTCCTGCGACGTGCCCACATTCACGGCAGCGATCATGCCATTATTCATGAACACAGGTTCCGGCAATCCCGCAGGAAACCCTGTCGGACGATCGGGAAGCTGTACATCCCCAAAAGCGCCTTGCAGAAGCTCGTCAAGTTCACGCCCGGTTGTGGCGGGGTTACTCATATTTATACACCCTATTTTTATACGGCTTGTACGTTAAACGTACTTTTCTTATAGCAGGGTATATTTTAACATATTGTTAAATAGCAGAACAAACTTTACACGGGCAGCAAAGCCGCGGCCACGCGCCGCCCTTCGGCCATCAGGACGTTATAAGTCCGGCAAGCCGCGCCGGTATCCATGCACTCTACGGATAGCCCGCGTTTTTTGAGCGCCTGCATCAGGGGCGGCAGCAAAAAGGCCATTCTCTCCCCCGTCCCCAGCAGAACAGCATCAAGATCACCGGCTTTTTGGAATAAGGGCTCAAAATCAGACACGCCCAGAGTCGAGGCCGCACCACCCACATCCCAGAGCATGCACTGCTCCGGCATAACGATCAGCGCCCCGTCGTAAAGAGCGCCACTGACCTTGAACTGCCCGCCTGCATAGGCCTGAATAAGCTGAGAACCGGCTTTCACAAGGGGGGTCACATCCACCATAGCGGATGCCTCTACCCTTCCTGCGGCGCTTGCGCGGCCTCACCCTCTTCGTCGCCATTCGTTTCCGGCATCTTGTTACGGCGGACATTCATATAGAGAAGAACCGGTGAGGCAATAAAGATTGAGGAATAAGTCCCAACGACGACCCCGAAAATCAAGGCGTAGATAAAGCTGCGCAAGACCTCGCCCCCGAAGACGTACAGGGCGATCAATGCCAGAATTGTCGTAAATGACGTCATCACCGTCCGGGTCAATGTTTCATTGATGGACAGGTTGAACAACTCAACCAGAGGCTTTTTCTTATATTTGCGCAAATTTTCCCGGATACGGTCGAATACAACGACCGTGTCATTGATAGAATAACCGGCAATCGTCAACACGGCCGCGACGGTCGAGAGGTTAAACTCCATCTGCGTAAAGGCAAACAACCCTATGGTGATAATCGCATCATGCGCCAGCGCGACAATCGAGGCCACGCCGAACTGCCATTCGAACCGGAACCAGACATACGCCAGAATTCCGGCCAACGAAAACAGGATTGCGTACAGCCCCTTAAGTTTCAGTTCGGCACCGACTTGTGGCCCTACAAACTCCGTCCGGCGATAATCCACGGCCTGCTCTCCATAACGCCCGTCAAGCGCACTGCGCACCGCGTCGATTGCCGCCCTTTGAACCGTCTCGTCACCTTCCTGCTGCGGCATACGGATAAGAAGGTCCGTCGGCTCACCAAATTCCTGAATGGATACAGCCCCAAGTCCCAACCCGTTCAAAGACGTACGCAGCTCCGCCAGGTCAGGTATTTCAGGCGTTCTGATCTCAATAAGCGTTCCGCCGGCAAAATCGATCCCGAAATTCAACCCGTTCTTCCATATCAGCCCAACAGCCCCCAGCACCAATGCCAGAGAGAAAAGAAAGGCCGGGATCCGCTTGCCAATAAAGTTGACCGCTGTTTCTTCCGGTATAAATCTCAATCCACGCATAATCTACTTCACCCCTTTAAATCGGTAACGCCGACGGCTTACGCTTATGTAGCCACGTGACCACCATCAGGCGCGTAACCATAATCGCCGCAAAGAAGGATGTCACAATCCCGATCCCCAATGTCACGGAAAAGCCCTTGATCGGCCCGGTTCCAAAAGAAAACAGGATGAGCGCCGCGATCAGCGTCGTTAAATTCGAGTCCGTAATGGTTGCCATGGCCCGCGAATAGCCCGCGTCAATCGCTGACATGGGCGAGCGCCCGGCGCGAATTTCTTCACGTATCCGCTCAAAAATCAGGACGTTGGCATCCACGGCCATCCCGATCGTCAAAACGATCCCTGCGATCCCCGGCAAAGTCAAAGTCGCCTGAAGACTGGAGAGCAGCGCGAAAATCAAGGCCACATTCACCAGCAACGCAATATCGGCCATCAGCCCGAACAGACCGTAAGCCAGCAACATAAAGACAAGAACGCCGGCAAGCCCTATCAAGCTTGCGAGCTTCCCGGCAGCAATAGAATCGGCCCCCAGAGATGGCCCGACCGTGCGCTCCTCAACAACATGCATCGGCGCAGGCAAAGCCCCGGCCCGCAGCAGCAGCGCCAGATTATTCGCTTCCTCAACCGTAAACCCGCCGGAAATTTGTCCCTGCCCGCCGCAAATCGGCTCATTGATATTGGGTGCGCTAACCACCTCATTATCCAGCACGATCGCAAAGGGCTTATGGACGTTGTTACGCGTCACATCGCAAAATTTTCGGGCACCGGCATTGTTTAACCGGAAAGATACGACCGGCTCACTATACTGATTGAACGCAGGCTGCGCGTTCACCAACATATCCCCGGTAATGAGGGCCCGGCGGTCCAACCCGATTCTCTGTGCCGGATTATCCGCGAAAGGGAGTGTTTTTCCACCTGCCCCATCCTCTTTCACGAGATGAAATGCCAGCTTCGCGGTCTTCCCGATAATTGACTGAAGCTCTACGGAGTTCGCGCCTGGCGCCTGAATCAACACCCGGTCATTGCCTTGCCGCTGAATGACCGGCTCTGTCGTCCCGAGTTCATCGATCCGCCTGCGGATAATCTCTATCGACTGGGACATCACCTGATCATAAACGGCCTTTTGCCCCATTTCATTTAAAGTGGCTTCAATCGTCTTTCCGTCTTCACTGGTAACGATTTCAATATTCTGCTCAGCCTTGCGCAAAATTTTCCGCGTCGCCTCGCCATCGGTCGCGGCCCTGAGCGTCACCCGCGCACCCTGCTGTACGGCGCCGATCCCCGTGTAACCAATCTTGTCCTTACGCAAGCTGGTCCGCAAATCCTGCACCAGAAACTCCGCACGTTCCTTAAAGACGGCGTCCACATCAACTTCATAGAGAAGATGGGCCCCGCCGCGCAAATCAAGACCGAGATTGACCGTTTTGGTCGGCATCCAGCCCGGCAAATTCTCCTCCGCCCATGTCCGTGCAGAGGGCGCAACAAGATTCGGCGCGCTGTATAAAAAGCCGAACAGGCAAACGGCAAGAATCAGAACGATTTTCCAAGGGGCTATATTCAGCATAATACTCTTATCTTCCTAGCGTTTACCGGAATCCTTTTTAGGACCTTTTCCGTCCGCCGGCTTACCGTCATTAGCTGGTTTTTTACGCAAAAGCGGATCGTCCTTGCCATGGATTGTCGAGCGCAAGGCCGTAACCTTTACGCCATTTCCCAGATCGACCACGACCTCATGATCATCCACCAGCTTGTCGATCGTGCCGACGAGCCCACCGCCCGTAACAACCCGGTCGCCCTTCTTGAGGCCCGCGAGCATCTGGCTGTGCTGCTTGAAGCGCTTTTGCTGCGGCGCGATCAAGAGCACATAGAACAGCACGACCATAACCAGCACAAGCCCGATGTTCCACGCAAACGCTGTCATCGCATCCGGCGCAGCGGCAGCAGCACCCGAGGCCGCATCCGTAGCTGCAATCTGCACCCCTTCAAAAGCCGATTCACCGGCAACTTTAAGGCTTTCCTGCGCCCAGGCTTTGGAAATAAACATGGAGAATCCGTCCCTTCTTTAAAGCTGTATCGGAACGGATCATAAACGGATATGCCGTAAAAACAAGAGGCCCCGAAAAAGCGGTCTTTAGGGCGTGTGGACAAGTAAAGGATTTTGAAGCGAAAATGAGAGTTTTCGAGAACCGGAACAGAACATAGGCTCGGCTATTTGAGTACCGGAAGCGCAGAAAACGCTCATTTGCAGCTCAAAAGACAATAATTGTGCATACGCCCTACATTTTCTGAATCATTTTGAGCAAGACCCAGCTTCCCAGAAGAATACTGGCGAAAATAACGATATAAGCAAGCTGCCCGACAAACAGATATTGCCCGGAATGCAAGGCCAATAGCCCCACACAGGGCGCCAGCAAAAACAGCCCTGCAATCAGGTTCAAATAGCCGAACAGGCGCGCACGCGCTGGCGGCCCTTTCCGCACAATGACAGATCTACGCTCTTTTTCGATGGCAGGAGACAGTAAATAGGAAATCTGATCAATTCGCTCCGGTTTAACTTCGAAGGGTTCTTCCTCCACCCTTTCAATCCTGATAACAGGCAAAACCCGCCCTTTATTTTTCCGCTCCTGAAAGCCTGTGACCTCTCCCTCTTCGACCGTTCCCGTAGCGACCCAGAACAGGAAATCTCCACAAAGCCATAGCCCCAACAGTGCAGGGAGAATCGAGGCGATCAAATACGCATCCATCATGCTTTGCCGTCCCCCAGATAACGCGCCGGGTTTATGGCTTCCGTCCCACGCCGGATTTCGAAATGAAGCTGTGGCTGATCCACAGAACCGGTTTGCCCGACCGTTCCGATACTCTGGCCGCGTGCAACCACCGCGCCGCGTTTGATCAAAATCCTGTCCATATGCGCATAAGCACTCATCCAGCCGCTATCATGGCGCACCAGCACCAGATTCCCCGATCCCTTAAGCTCGTTCCCCGCATAGACGACAACCCCGTTCTCTGCCGCGCGCACAGGCGTCCCTTTCGGGGCCTTGATATTGATCCCGTCATTATGCAGCCCGTTCTTCTTCGGGCCATAGCTGGAGACGACCGGCCCCTCGACAGGTTTCAGAAACTTCCCGGAAGAGCGTTTCGGCGTTTTAGCCGTAATTTTTGTCCGGGGCTTTGATACGGACGCTGTTTTTTGCGCAGATGGCGAGGAAACCGTATCATCAGCGCCCCCTTGCACAGCCGCGCGCACAGGCTTGCGGCCCGGTGTAACAATAGAGGCAGAGGCTGTTTGCACCGCGGCATTTCGGGCCGTAGCAGACGGCAAGCGCAGAATTTGCCCGGTATGGATCGCATAGGGCGCTTGCAAATCATTGAGTGACGCCAGTTCGGAAATGCTGACCCCGAAAATCCGGGAGACAGCATAAAGCGTATCACCACGCCGCACCTGATATTCACGCGGCGGCGGCAGCCTCAAGCGCTGGCCGGTCCGCAAGATGAAAGGCGGGCGAAGAGTGTTCGAGGCCGCGATATCCCGCATCACGATGTTATAGCGCTGGGAAATGGTCCAGAGCGTCTCCCCTTCCGAAACCGTATGGACACCGGCGCTGCCTGCACCCGGCTTTGTCCCGTAATGTGTCGCAGGCGCAGGAGGCTGCGGCCCGAAACAGGCTGCCACGCTCAAAACTGATATCATACAGAAAAGTAAAAACGGAGACGTTTTCATCCCGCCTAGACTACACCGTTCGCCCCGGCCCGTCCACTCTCTAGGCCATTGCCCGCACTGCTATCTTGCTCTAAATCAGCAGCAATATCGGGCAACAGGGGCACAAAGCGTACGCCCATCAAATCTTTCACCGCAAAGGTATCATCCGATTTCTTCCGGTAAAGACGCAAAACCTGCCGCCCGCTTTCGCCAACAGGTATCACCATCAACCCACCGATTTTGAGCTGATCCAGCAAGGCCTGCGGCGGTTTGTCCCGCGCTGCTGCTGTCACGATGATTTTATCGAAGGGCGCTTGATCGATCCCGTTAATTTTCGGCCAGCCCCTCATCCCGTCCGCTGCAATGGCCGTAATATTGCGCAGTTTCAAAGCCTCGAAACGTTTTTCCGCCGACTCCAAAAGCGGCTTATGCCGCTCGATCGTATAGACCCGGCGGCACAGACGAGAGAGCACAGCAGCCTGATACCCGCAGCCTGTACCGATTTCCAGCACTTTATCCCGGTCGGAGAGCTTCAGCGCCGCTGTCATGGAGGCAACCACGAAGGGCTGGGAAATCGTTTGCCCGCGCCCGATCGGCAACGCCATATCCTCCCACGCCTGATCCCGCACAGCGGGCGGCACAAAAGTTTCACGCGGGATTTTCTCAATCGCGCCCAGAACGGCCATATCCGTAACGCCCATCTTCCGCAGATGCATCACCAGCCGTATCCGCTTGTTCATATCCTGTGCGTTCATGAGGATACGATCTTCCCCAACCCGCCCATATAGGGCTTGAGGACCTCCGGGACGAAAATGCCGCCATCTGACGGGTCGTAGTAATTCTCCATCACGGCGATGAGCGCGCGCCCGACCGCTACGCCGGAACCGTTAAGTGTATGGAGAAATTCCGTTTTCTTCTCCCCCTTGCGTTTAAAACGCGCATTCATCCGGCGGGCCTGAAAGGCCCCGCAGTTAGAGCAGCTTGAAATCTCGCGGTACGTTCCCTGCCCCGGCAGCCACGCCTCAATATCGTAAGTCTTGCGTGCGCCAAAGCCCGTATCCCCGCTGCACAGCACAATCGTGCGGAACGGAATTTCGAGCTTTTTCAGCACGGTTTCCGCGCAGCCCGTCATGCGCTCATGCTCAGCTTCACTGTCTTCCGGTGCGGTGACACTGACCATTTCGACCTTGTAGAACTGGTGCTGGCGGAGCATGCCGCGCGTATCCTTCCCCGCAGACCCTGCTTCCGAGCGGAAACACGGCGTAAAAGCCGTATAGCGCCGCGGGAGCGTCTCTTCCTCTACGATCATCTCCGCCACGATATTCGTCAGCGGGACTTCAGCGGTAGGGATGAGCCAATGCCCGGTCGCCTCACTACGAAACTGATCCTCCGCAAATTTCGGAAGCTGCCCGGTTCCGTAGAGCGCGTTATCCCGCACCAGCAACGGCGGAGACACCTCCGTATAGCCATGCTCTTCCGTATGCGTATCGAGGAAAAACTGCGCAATTGCCCGCTCCAGCCGCGCCAGAGGCCCGCTCAGGAGCGTAAAGCGGCTGCCCGACATTTTGGCTGCTGTTTCGAAATCCATATAGCCCAGCGCTTCGCCGATATCGAAATGTTCAGGATGGGGGTTATCGCCCCCCCTCCCTAACCCTCCCCCCGCCGGGGGGAGGGATGGGGTGGGGGGGATATTTGATAACCCACAGCGGGTTTAAGGGGGGTGAGGCCGGCGGGGACGGACAGGCTCATTTTCAAAACGCTTCCCAATGGCGCAACGCAATAACGCGCGACCCATTCGATAAAATCGCGCTGGACTTTGGGCATGGGCCGCAGCGGGTGTTTATAGAGGACGGGTTTGAGCTTTTCCGGTTTGACGTCCCCTGCCCCTTCGCCCCAGATGACGCCCGCGACCTCGCGCCCGCCGAAGGGAACCGTGACGTAATCACCAATTTCTAGACTCAAGGTTTCGGGCACGCTATAGTCATACGCGCGACCCACAGGATACGGCACAAGCACGGATAAAGTGTGCGTAGAAGAGGTTCGGACAGATTCACCGCTGCTCTCTTCTTCTGCAAAAAAATCACTTTGACCACTTTTGTTTGACATAACTTTATTTCATGTGTAGTGTGCGTGTTACTTTAAGCTAATAAGGTATAAGGATAAATGCGATGAAAATAAAATCGTTAGAAGATTTAAGAAGAGGGAGACTCTTAAGAAATGCTTTGGATGACGCTCGTGCGACTATAAAAGATGTGGATGCATCTGTTAAAGCAAAAATCGAGGCCAAAGAAGCGGGACGTGCGGCTACAGCTCAAGGGTTACCCGAACACACCGCTGACGCATAGAGTGCTTCCTTCCCTTTCCCTCTTGCGTTGCTGCGCGAAAGTTTTTACAACAGGGCAGTTTCACGTTTTAGACAAAGGGGAGTGTTCTCATGAAATTTTTTGTTGATACGGCTGATCTGGACGAGATCAAGGATCTGGCGGGCACAGGTTTGCTGGACGGGGTGACGACGAACCCTTCATTGATTGCCAAATCGGGCAAAGAGTTCATTCCCCTCATCAAGGAAATCTGCGCCGTGGTGGACGGCCCCGTTTCCGCCGAAGTGGCGGCGACCGATTATGCGACCATGCGCAAGGAAGCCGAAGTCCTGCGCAAGATCGCCGATAACGTGGCGGTGAAAGTGCCGTTGACCGAGGACGGGCTGAAGGTCTGTAAAGAGCTGTCCGATGACGGGACGATGGTCAATGTGACGCTGTGCTTCTCTCCATCGCAAGCGATTTTAGCCGCCAAGGCCGGCGCGGCGTTTGTTTCTCCGTTTGTCGGGCGGCTGGATGATATTTCGCAGGACGGGCTCTCGCTCATTTCCGATATCGTGCGCATCTACGATAACTATCCGGCGTTCGATACCGAGGTTCTGGTGGCTTCGATCCGCAATCCTTTGCACATCGTCGAAAGCGCGAAAATGGGCGCGCATGTAATGACCAGCCCGCCGAGCGTGATTCGTCAGCTTTACAAGCATCCGCTGACGACATCCGGTCTGGCGGCGTTTGTCGAGGACTGGAAAAAGACGGGTCAGTCTATTTTGTAATTTCCAGGGTAACAGAGGTCTGCTGTTAAGGTTAGGGTGCCGTCGCTCAGCGTCAGGTGAGCGACTTTTTTGTCTGCTGCGGCGGCCGCCACACGAAGCAAGCGGGCGTTGAATTTGGCGTCGTTCATATCGCGCCCCCATGGCGTACAGGCTTCCCGCATTGCTTTTTGCAAAGCGAATGCATCCGGGTTGCAAGGACGGGCTATGCCCCGAGTATCCGCTTTGAATGTCACGACAGCCCCGCGATTTTTTTCAAACATATCCCGCAGAAACATCAGGCTTTTTTTTGTGCATGGGCCGATACTTTGCTCATATATAAAAGTATCGCGCAGATTGGCTTGTAATTTTTTCGCCACGCTGTTTTTCCTTGTTTTAAAGCTTAATCATGTCCCGGCGGGGTGAGCGAGAGCTCATCTCTGGTCGAGGAATAGCCGTAGCCGTTTTCCATCGCTTTATCGCACAGACGTTCAAAAACGAAGCGCAGCATGCCTTTTTGCGCCGGATATTCTGCCAGTACGTGATGAGAAAAGTTTTGAGCGGCGGGGCTGAGGAGCTCTACCGTATCGCCGGTCAGCCTGAAGGTCAGAGGCCCGCCTTGCTGGCTTGCAAAATCAAACAGGCTTCGGATCGTTGTATCATCGAACGTTTCTCCGAGCTCTGGGTCATAATCCGGCTTCGGGGGATCCGGGTCCAAAACATGCATAGTGGTAGTCATTTTATTCTCCGTTTACTCAACGCTTTCTTCTAATTGAAGGCGTTCTTTTATGTCAACATTATTATTTGCAATAACGGAGTTTTTATCCTGCGCCCTATTCTCTTCGGCGGCGCGGTGTGATAGCCTTATTGTTATGTCTGATACCGCTTCTTTAAAATCCGAAAACGCCATGATCACCGAAGACGATGTGCTTGCTTTTTTGCGGGATAATCCCGATTTTCTGAACGCGAATCTGGAGGCTTTACTGCCAGAGAAAAAGCGCCCGCGCCGCGGCGAAGTTGCCGATTTTCAAGGTTATATGATTGAGCGTCTGCGTGCGGACAAAAGCAAAGCTGTAGAGACGACGCGCGAGATCATCGAGAATTCGCGCGCGAATATGAACACCCAGCAGCGCATCTATGCCGCCGTCCTGCGGTTACTGGAGGCGCGCAGCTTTAACGATTTCATTCATACGCTGACGATGGATTTGTCCAGCCTGTTGAATGTGGACATTACGTCACTGGTCGTCGAGAGCGACGGGGCAGACATTCCGCATATCCAGATGCAGGGCATTCGCATGATTCCGGCCGGAACGGTCGATGGGTGGATGGGCGACAAACTCGCTATTCTGGAGAGCCATATCGGCGGGCATGAAGCGATTTACGGCGGCGGGGCCACGTTGGTGCGCTCGCAGATTTTGCTGCGCCTGAGCATTGCCGAAGAGGCGCCGGCAGCCATTCTGGCGTTCGGTAGCCGTGATCCGGAGATGTTCGGCGATGGACAAGCTACCGATCAGGTGCTGTTTCTGGCCGGTGTGATTGAACGCGCCATGCGGGTGTGGCTGAGCGTTCCGGTTTAGAGGCCTGCATCACATCATTCCATGGAGAGACGTCATTCCCGCAGCGCGCGCGTTAGTGTGCTTGAACTGCAGGGATCCAGAGAAGAGTGCGCGGCTTTGCCGCTCGCATATGGATTCCGGACGTTTAAGCGATGCTTTACATCGCCTCCGGGATGACAGGGAGATGCATATTAATGAAGATCATGGTGTTTTTCATGCGCTGCGGGTTGGCGGTGTTTGAATGCGATGCAGTTCATGTTCCTCATAGATATTTCATCTATTGTCGCTTGAACCTCATGAACCAGCCGTTCCGTAGCCTGAATTCTCATACCTGCAATTTTTCCCTCATCGCCGTCAGAAGAAAATAGTGAGATATCTGCAAACTCCTCCTTAGGTCTTTTTAATCGCCGGGCCAATTGTCCAGCACTGGCAAGGAACAGCGCTATAGTTTGGTCTTGTGGTATTGACATTTCTTTTCGTTCCGTAGCGTCCAAGAAGTTTTGCGAAAAATACAAATCAAAACTTGGGATAGCTGGACCTTGAGTGATGTCTTTAAATTTTTGCATCAAATAACCCCCCAGATATGGAAAAGCTTTTCTGTATTAAACACATATCGTGACCTTCTGTCAAGCATAAGCCCTCTCCCGCCCGGCTGCGTTTCGTGATAAAATCACGGCGTGATGAAGGCGGAGACTTTGACATTATGCGCGGATGATTTGGCCAAGGCTTTGGGGCAATGGCTGGATTATTTGCGCTATGAGAAGCAGGTCTCGCGCCATACCTTTCGCGCCTATAGCGCGGATATCGAGCATTTTGTGCGGTTTTTGAATACGCATCACGGCGAAACGCCGGGGCTGAATACGCTCTCGGAGGTGGGTATCCGTGATTTTCGTGCATGGCTGTCGCGCAAGGCGATAGAGGGCACGGCCAATGCCAGCCGCGCGCGCTCCCTGTCCAGCGTCAAAAATTTCCTGCGCTGGCTGGA
>JAGRKA010000040.1 GCA_020442475.1 Alphaproteobacteria bacterium | reverse complement strand
GCCGTAGCCTTCACCGCGCTTGTAAAGCTGTCCGGCAGAGGAGCGCTTAACGGACGTGCCCATCCCGTACTGGTTGTTCTCGATCACGAACAGGATCGGCAGATCCCACAGAGCCGCCATATTATAGCACTCGGCAACCTGCCCCTGATTGGAGGCCCCATCCCCCATATAGGCAACCGCAACGCCGTTATCCCTCTTGTATTTATGTGCGAAACCCAGCCCCGCGCCGATCGCAGTCGAAGCCCCGACAATCCCGTGCCCGCCGAAGAAGTTTTTCTCCTTGGAAAACATGTGCATCGAGCCGCCCTTGCCGCGCGAATAACCGCTCTCGCGCCCCGTCAATTCGGCCATAATACCTTTCGGGTCCATCCCGCAAGCCAGCATATGCGCATGATCGCGGTAAGAGGTGACGACCGTGTCTTGCGGCTCCTGAGCGGACGTAATACCGGTTACAACGGCCTCCTGCCCGATATAAAGGTGACAAAAGCCTCCGATCAGCCCCATACCATAGAGCTGCCCGGCCTTTTCCTCGAACCTGCGGATCAGGAGCATATCGCGGTAAAATTGCTTTAGCGTTTCGAGCGAAGGCTCCGGCGCGCTGTTTGAGCCGCCACCCCGCTTCTGCTGACGGGCAGATTGCCCTTTTGTCTTATCCTTAGTTTTCGCTTGTGCCACGATGCAAAAGCCTCCCCTTTATCAAATAGACCACGATTAAATCTTTTTCTGTTTGCTACATGATTTGGAGAAAACGCGCCAGCGAAAAACACGCTTTGCTGCGCCGCAACATATTGATATATATAGGAAAAAGAGAAGAAAAATCCATAAAGAGCACAAAAGGCGAAATTTAATTACTCACCACCAAAAGCTCGTCAGGGCGCTTAAACCCTAGATTTAGCCTCACTTTTTCGTCCAAAAGATCTTTGTCGACCTGTCCGGGACGCATCGAAGCGACCTTTTTTTCTAAAATCTCACGCTCCAGACGCAAAGCATCGTTTTTTTGCGACATTGTCGCTATAGACGAATTTACAGCAACCAGACGCGGAACACTCCGGGAGCCTTGAAGAGTATGATAGGTAAAATAAAAACACAATGATATGCCGATCAAGGCAACCATATGGCGCCGGAGAACAGACCCGCCTTGTGCATAAATTGTGTTCATACCCCTATAGAATCACATTTCAGCCCTGTGGACAAGTCAAAAAATTCTTTTGATTCAATGGATTAATGAGTACAAACCCGGAACAAACCCAACTAACCGATTCAAATGATTCGAAAAAATAACCCTACACATTTTCCGGGATGAAAAGGTACCAGACATCATCATAGTGATACCCGCGCTGATCTGTGGGCGGCTTATCCAGTTTTACGGCTCGCAACCTATCATTCACCATAACCTCATTAAAGTGGTGAAAAAGCCGTATAATATTTCCAGTTGAGACTGAAAAATCGTCTCCGTTCCCTTCGTTAAGGGCACTGAGAATTCTTGCAGCCCGCTCATCAAGTCCTTCTTCAGAAGGTTCGGAAACTATATATCCATCCGGCATCAACTGAACACCGCCATGTTCTCGCGGCTCGAATGATGGCTCAAGAACGCCCTGCCCATTGGAGGTTCTCCACTGCGCTGCCCACTGCTCGTCCTCAACATGCTCAACCCGCATAATGGTTTTTGCACAATCAAGACTAATCCTCACCCGTTCGTCCGAAGTTCGTTGATGGGCTGCTATTTGGAAGAATATACTGGAATAAACTCCCTTTTCCTTCAAATCGTCCAAAGTAACAACTTGCGGGGTTTCTGAAGTCATGCCTCACCTCTTTTGATAGCTTGTAGTCAAGGATGTCCTTCTTATAGAAACCCCAAACCGCGCCGTCAATATGAAAAGAATATAAAACTAAACCCCGCCGATATCGGCCGGGGCTTTTTGGAGAACACGCTCAATCGCGATGGGCCAAATTTCCTCAGAAGGGATTTCACCGGATATCAGGGCCGGGTCATAGTCAATCACGCCCCATTTGCCGCGCGTGATTTCCCGGTTGAGTTGGAGCATGGCCCAACCCGCATAGCCGTAAAAGAGGCGTTCATCCGGTGATATCTCCGGAATATCTTCCAGCGGGGACAAGCTATTATAAGGGATCAGCACAGGCGGGTCACCGCGCAGGATCAACCAACTCCCCTTATCCGCAACTACAGGCCCGCCGCGCATCAGGCGCAAGCGCCCGCCCTCTTCTTTCTCAAGGGGCATATTCGGCTTGTAATCGTTGTCTCGGAGAGGCTGGTTAATCACGATACCATGCGCCCCCCACAGCGTATGCCGCTCAACGTAAATCACTGTTTTTTCAAAGTAACCGCCATTGAGCATACCCGTGGCCACAAGAAATTTCCCGCTCTGCCCCTGATACAAGCTCAGGATACTCGGCAGAGCGATCAGCAAGATGCCGAAGAAAAGATATATTCTGGCTTCTCTAGGGGTTGCTTTCATCCCCTTCTCTCCGTGTTTCAGGCTGCGTTTTTCCGCCGCACGCCAGAGGCCGATGGCGCAGCGCGCAGGAACCCTGCTCCCTCATACGTCGCCGATGGGCCTAAAAGTTCCTCAATCCGGAGCAAGCGGTTATATTTTGCCACGCGGTCAGAGCGGGACAAAGAGCCTGTCTTGATCTGCCCGGCATTGGTCGCAACGGCCAGATCGGCAATCGTCGTATCTTCCGTCTCACCGGAGCGGTGCGACAGGACGATCCCAAAACCGGCCTTCTTCGCCGTTTCGATTGCCTCGAGCGTTTCAGTCAGCGTTCCGATCTGGTTGACCTTCACAAGAATTGCATTCCCGGCTCCAAGCTCTATCCCCTCACGCAGGCGCTTCGGGTTTGTTACATAGAGATCGTCTCCGACAAGCTGTACACGGTCGCCCAGCGCCGCCGTCAACGCACTCCAACCCGCCCAGTCATCCTCGGCCAGCCCGTCCTCGATCGATACAATCGGGTATTTTGCGCAGAGCGCCTCGTAATAACGGATCATCCCCTCGGAATCGAGGCTCTTCCCCTCACCCTCCAAATGATACTGCCCGCCCTTATAGAATTCCGTTGAGGCTGCATCCAGGGCAATGACAATCTCCTCACCCTCTTTGTATCCGGCGGCTTTAATGGCCTTCATGATGAAATCCAGCGCTTCTTCCGAAGATTTCACAGCCGGTGCAAAACCACCCTCATCCCCGACATTCGTATTATGCCCGGCGGCGGACAGCTCTTTCTTAAGCGCATGAAAGATCTCGGCACCCGCGCGCAGCCCTTCGGAAAAGTCCGGCAACCCCACAGGCATGATCATAAATTCCTGAATATCAACCGGGTTATCGGCATGCGCCCCGCCATTGATGATATTCATCATCGGCGTCGGCAACACATGAGCATGTGCTCCACCGAGATAGCGGTAGAGCGGCATATCCATCTCATCAGCCATCGCAGAGGCTACGGCCATGGAGACACCCAAAATAGCATTCGCACCAAGGCGCTTCTTGTTTTCCGTCCCGTCCAGCGTGATCATCGCCCGATCGATTGCAATCTGCTCTTCCGCATCCACGCCGCACAGCGCTTCAAAAATCTCTGTATTTACGGACTCAACGGCTTTCAGAACACCCTTGCCGTTATAGCGTTTTTTATCGCCGTCACGCAGTTCATGCGCTTCATGCGCTCCTGTCGAGGCGCCAGAGGGCACAGCCGCGCGTCCTTGGGCCCCGCTCTCTAAAACAACCTCGACTTCAACCGTCGGGTTCCCCCGGCTGTCCAAAATTTCACGGGCATGGATGTCAATAATCGCAGTCATAATGGGTCAAGCTCCTTAAGGGTGAAGAATACGCCCCTTTCTTTTACCGAAGCTGACCCAAAAATAAAGAGGATCGAGAAAAAAACTTGTGAAGAAAGTCTGTTTTTCATATAGATATTAAAATCTCTAAGAAAAGGAAAATATGATGGACGCACCTACATACAAATCTTTAACCCAGACTTTTGCGGAGATCGCCCAGCTGCAAAATACACCTGCACAAGAAAAGCTCGTTCTTGTCAAAGCGGCTTTGGAACAGGCGAAATCTATGGCTGATGCTAAAGCCCTTTTAATAACCGATAACGTTTTTCTGCACTCAAATCAGATTATGGATGCCCTTAATCAAATGTTTACGGAAGAAGAATGCCGGAATTACAATTACTATGGAGAAGCTGTAAAAGCTATTCAAGACACCCGGAGCGTTATCCCGATGCAAGCCGTCCCGGCAGCAGTCCCCGTCTAAGGACGCGAGGGTCTAAACCGGTTCAAAATAAAGGGACCAGAGAAAAAGCTTGCACGGCCACATTATTTGCCATATAAAAATTCTCTGTTTTTTTTAATCTCAGACCCTACAAACTCAGGATATATGTTATGACAGAGAATGCAGCACAGAGCATAGAACGAAATAGACGCTCTATTATTTTCGTCTTCAACCAGATCAAACAGGCAGGCGCCACGAACGACTACGGTAATCACTTTGCGATGGGTAAGGCTCTTTCCTTCGCTGAAGAAGAAGTGCGTGATGGAACTATAAAGGGTCACGAAGTAGACTATCTTCTAAGCGAACAGCTACGAGAAACTATTAAAGGTGCCTTCTCTCAAACGGCACAAGGCGCCGAATACGAAAAGGATACTCTGGATAAACTATCAGGTGTCTGCTTGCTTATCCGGGAACAAGAAAACGCCTTGAATTATGAAAAATAGGCCCTCGTCAGCCTAGCTACGGGCCAATAAAATATCCTTAAGCCTCGGTATCCACGCTCCGTCCGGTGCCAGAGGCTGAAACGCTGCCGTCATCTTTGGCCCGCAGGAAAGGGGCCAGTTGGCTGTCAGACATTCCGGCGCGTAGGGCCAGAATTTGCTGCTGCGCCCCCTCAATAGTGGCGTCAGCGCCGACGCCGAGAGAGAACATCTGGTTGATACTTGCTGAGTTATTTAAAAACTGCTGATTAAGAACTCTTGCGCTTGAAGACAGACCAAATCTGCCGGCGGATAAGTTTCGTCCCGAATCCAGTAAAGAAAGCGCGGAATTGCTTTGACTGAGCAATGTCGGCGTGGAGGGCGCCACACCCCGGACATTGGCGAGCGCCGAAGCGTTCAAATACTGCGATGAGCCTGCGATAGCGGCCATATCAAAGCAACTCCTTTGCTTATCCTTCTTTAATTATAGCAGGTTTTTAGCAACCTGATCCAGCTTTACGAGAGTCTCCAGCAAGCGCTCCATATCCTCTAACCGAACCATATTCGGTCCGTCAGAGGGGGCGTTATCCGGGTCCTGATGCGTCTCCATGAATACGCCCGCCACGCCCACAGCCACCGCCGCCCGCGCCAGAACAGGCACCATATCCCGGTCCCCGCCCGATGAGCCGCCGAGCCCTCCGGGCTGTTGAACGCTGTGCGTTGCGTCATAAATCACCGGATAGCCCGTCCGCGCCATAATCGGCAGGGAGCGCATATCCGATACAAGCGTATTATAGCCGAAGCTCGCCCCGCGCTCGCAAAGCATGATGTTGTCATTGCCGCTTTCTGAAATTTTGGCGGCAACATTCTTCATATCCCACGGAGCGAGAAACTGCCCTTTTTTCACATTAATCACACGACCCGTTTTGGCCGCTGCGATCAGGAGATCCGTCTGGCGGCACAAAAAAGCCGGGATTTGCAGCACATCCACAACATCTGCCACGGCGGCGCACTGCTCCTCCGTATGGATATCCGTAACGACCGGCAGGCCGAACTCTTTTTTCAGATCGGCAAAGACGGGCAAGGCCTTTTCCAGTCCAATGCCACGCTGACCGCTCAAAGATGTCCGGTTGGCCTTGTCGAAGGAGCTTTTATAAATGAACGGAATACCGAGCTTTTTGGTCACTTCAACCAAAGCCCCGCACATATCGAACGCGTGATCCCGGCTCTCCATCTGGCACGGCCCGGCCAGCAGGATAAAGGGCTTGTCGCTCGCGGCCTCTATAGAGCCTATTTTAACGGTTTTATGAGACATCTTGCCTTTGATATGGCACACCGGCCCGGAAAGATCAACCAGCCCCTCAAGCGGCCTTGGCAAATAAGCGGTAAAAATTCTCTGTTGTCGCCGCAGCCATATCTTCTTCCGAAACGCCTTTCAGCGCAGCAAGAAAGCGGCCCGTGTGGCGTACATAAGATGGCTCGTTGGTTTTGCCTCGGAACGGCTCAGGCGCAAGGAAGGGCGCATCAGTTTCGACCAGAATACGCTCCAGAGGCGTATTCTTTGCGATTGTCTGAAGCTCCACGGCCTTCTTAAAGGTCACGATCCCGGAAAAAGACAGGTAAAACCCGAAATCGAGCGCCTCAGCAGCGAGTTTCGGCCCGGAGGAAAAACAATGCATCACGCCGGACAGCGCTGTGCCCTCACCCTCTTCCCGGATAATCCGCATCGTGTCTTCCTCCGCATCGCGGCTATGGACGATCAGCGGCAGGCCCGTTTCAATACAGGCCCGAATATGCTTGCGGAAGCTCTCCTGCTGATCTTCACGTGGAGAATTGTCGTAGTAATAATCCAGCCCGCTTTCGCCGATTCCGACAATTTTGGGGCTTGAGCGCGCCAGCCTAACAAGCTCGCTCTGAGAGATCGCCTTTTCTGCCGCCAGCCCGGCATCGTGCGGATGCGTGCCGATGGAGCACCAGACATTTTCAAATCCTTCCGCCGTTTCCAGCACGTGCGGAAAATCTCCCGTAATCTGGCAGGAGATATTAACCATTGCGGACACACCAGCCTCTCCGGCCCGTGCAAGCAGCACCGCCGGGTCCTCACCCTCAAAGCGTTCATGGTTCAAATGGCAATGGGAGTCAATCCACATATTTAAACCCTCCTGTCATTGCGAGAAGGCGAAGCCGACGAAGCAATCCAGCATTTTTGCCGGCACTTCTGGATTGCCGCGCCGCCGTTGGCGGCTCGCAATGACGACGTCATAAAATTCACCTACCCCGCAGCCACCTGCGGCTCTTCATCCTCGGCAATACGCGGAAAAACGCCTTCGGGCTTGTTGATTGCCGTGCCGGGCTTCAGGGCATACTCAGGACAGATATGCGCAAAGTCGCGCTCTGTAGCCGGAATTTTAAGCTGGTCCAGCAAGCGCCCGGCCCCTTCGGGTGTGACGGGCTGCATCGCGATGGCCAAGCAGCGAACGACTTCAGCGACTGTATATAAAACTGTTTTCATTCTTTCTGGATTTTCAGTTTTTAGCCTCCAGGGAGCATTGTAATCTATATAGGAGTCACAGTCTGATATATCGTCCCAAATCCCCATCAATACCTGATTAAACATCAGAGCCTCTGCATATGGCCTCATGCCGGAAACGAGATATTTGTACATTTTAAGTAGCAAAATCTTGTCGCTTTCATCATAGTTATTGGCTTCTGGAATTTTTCCATCGCAATTCTTATAGATCATCGACAGCGTCCGCTGCGCGAGATTGCCGATCCCGTTGGCCAGATCGGCATTGATCCGCCCGACCGCACGCTCATGAGAGAAATTTCCGTCCTGCCCGTGCGGAATTTCCCGCATCAGGAAATAGCGGATCTGGTCCAACCCGTATGTCTCTACCAACCCGTCCGGAGACAGCACGTTCCCCACGGATTTAGACATTTTCTCGCCCTTCACATTGATAAAACCGTGCGCGAATACGGCCTTGGGCAAGGGCAAATTCGCCGCCATCAAAAAGGCCGGCCAGTAGATACAGTGAAAGCGGATAATATCCTTCCCGATCACATGGTAATCGGCGGGCCAGAATTTCTGGAACTCTGCATCAGCTTCGTCCGGGTACCCTACGCCGGTCATATAGTTCGTCAGCGCATCCAGCCAGACATACATAACGTGGTTATCATCGCCCGGCACGGGAATACCCCATTGCAGCCGGTCCTTATGCCGGGAAATCGACAAATCCCGCAGCCCCTGCTTCACAAAGCTTATAATCTCGTTGCGGCGGCTTTCCGGCTGGATAAACTCCGGGTGTGCCTCGTAAAGCGCTAGCAGCTTGTCCGTATAGGCGGAGAGTTTAAAGAAATAGCTTTCCTCTTCAACCCATTTGACCTCCGTGCCGTTGGGGGAAAATTTCTGCCCGTCCTCGGCCTCGCGCAGTTCGTCCTCACCGAAATAGGCTTCTTCCCGGACGGAGTACCAGCCTTCATATTTGCCGAGATAGATATCCCCGTTTTCCTGCAAGCGGGTCCACAACGCCTGCGAGGCCTTGTAATGCCGCTCCTGCGTGGTGCGGATAAAATCGTCGTTAGAAATATTCAGCGTTTCCGTCATACGCTGAAAAGCCGCCGCATTCCGGTCGGCGAATTCACGGGGGGAAACGCCGTTATCCTCTGCCGTCTTGGCGACCTTCTCCCCATGCTCATCCGTCCCGGTCAGGAATTTGACGTCGTAACCGTCCAGCCGCTTAAACCGAGCCATTACGTCAGTCAAAATTGCCTCATAGGCATGGCCCAGATGCGGCACACCATTTACATAAGAAATCGCGGTGGTGATGTAGAACGGTTTTCCAGACATGAATTCTTAATCTCCCTTTATCATCCGGGGGTTTTACCACACAGATCGCAGGGATCACAGAGATTTTGTAATGAATTTATTGAGTTGGTGACTTTAATTTTGGAGGAGAAAAACCACCCGGTGCGAGATCATTTTCCAGCTCCATGGCCACTCTAATCAGATGGGCCATACCGGTAAGTGTCTTCTCTGTCGGCTCTACACCTAAATTTTTTAATCCACCCAGAGCATTATTCTTATCAGTTTCTGATATTTCAATTTTCTCCCGGGTATCTGCGATCTTGTTCAGTAAAGCCGTACTTTTCTCTGGTGAAAAAATATCAGTCGGCGAAGATATCTGTTCCGCGGCTCTCGCTGAAAATTCCTTATTTAAGCCAGCAGTTATACCATCACGCACTTCTTGTTCTGGTCTTCGGGGAGCACGCTTCAAAAATTCAGGGCCATACTTATCCAAGGCAATGCGCATGATATTGGACACTCCTCCCGCAAGTCCCTCCACAGTCTTAGAAAGATCAGTCTCGGAAAGTTTGTCCACATATTCATTCTCCAAAACAGTCTTGTGTATGGCCGTACCTACGGTATCATTCAGAGCCTGATGAACAGCAAGACGCCCTAATACACGGGTGTCTTCTAATGCAATTTCAGCTGCTACAGTAAACGGATCGCTTATTTTATCAGCCATTTTTCATTCCCTTTTACAGTACGTGTACAGGGGAATTTTATAAAAATCTTATGAAAAAATAATTAACAAATACAAGAAAGAACGGGAGTTATAAATCAGACTCCTACAATCGAAAAGGCGCCAAGAACACCCATGCGCTTGTCCAGATTGGCGTTTTCAACACTTCTAAAATGCTCTTCAAGCTTTTCACAGATTTTCAGGAGGCTTTCAAGGGAAGATTTTTGTAAAATCAGCCTGAAAGCCTTAATATCCGCTAAAGCACCGTCCTCTTCGCCCCGCGCTTTTGCAACGGACAGGCTGCGGAACGTCCAAAGCATAAAATCCTGAAAATTACGGTAGCCCTGCTCCGAGTCCTTCCCGGCCCGGCCCAGCTCCTCGGCCAGCACATGCAGATCGGGCCAGCGCCAATGCGGATAGGTTTCCAGTATCCCGGCCAGCCGGGCGAACATGTCAGCCCCGTTGCTTTCAAGAGCGGTCAAAGCACGCCCGAACGAACCACCCGCAATATGGAGGAGCATTTCCATCTCCGGTCCCTGAGCACTACCGCTCCCCTCAGCCCCTTGCTTCTGAAGAAGGGTGCGGAGAATATCCGGCCCCGGCGGCTGAAAGCGGATCAGGCGGGAGCGGGAACGAATTGTCGGAATCAGCGCCCCCGGCCTGTGTGCGATCAAGATCAAAACCGTATGATCGGGCGGCTCCTCAAGGATTTTCAGCAAAGCATTCTGAGCGCTGCGGTTCATCGTGTCCGCATCATCAATCACAACGATCCGCCAGCCGCCCTCCGCCGCCTTCATCCGCAGGAATGGCGCGGCTTTACGAATTTCAGAAACAGGCAAAGCTGCCTGTACCTTATCCTTTACCGGATCGTAAGGGCGCTCGATTGTTAACAGGTCCGGATGTCCGCCGGAAGCAACGCGCCGGAATACGGGGTCATCCGGGGCGACATCCATATTTTCCGGCGGCGGCACCTCTTCGGGAGCACCAAAAAGCCCGCCCTGATCCGGATCCTGCGGCGGGTTTTTGAATAAAAAGCGGGTAAAGCGGTAGGCCATCGTCGCCTTGCCAATCCCTTCCGGCCCTGCAAAAATCATGGCATGAGGTACTTGCCCGCGCGCATGAAGGGAGAGTAACTCAGCCTCCACCCCCTCATGGCCGAGGCAAAAATTCATGATGCGGGGATGACCGAAGGAGGCCCCATCCCCCTCCATTGTCTCAGACGCAACCTCACCGGCAAGAGAGGATGAAAGCGGCAAATCCGAAGCGGAGGGTTGAGGCTCTTCAGGTGCGCCGAATAAATCCATATCAGGCCTGCCTCAGCCGTGCGCGCACGGCCTCTGCGACCTGTTGTGCGATGTCTTCGACGCTCTGCATCGCATCAATGACAAGACAGCGCTCCGGCGCATTCTTCGCGATCTCCAGAAAACCAGCCCGCAGACGCTCATGGAACGTGATATCCAAATTTTCAAACCGGTCTTCTTTTTGCTTCAGGCTAAGCGCCTCGGCGGCCAATCTGCGCCCGGAGCGTTCAAGCCCGGTCTTGGCGTCGATATCTAAAATGAAGGTTAAATCCGGCACCAGTCCACCCAAAACCAGTGCTTCAAGGGACTCGATCGTCTTTAAATCAAACCCGTGCCCATAACCCTGATAGGCGCGGGTTGAATCGGTAAAACGGTCACTGATCACGACTTTCCCTGCCTCTAAAGCGGGACGGATCAGTTTCTCCACATGCATTGTCCGCGCCGCAAAAAGCAGCAGGACCTCAGCGCATGGCGTCCAGTTACCGCCCTCACGCTGCACAAGGAAATCTCTGATTTTTTCAGATTCCGGCGTACCGCCCGGCTCCCGCGTGGTGACCACCTTATGGCCGTCTTGCGTCAAACGCTCCGCAAGGCGGTTGATCTGGGTGGTTTTCCCAGCCCCTTCGCCGCCTTCGAATGTGATAAACAACCCCGCCATGATGGAGCGCCTATTGCCTGGTTATCAGGATTTTTGCCTTGGCAAGAGCGCCGGCAAAGGGCCCTAGCTTTTCAACGCTCTGTGCGGCATAGAGTGGCCGTTCTATAGGCTGCATATGCGGAATTTCGATCCGCAAAATTGCAACCTCTTGCCCGGCAGCGACCGGTGCGATCAACGGCCCGTTATAAAGAATGGAGACTGTGAAATCTTTCAGCGCAATCTGGGGGATCGTGACCACCAGATCGTCCTTGAGCGTAAGGGGAATATTTTTAGCCTTACCTAGAGCAACAGCAGCTTCTCCGACAGTTTCTCCCTTAGAGAAGAGCTTATGGTTTTCAAAACGCTTCAAACCCCACTCCAAAAGCCGGGCCGATTCCTGCGCCCGCCCTTTTTCATCCGGCAGGCCGTTAATCACCAGAACAACCCTGCGCCCTTTATAGACACCGGAGCCAATCAGACCGTAGCCGCCTACTTCCGTGTGACCGGTCTTAATTCCGTCTGCACCCAGGTCTCTGTAGAGCAGGACGTTCCGGTTGCGCTGGGGAATATTATTGTAGCTGAATTCTTTTTCCGCATAGTAAGGATAGTACTCTGGAAAATCTCGAATGGTTGCAATACCCAAAGTCGCAAGATCACGCGCCGTTGAGTAATGGTCCGGGTCCGGCCAGCCACTGGCGTTCATGAAGTGGCTGTGGGCCATACCCAGCTCCTGTGCCTTACTGTTCAGCCCTTGCGCAAAAGCGTCTTCGGATCCTGCCAGCCCTTCAGCCAGCACGATTGTTGCATCATTTCCGGATTGGATGACAACACCGCGAATCAAGTCTTCGACCCTGACACGCTTATCGACCTCGACAAACATTTTTGAACCGCCCTTACGCCAGGCTTTCTCACTAACCAAAAATGTATCATCAAGCGAAATACGCCCCTTTTTCAAGGCCTCGAAGACGAGATAAATCGTCATAGCTTTGCTCATCGAAGAGGTTGGCATGCGCTCGTCTGCATTTTGTTCAAATAAGACGGCGCCCGTATCATAATCAACGATGATAGCTTGCTTCGCCGCCGTCTCAAAAACCTGTGCCTGCACGGGCAGAGCACCTGAAAAGGCGACAAGGACAGTTAGAACCAAGAGGATAAATCGGGATAAATATCTGTTCATAGCGCGCCCATTAAACAGTGTTTGGCGCTGCTAATCAACCACGATAATCGGCTCGTTGTGACCGCCGCCTGCAAGCCGCTCAAGCAGAGCATCCGCCTGCGCCACATCGCCCATAGGTCCGAAGCGCACACGGTAAAACTGGCGGCCATTGACCATCGCAGGGTAGACCTTAGCCTGCCCGAAGGGCTGTAAGTTCATAGCAAGCCTTTGAGCATTGCTGCGATCGCCGAATGAAGCGGCCTGAACATAAATGCTCGTTGGAGAAACGGGAAGCTGCTGCACGACCGGATCAGGATAGAAATTCCCTGCACTACCCGTATGTCCCGGAACAGATGCAACCTCGACCTCAGCCGAGGGAGGCGCTGATATCTGCGGCTGGATTTCGACAGGCTGAATCGGAACCTGCCGGGGAGGCGCGCTTTGCGACGCAGATGGCGCTCCGGAAGAAGCCCTGCCCGTTTGCAGCCGCGGATCGAATCGGTTTTCATTCATAGCGATTTCAACTCCGCTCGTATCCTGCCCGCGGCGGGCCGCCTGCGCGATCGCCCGGCTTTCTTCGCTCAAAAGCTGGATTTTGACCTTGGCCGTCCCCTTATTCTTAAAGCCCAGCAACTCCGCGCCCTTTTTCGACATATCCAGAACACGGCCGCGTTTGAACGGGCCACGATCATTCACCCGAACGATCAAAGAGCGCCCGTTTTCCAGATTCGTCACCCGAATCAAAGACGGCAACTGCAACGTCCTATGAGCCGCCGTCAGCTCGTTCATATCGAAAATTTCACCGTTGGCCGTTTTCTTGCCATGAAAATCAGAGCCATACCACGAAGCGATCCCGGTTTCGGTATGGCTGTATGTCTCTTGCGGCTTATACCATTTGCCTTCGACTTTGTAAGGTGTGCCAACCTTGAAAGTGCCCTCACTCTGAGGCGGCCCTCCGGGGATATTTTTCGCCAGATGAGAGGCCAGTTCAACCTCGGTACAGCCTGCCATCAGCAACGGCATACATATCAGGCAAAGCAGCGTCAGGATATTCCGGCACATAGGCAAATTCATGTCTTCTTTATAATCTGTTTCTGTTGCGATACCTGGCTACCGGGCGATTTGGTCGGCCAACAGTCCTACGGACGTGGCGAAATAGGTCGAGCGGTTCCATTTCATAATAACACGGTAATTATCATAGACCAAAAAAGCCTCCCCGCCTAGCCCGTCAGGCACGACAACAGAGGCATCCATCCCTGCCGCTACAGGCAGCGCATCGCCGCCGGGCAGTGTAACGCCCATGCCTTTCCAGGCCTGCAGGCTTTTACGTGTCTCAAGCCCTGTCAGGCTCTTCGGGAAGTTCTCCGGCAATTGGACACGCCGCCCCCAGCGCTCTTCTTCCTTCCAGCCGCTCCGGTGCAGATAATTGGCCGTCGAGGCAAAAACGTCCGGCAAGCTCGTCCAGATATCCCGACGCCCGTCGCCATTTCCGTCTACGGCAAAAGTGTGAAAGCTGGAAGGCATAAACTGATTCTGCCCCATCGCCCCTGCCCAGGAGCCCTTCATTTTCGCAGGCTCGATATGGCCTTCCTCCAAAATTTGAAGCGCCCCCATCAGCTCTTTTCGGAAAAATTCACTGCGGCGGCCATCATAGGCCAGAGTTGCGAGTGCGGGGATCACCCCGAATCCACCGGTATTGTCACCATAGCTTGTCTCGATTCCCCACAGCGCAACGATGTATTGCGCGGGTACGCCATATTGCGCAGCGGCGCGGTCCAGCTCCGCCCGGTGATTTTGTAACAACACGCGTCCCTTCTTGATTCGGGCCTGCGTAATAACGCGGTCCTTATACTGCGCAAAGCTCATATGTCCTTCGGGCTGCTTGCGGTCCAGCTCTATCACACGCGGGATAGGCTGTACGCCCTCGAATGCAACGTCCAACAGCTTGTCAGAAACGCCCTCGCGTTTGGCCTGTGCCTTAACACCGGACAGCCAGCTTTCAAAACTTTCCGAGGCACCGGACAAAAACGGTACGCAGAGCGCCAGAACAGCCAGAAAAGACAATTTACTCAGGGTGTGTCGTAGCGAAACTCGGGATAAAATCTGGGTCATGGGCGCATCCATCAGGCAATAGGCATTTACATTTGCTCTGGACACAGATACAAAAATCCCGCTAGAAAATGAAGCGATTATCGCACCGCGCCGAATAGTCCTTGTGGAGGGATGGCAGAGCGGTTGAATGCACCGGTCTTGAAAACCGGCAAGGATGCAAGTCCTTCCAGGGTTCGAATCCCTGTCCCTCCGCCATTTTTTTATTTTAATTTTTCCTGAAGGTACGTACCCTGCCAGTAGGCACAACGAAGGCATGGGATTCCGATGCTGCAAGGATGCGCAGTAATTATTCGATACGACTGAAAAGACGCGTTAGGACGCATTGCTTTTTGCATCCGGTAGCTTGTGCGCCCGCATATTTTTCATCGAAATATGAAGTGCCAAGTCAAATGAATAGAATAATAAAACTATACCGACACACAAAAACCAACGGAGATCTACACACTACCCCGCAGCCATCAGCTTTTCCATCACCTCATCGCTGACATCGAAATTGCTGGTGACGGTTTGAACATCGTCGCAATCCTCCAGCGCATCGATCAGCTTCAGGATGGAAGAGGCCTGATCTTCATTGACCTGCGCCTCCACATTGGGCCGCCAGACAAGACCGCCACGATCGCCTTCGCCGAATGTCTCCTCAAGCGCCTTCTGAACGGCAGCGAATTCATCAGCCTCGCAGGTGATCGTGTGAAACTCCTCGTCACTCTCTACATCGCTCGCACCAGCCTCCAGCGCGGCCTCAAACATCTTGTCGGCCTCGGCCTTGGCCGCCGGATAGACGACCTCCCCAACCCGGTCAAACATAAAGCCAACAGAGCCGGTCTCCCCTAGGTTTCCGCCATTCTTTGAAAAAAGAGAGCGCACTTCGGAAGCTGTCCTGTTTTTATTGTCCGTCAAAGCCTCAACGATAATTGCAACGCCGCCGGGCCCGTATCCTTCATAGCGGATTTCATCATAATTCTCGCCCTCACCGCCGCCGACACCCTTTTGGATTGCGCGCTCAATACCGTCCTTCGGCATAGACTGTCCGCGAGCCGTTGCAATCGCAAGCCTCAGACGCGGATTCATGTCCGGGTCGCCACCGCCCAGCTTGGCCGCGACGGTAATTTCCCGCCCCAGCTTGGAAAACAGTTTTGCTCTCTTTTTATCCTGCGCGCCTTTACGGTGCTGGATATTCGCCCATTTGGAATGACCGGCCATAGAAACTCCCAAAAGCTTCGGGTTGTGCACAAATTCCTGATACAATCGTATCAAGGATTGAATATTATACAAATGCCGCGTTATCTTTCAATGGTGAGGGATTTGCAAGTGTTTTGTATTTAAAAACCCTCAGGATTAAGAGACTGACCTATATGGCGTATGAATTCCAAAATATTTCGATTCTGGTTGTTGAGGATAATCAGCCCATGCTGACTCTGGCCAAGGGGCTGTTGCAGTCCTTTGGCGTCGGCACTGTTTTCACGGCCAAAGACGGAGAAGAAGGCTTCAGGATATTCTGCCGGGAGAATCCGGACATGGTCATCGCAGATTGGATGATGAAGCCGATGGATGGAATTTCTCTCACAAGGCGTATCCGTAACGACCCCTCCAGCCCAAATCAGTTCGTGCCCGTAATTCTGATGACCGGCTTCAGCGAACGGCGGCGCGTAATTCAGGCCCGCGATTCGGGCGTCACGGAATTTCTGGTTAAACCATTCAATGCACGGGACCTATACCGCCGGATTGCACAGATTATCGAACGCCCGCGCCAATTCGTCCGCTCAGAGGATTTCTTTGGCCCCGACCGGCGGCGAAAACCCAAGACCGAATATACCGGGCCGGAAAGACGTGCGAACCGTGAGGAAGGCGGTGAGGAGCGGAGGGGTGCAGCCAAAGCCACCAAACCTTTTGTTCCGCCGAGCGCGGCCCCCTTGCCACCGGATATCCGCTCGACAGATTCCGGTAAAACGGAGGAGTAACTGAGGAGTAACTCAAAATGACAGACCATTATAACCAAACTCCCCGGCGAAATGCAGAATTCATCAAACCGCCAAACCTACTGAAGGCCAAGGTCGGAAGCGGCGGCCTCAGCGAAGAAATCCTTGATAAGGCACAACAGTTTCTGGAAAATAATACAGTCGATTTTCTGCCGCTGGCAGAGATGTATCTGGACGGCGTCACGAAAGGGATCGAGTTGGCAAAGGATGCCGGACCGGCTGACGATGCGGAATATACGATCGCCACGATGCTCTATCCAGCCATGCAGCTCAAGGCGAATGGGGGAATGTTTCATTATCCGCTTGTGACGGATATCGCCGACCGGCTGATCCAGTTCCTTGAGGTTATTGAAGCCCCGGATATCGAGGCTGTCGAGATCGTGCTGGCCTTCCATACAACCATCCGCGCCGTTGTTCACGGACGGATCACCGGAGACGGCGGCAAACATGGTAAAGAGTTGTTGGCCGCGCTGAATGACGCGTGTATCCGCTATTTTGAAAAGCATCCCTCCACCCCGCTTGAGATGGGAGAAGAGGGCTAACCTCCTGAAACCACTAGATAGAGAAGCCGCTTACCTCATGCCAGCAAAGAGCGTCTCAACAGCTGCGGGATAGAAGGGGTCGGCCTCCCCATCCTTGGGTCCAGCAATCTGTTTGCGCATATCCGCTTCAGTAATATTAAAAGCTTCTTCTGTACCCCCATGAATAACCTGCGGCTGGGAGCATGCATTTAAAAGCTCTGTGATTACGGATTCAATCTCTTGCGACACATTTGGATTTTTCATCGATACCCCCATTATTTTTGATCAGATTACTCAAATATAGCGCCATTATAATAAATCTGGGCTTACTAAACAACATAGCCTGCAACAGGCATGCTCTCCTGCAAAACACCGCCCAGCCGGATCGGCGTAATGCTGAGCGCAAGACCCGTGGAATCATCCGTAATAACCAACGCACCGCAGAGCGTACCCGGCCCGCTCGCCGGCCTTTTGCGCTCACCGGGCATTTTCTTGACGAATCGGTACGCTCCGATCTCTTTTTGAACACCGATGACACTGTCATAATCGCCGCTCATCCCCGCATCTGTCATATAAGCGGTCCCGTGCTCCAGAATATGCGCATCCGCCGTCGGAATATGCGTATGCGTGCCGATCAGTGCAGATATCTGCCCGTCCAGATAATGACCGATCGACATTTTCTCGGAGGTTGTTTCCGCATGAAAATCTACGAAAATCGCATCCGTACCGTGGCCCAACCGCTCTTTCTCCACAAGGTCCTTGAGCGCACGGAACGGATCATCCAGCGGGTCCATAAAAAGGCGCCCCATCGCATTGATAACGGTCACGCGCTGCCCGCCTTGCGTACGGTATTTCACCATCCCTGCGCCGGGCGTACCGGGCGGAAAGTTAAGGGGACGCAAAAGCCGCTCGTCTCGGGCGATGTAGGGAATAATTTCCCGCTGGTCCCAGACATGGTTCCCGGTCGTAATGCAATCCACGCCCCAGCCATAAAACTCTTTACAGATTTTCTCTGTAATGCCCGCACCATTGGCAGCGTTTTCACCGTTTACAATCACCGTATCGGGCTTCAAGGCCTCCCGCAGGCGGGGCAAATGCGTCTCCAACGCCTCGCGCCCGGATCTTCCTACAATGTCGCCAATAAAGACAATTCTCATACCTTATTCCTTTATGTCCTGCTTAAAACAGTGCGCCCCCTGCGGCGTAATGACCCAATCCAGAGGTTCATCATGCGGCTCAACCGGAAGATTGAACAAGCAAGCCTGCCGCGCATAGGCAAGGCCAACGGCCTCGATGACTTTTCGGGCCCGCAAATCCCGGAGCGTTGCATCGTAATAACCGCCCCCCTGCCCCAGCCGGTAACCGCGCCGGTCGAAAGCCAAAAGCGGCACGATGACGATATCCGGCTCGATCCAGACCGTATCCGCATTCAACGCCGGACAGGGAATCCCGAACGCGCCCTCCTCCAACGGATCGCCTTCCTTCCAGAGAGCAAATTTCAGGACCAGCGTATCCTTTTCGACGACAGGCAAGGCGCAAACATGGCCGCGCGCCTGAAGTTCATGAGAAATCAGAAAAGGATCAAATTCCTTACCTGTAGGCCAGTAGAGCGCCACACTTTGTGAGGGTGCAGGGTTCAGGGACTCAAAAAACAAGGCACAAGCATTGTCGGGGGCTTCCTCCCGCAAGTCCATCATAGCGCGGTGACGGCGTGCTTCCTGACGAAGGATATTTTTTTCTTCCGTTCC
>JAGRKA010000003.1 GCA_020442475.1 Alphaproteobacteria bacterium | reverse complement strand
GAGAAAGAAGGCGCGCAGTTCGTCGGCCACGGCGCGACCGGCAAGGGCAACGACCAGGTGCGTTTCGAGCTGTCTTACTACGCGCTCAAGCCCGATATCAAGGTGCTGGCCCCGTGGAAGATGGAGGAGTTCCTCACCCGCTTCGAGGGACGCACGGATATGCTCAACTATGCGGACCAGCACGGCATTCCCGTGACAGCCACACGCAAGAAACCCTATTCCGAGGATGACAACCTCCTGCATATCTCCCATGAAGCGGGCGTTCTGGAAGATCCAAATGCTATCGCCGACGAAGAGGTCTACTCCCGCACCTCTTCACCGGATCAATGGCCGGATGAGGCGGAGCTGATCACCCTGCATTTCGAGGCCGGAATTCCTGTCAAGCTCGACTATGCGGGCGGCAGCGTCACAGGCCCCCTGCCCCTGTTCCAGAAACTCAATGAGCTTGGTACGCGGCACGGGATCGGACGCCTCGATATGGTGGAGAACCGTTTCGTCGGGATCAAATCCCGCGGCGTGTATGAAACGCCCGGCGGCGCGATCCTGCATAACGCGCACCGCGACCTTGAAGGGCTGACGATGGACCGGGAAGTCATGAAAATCCGGGACATGCTTTCGCTCAAGGCGGCAGAGCTGATCTATAACGGCTTCTGGTTTTCTCCGGAATTCGAACTTCTGATGACCACGATGGACAAGGCACAGGAAGTCGTCAACGGCGCGGCGCAAGTCCGCCTGTATAAGGGCAGCGCCTACCCGGTCGCCCGTACGTCGCCCAATGCGCTGTACGATCCGGTACAATCCTCCATGGATGAGGAAGGCGGCTACGACCAGAAAGACGCCGAGGGTTTCATCAAGATCAACGCGGTACGCCTGCGGAACAACACGACCGTGCGCGGCAAAGCGCCGGGTGTAAAGACGAGCAAGGCAGCTTAAGCCTTCTGCATACAAGCTTAATCAGAAAGGTGAAGCCCCTATGGAACTTCATACTTTTTACGCCCTGATCGGTTTTCTGCTGGCCGCCTATTCGGTCATCGGGAACGATTCCGTTCAAACGCTGGGGACGTTTATCGCCTCCAATGAGAAAGTCTTCAAATGGTACTGGCTGTGGCTGGCTGCAAGCCTTGTACTGGCCTGTACCTTGATTTACAGCTGGTCCGTCAATGGTGGAGACATTTCCTCCGGACGGCTGGATAAAATCCCCTATACGCAAGTGCAATGGTACCACGCTGCAGCGCCCGCCGTTCTGGTCATGTTGACTCGGTTCGGCATTCCCGTTTCGACCACTTTTCTGGTTTTATCGACCTTTGCCTCGACGCTGGTGCTTGAGAAAATGCTGGTCAAATCGGTGATCGGCTACGGGCTGGCGGCCATGATCGCTTACGCTCTTTGGATGGTGATCTCCCGGCTGATTAACGAAAAATACGACAAGGTCAAAAAGGAGCACAGAGTTCACTGGCGCGTGCTGCAATGGCTTTCTACCGGCTTTTTATGGTTCTCATGGCTCAGCCACGACATGGCCAATATCGCAGTATTTCTGCCGCGCCAACTCTCCCCTGAGATGCTGGCCGGTGTGATCGCCTTACTGACCCTCTGGCTAGGTGTAATTTTCTACGGCCACGGCGGAAAAATTCAGAAAATCGTTCTTGAAAAATCCGGGACGCGCTTCATGCGCTCAGCGACCATCATCGACTGCGTTTATGCGCTGATCCTGATCTATTTCAAAGAAATGAACTCTATCCCGATGTCGACAACATGGGTTTTCGTAGGTCTTCTGACGGGCCGTGAACTCGCGATCGCGACAACCTACCGCGAACAATATCATCTGGGATATGTCTTTCCGCTGATCGGGAAGGATTTCGTCAAAATGATGGTTGGGCTAGGCCTGTCTGTCGCGCTGGCCATGGGCATCCATTACGGGATCAATCCGGGCGGGGAGTAAGATAACGAACGCCCCCATCATACATACCCGGAAAGCGCTGACTAAGGCTGCGTTATAGCGAAATCGTTGAAAGGCGCTTCATACCCCGCACCCTCTTCTCCATTAATCCGTTTTTCATTGTGCAAGGACACGTTATGGACAGCGCTCTTGATATCCTCACCTGAATTATCGGCAGCCTGAGACACCCGACCAAGAATCACACCGGCCTGATCCGGATTCTGTTCAACAAGTCTATTCAAAAATATTCCCAGATTTTCAGATGGTTGTGTTTCAACGGCCCAGTCTACAGCCCTATCAAGAACAGCCTTCCAAATAATTGCGATAGGGGCCTGAGCATCAATCTGGTGTGCCTCACCCAATAAATCTTGAATTTTATCCGCAATGACCTGTACAGACCCACCCTGTATTACGATATTCTCAAAAGCCTCCTCGAAATCCCCCAGCAGACGTGCGCCGATACCTAACCCTTGAGCCTCTTTTAGAGCGTTCGTCAAAAATTTCGCATTCATTCCCATATCTCCAGTATTTTCGATAAAACACCCCTCCTTCTTAAAGGATACCCAAAATATGTCAAGACCGAAAATGCAATCAAACCCTCTGGCTTTTCAAACTGCTATCCGGTAAAACCATTTTCATGACGAAAGAAAAAACAAACGCAAACGCCATGTGGGGCGGACGGTTCGATGAGAAACCCTCCGACATCATGGATCTGATTAATGTCTGCATCGATGTGGATGTGCGCCTGTGGAGACAGGATCTCCGCCTGTCAAAAGCCCATGCGGAAATGCTGGCGCGGCAGGAAATTCTGACGGAAGGTGATGTAAGCACGCTGATCGGCGGGCTGTCGGATATCGAGAAGGAATTCGAAGACGGCACTTTCCCGCTCCGCCGTGAATATGAAGACATTCACATGAATATTGAGGCGCGGCTGCGCGAGCTTGTCGGCGATGTCGCCGGGCGCCTGCATACGGCACGTTCCCGCAATGATCAGGTCGCGACCTCTTTCCGCATGTGGGTCAGAGATGCGATCGGTGAGTTGATCACAGATATCGACACCTTGAGGGCAACTCTTGCCAAACTCTCCGCAGAGCATAAAAGCGCGACCATGCCGGGCTTCACGCATTTGCAAGCCGCACAACCCATTACGCTTGGGCGGCATCTGGATGCTTATGCGCAAATGCTGGCGCGGGATAAATCACGCCTTGAGGATTGCCAGAAGCGGCTGAATGAATGCCCGCTGGGCGCAGCAGCCTTGGCCGGAACGCCCTTCCCGATCGACCGGGATTTTACAGCCGGAAAGCTTGGCTTCGACCGGCCTATGCCCAGCACGCTTGATGCCGTATCGGCACGGGATTTCGCCAATGAATTCCTCTTTGCCTGTGCACAGGCCGGGCTGCATTTATCCCGGCTGGCAGAAGAAATCATCCTCTGGGCCACGCCGCAATTCGGTTTTATCACCCTGTCCGACCAATGGAGCACGGGTAGCTCTATCATGCCGCAAAAGAAAAACCCCGACGCAGCCGAGCTTGTACGCGGCAAGACCGGGCGGCTGACGGGTAATCTGGTGCAGATGATGACGGTCATGAAAGGCCTGCCGCTCGCCTATAACAAGGACATGCAGGAAGATAAGGAACATGTTTTCGATTCCTTTGATACGATCTCGCTATGCTTGAAAGCGATGGACGGCATGCTCTCCACGGCGGCCTTTAACACGGCGCGGATGAGAAGCGCGGCCCTTGAAGGCTTTACGACCGCTACAGCGCTGGCTGATTGGCTGGTAATGAGCCTGAACATGCCCTTCCGGGATGCTCACCACGTCACGGGCGCGATCGTTAAACTCGCCGAAGGACAGGGGTGCCGCCTAGACGAGCTATCCCTTGCTGATATGCAATCTGTTCACGCGGACATCACAGAGGATGTGTTCCGGGTTTTGAAAATTTAGGACAGACTTTTTCCCGGAGACAATGTGTCGCAAGCAGCTTGGTATCCTGTCATTGCGAGCCGCTGAAAAGCGGCGTGGCAATCCACAAATCTCTCCATACAGCTCTCTGGATTGCTTCGGTCGCTCCGCTCCCTCGCAATGACGAATGCCCCAGAAGGCGGGGAATAAATCCCAAAGAGATTTAAGGCTGGCCCGGCTCATATGCGAGTTTTTTAACCTCTCGAACAAATGCCAGCGGGTTAGCATGATTCTCGTGTAGTGCAGACGCAACCGCTTCGAGAAAGTGCCTTTGGCCCTCGTTTAGAAAAGCAGCTTCCTGAGTCTTCGATGCATCTTTCAGCAGGCTCAATGCATCCTCAAGAACAGAGGGAATATCTTCCATTACAACAGCCTGCGCCGCTTTTTGAAAGTGAAATATCTGCCAGGATATTTCTTCCAATTTGTCCATATCCACTGCATCTATTGTTGTCGCCATACTCAGAAACTCCCTGTTAACTCTGTGACTATAGATCAGCGGATGCTATGCGCTGTACGCCAATGACCGGTAGAACGGCATTTTCAACAACACCGCCATAAGCAAGCTCTTCTTTCCGAAGAGTCTTCAGCGCTTCCAAAATCTCCCTATCCGCTCTGGCCAGAAAACCGGCTGAAAGCGTCTTGTGATCGGCATTCAGAAGTTCTCTCGCTTTTTCCGCAACATTCGCCGCAACGATTGGCTCTCTATTCAATGCAAAGGCGTCCACAGAGGTCCTGAATTCGTCCATCAGCCTCCGGGTATCCGGTTTCCCTAAAACCTCCAACAAAGCCGATTGGATAGAATCAGCAGAATCCCATTGAGTTGTATTAAGCCTAGCAAGGGTAGAGATCACTTGCATTCCCTTTTGCGTCTGATAACACTCGTCCGGAAGATGGATAGTATTACAAAAATTCACAACAGCAGCACACAGAGCCTCTCCGGTTTGCGCACTGCCCGTTGATATATTCTCATCCAAAGCACGGGCAAGCTCCCGAAGCATTCCCTCTTCGATGTCTGCCGCACTTTCAACGTTTACCCCTGACATTTCGTATTCCCTTTGTATTGACCTGTTGAAAGCCGAACACTAATTACAGAAAAATACTATGTCAACATGTTTTGGAAAATACAGATTTACGCCGCCAGACGGCCCGCGATCCCGTCATAAGGCGCGAGCGTCTCAAGCGGACCGAGAGCGGCCAGCGTTGGTTTTGTCCTGAAAATCCGCTCCGCCACACGGCGCACAGCCTCTTCGTCAATAGCGTCAATCCGGGCGATCAAGGCCTCCGGGTCGAAGGCCTCATTCTTGAACAGCAAGGTACGGGCCTGCTGGTCGGCGCGGGACATCATGGACTCACGCCCCATCAGCACTCCGGCCTTAAGCTGCGCACGGGCACGGGACAGCTCGCCCCCCTCCAGCGTACTCGCGAACTTTCGAACCTCCGCACATACGACATCCATGGCTCGCTCCAGATCCCCCGGCCCCGTCCCGGCGTAAATCCCGAACTGCCCGTTATCCTGATAACCGGAATGGAAGGAAAAGACGGAATAAGCTAGCCCGCGCTTTTCCCGAACCTCCTGAAACAAGCGCGAAGACATCCCGCCCCCCAGAATGTTCGAAAGCGCCTGCGCCGCGTAATAATCCTCATCCAGCCGTGAAACGCCCTCAAAGCCCAGAATGAAGTGGCTTTGTTCCAGATCCTTATCCAGACGGCATTCCCCGCCCTGATAATCTGCGCCCGGCTTTGCGGCATCCGTATCCGCGGGCAATGTCTCGAACAGTTTTTCCACCTGTGCGGCAAAGGCGTCATGATCCACGGCGCCTGCCGCCGAAATCACGGTCCGCGCCGGGGTATAAAAACGCTCCATATAAGCGCGCAGAGTCTCCCGCCCGATCCCGCCGATATAATCGCTCCGGCCCAGAATAGGCGCGCCCAAAGACTGCCCCGGATAGGCGGTTTCGTAATAATGATCGAAAATCAGATCGTCGGGCGTGTCGTTGCACATGCCGATTTCCTGCAAGACGACATGGCGCTCGCGCTCCAACTCGTCTTCGGGCAGGGTCGAACCGGTATACATATCCGCCAGAATATCCAGCGCCAGCGGCACATCCTCACCGAGCAGGTGAATATGATAGCTCGTCAATTCCCGGCTGGTATAGGCATTGACGGAGCCGCCTACATTTTCGATATCCTCGGCGATTTTCTGGGCATCACGGGTTTTCGTGCCCTTGAAAAGCATATGCTCGACCATGTGCGCCACGCCGTTATCGGGAAAGGCCTCGTCCCGCGTGCCGACCCCGGCCCAGATTCCCACCGCCGCGCTGTGCATACCCGGCACCGTATCCGTAATCACCCGCAGGCCGTTCTTCAATGTTGTGGCTTCGATTTTCGACATAACAGCGTTGTGTGTATGGGATTAAGAGGGGTTTGGCAAGGGAGAATGATCCTTGCGCCCCACCCTCTCCCTTCGTAAATTATGCCAGATAAAATGATTATAAGTGACCGTCATTGCGAGGAGAGCGCAGCCGACGAAGCAATCCAGAAAAGGTTCTGGATTGCCGCGCTCCCGTTGGTCGCTCGCAATGACGTTTTTTTAAACAGCTTATGCAGTCAACGTTGAATTCAAGGATTACTTTAAACTATGGCAGAAAATACTTTGCAAATCCAAATTCGTTTTACCGACAGCAGCTACCTATCACGCCTATACATAGATATAAACTCATGCCTGAGACACATTAACGAAATACATTTAGCACAAGATTTTTCACAGGCGTTTCAAGATGACTTTCTTGCATTTAAAACAGAAAGCAAAAGAGAAAACACACTTTTTGGCGATAAGGACGACCTGCAAGAAATATACAAAATCTTGTTCTGCCAAATTTGGAACTCATTTGTGTTGTACTTGAAATGCCTCATTTTTGCTGCAAAAATAGAAAAAGAGCCACTCTCAAAAAATAAATTTCGTAAACTGCAAGAGTTAGAATTTGACAAAATCAAAGAAGCCCTTGAGACTTTAAGAATTTGCCCTCAAAAACAGCCTCAATGGAAAGAGCTTCAGATTATAAAAAAACAAAGAGATGTTATTACCCACAGCCATGAAACCGAAGGCTTCATGAAAGCATTATATTTCCAAGACATTCAATTCACTAAAAAATACAAAAAAATATCCTCTCAGAATCTTTTCGAGGTTTCCGAATACATAATCAATTTCAGCAAAAAAATCGATAAGGAGTTTTTAAAAAACTACCCTCATTTCATGAAGAACCTTCAAGAATAATTGGTTTTTCCCAATACCATCTCCCTCACCTGCTCCAGATCATTGGGCATGGGGGTAAGGGCCTCCTCCCGGGTGAGGAGGTCGGAGAGGTGGTCGGGAAGCGCCGGAGTCTGCCCCGTAGCCCGCTCGACAGCATCCGGGAATTTGGCCGGGTGCGCGGTGGCGAGGAGCACAACAGCCCCGCCCTGCCCTTGCGCCTCAAGCGCCTGCGCGGCCTTCATGCCAACGGCACTGTGCGGATCGAGAACATATCCCGTATCCTCACAAACCTGTTTCATGGTGGCCAGCGTTTCATCCTCGCCGCACCGGAAGGCCGCAAAACCGTTCCTTGTTTTTTGAATAAAATCTTCAGATAAAACAGATGATTGCCCGGATTTTTTAAACTCTTCCATAAAATTTTTAAGCGCCACCGGATCGCGGTCCATGGCTTCGAACAGGTAACGCTCGAAGTTGCTGGAGACCTGAATATCCATGGAGGGGCTTAGAGTCGGTACGACCTCCTCCGCGCTCATCAGCCCGGTTTCGAAAAAGCGGGTGAGGATATCGTTACGGTTCGTCGCAATCGCCAACGTCTTGACGGGCAGCCCCATACGCCGCGCGCAATAGCCCGCGAACACATTCCCGAAATTCCCGGTCGGCACCACGAAGGAAACCTCTTTTTCCGGTGCACCAAGCTTCAGCGCCGCATAGACGTAATAGACGATTTGCGCCATGATCCGCGCCCAGTTGATCGAGTTCACAGCCGACAAATTCACACGTTCACGGAACGTCTCATCGGCAAACATGGCTTTCACCATGGCCTGACAATCGTCAAACGTGCCTTCCAGCGCGATATTGTGTACATTCGGTGCCTTGACAGTCGTCATCTGGCGGCGCTGCACTTCGGATACGCGACCATCAGGGAAAAGAATAAAAATGTCGATATGGCGGCTGCGGCGGCAACCCTCAATCGCAGCAGAGCCGGTATCGCCGGAGGTCGCGCCCACGATCGTGATATGCTCCCCACGCTTTTCCAGCACATAATCGAACAAGCGGCCCAGCAATTGCAGCGCCACGTCCTTAAAGGCAATCGTCGGCCCGTGGAACAGTTCCAGCACATGAACATCGCCGCTGAGCGGCTTAAGCGGCACAACATCCGGATCGCGGAAAATTTCTTCACTATAGGTTTCCGCGATGATGCTGCGGAAATCTTCGCGGGGAATAGAGCCCTCGACAAAGGGAAACATGACGGCCTCCGCTACTTCGGCGTAAGGCTTGCCCTTCAGCGCAGCCAGATCAAGCAGGGGATAGGATTCGGGGATATACAGCCCGCCATCGGGCGCAAGACCGGCCAGCAAAACCTCTTCGAAACTCTTGGGCTCACCGCCGCCGCGTGTGGAGATATAATTGATCATAGCGCTGAGTTTTATGCGGTTTGGATAGGGCTGTCAATTATGGACGAGACGATGCCAGTCGGTAGATCGCTTGTCCCCCTCCCACAGCCAGAGCGTATCTGGCCGGGCGTCCGGCGACAACGGCATCCAGCGTCAAAGTCGGCGCACCTTCACGCATCCGGTAAATCCAGTAATTAGACAAGACGCGCTCGACATAGGTGCGGGTTTCCGTAGCAGGGATAAGCTCGATAAAGAGCAGCGGGTCCCGGACCTGCGGCCATTGTTTTTTCCAGCGCGCCAGATTGCCGGGTCCGGCATTATAGGCAATCAAGAGCGACAAAAGATCATCCTGCACGTAAGGATCTTCGAGCAGGCTCGCCAGATAGCGCTGCCCGATCTCAAGATTGACCTGCGGATCGTCCAGAGCCTCTGTATCCCTGTAGCGGGCCTTCAGCCCCTCTCGCCCGGCAACATAGCGGGCTGTGGCCGGCATAAGCTGCATCAATCCCCTTGCGCCGCTTGGGCTTTCGGCGGACGGGTCAAAGCGGGATTCCTGACGCATAATCGCATGGACAAGCGCCGCATCCACCCTATAGCCGTCTTTCAGCGGCCATGAGCCGGTCGGGTAAAGGGCCGCATCATAATAACGCCCCTGCGCATCCGTAGACAGCGCGTTCCCAAGCCGTAAAGCCAGCGCCGGAAACCCCGCATGGCCTGCATAAGCCAGAAGAGCCGTCTCCAGCTTTTCATCCTTCCCCGGATCGAGACGCAAGAGTTCGGCCTCCGCCATGTCACGGCGCCCGGCCTCCATCAGAGCCAGCGCCCTGTAACCCGCTGGCGTACCCGCCAGAGCGTCCCGGTACTCAGCCGTGTAGGCAGGCATTTCCCAATTGAAATTGAAATCCCGGCCCAACGCCCGTGTTGCGACAAGCCCGTAAAAGGTCCGGGAATGATCCGCCGCACGTTTCAGCCACGGGCTGACTGCCTTGATGTTCCCCGCCCGCATATGCGCGCGAGCGGCCCAGTAAGAACCTCCGGCGGAGACCCAGCCGGAAGCATAAGGCGAACGCGCCGATGACTCGAAATAGGTTGCGGCCTTCACGTAATCCTGTTCCAGCCAGGCCGACAGACCTGCAACCCAGGCCGCTCCCGGCACATGCAGGCCGGAGCGCTCAAAACTCCGGACAGCCAGTTCACGGGCCTTTTTCACATTACCGCCGTAAAGATACCCGGCTGCGATTTGCGCCTGCATGATGTCGAACTCAACATTGTCAGGCAATGTCCGGGCCTGCGAGTCAGTGAGCGCTTCATAGGCCGATTCCGGAGTCCCTTTGCGAATCAGAACAGCAACCCGGCCACTCAGCGTTTTAAAGGCCTGCGCCTCCTCTGCTGTCCGTTTTTTGGCCGAGCGGTAACGCTTTCCCCGGAAAGTTGCCGGATCGCCATGGTGCGTGATACCCCGCATCAGGATCGGCTCTTTTAGCGTCCCGGCCTGGCCTTTCGGGGCCTTATGCACGGCCAGCTTATAAATTTTGTCCGCGCCCGGATAATCCGCATAAGAAGCCAACCAGTTTTTCAACTCATCAAAACGGGAGCGGTAGGCCGTCGGATGCATATAACGCTGATACAGCACATAGCCGCGCAGGCGGGTATCAGACAGGCGGGCGATCTCCCGGTCGGCATCTTTGATCTTGCCCTCAGCCTGAAGCGCGAAAATCGACTTATACAAGGCTGCATCTTTTTCTGAAAGTGGCCCCTCTCCGCTTATCGCGGGCTTTCTGGGTGGAAGGGGCGGACGACTCTCTGCATCCAGAGCAGCTATTTCTTTGGAAGAAATCCCCTCATCACTGCCCAGATCGGGCTTACGGGCCGGAACGGGCGCATGCTTGCCAAAATCAAGCAAGGCCGTACTGAAATCCAACAAACCCGCATTGCGGTGTGTTTTGGCTTCAGAGGCTTGCTTTTGAGGATCCTTTGCACCACCACTGAAAGATACTGCTTCTATCGCAGGCTTATGCGGCGGCACAGGCACGGAAGCCGCCCCTTCCGCAAGCGCAAAGGACGCTGCACCAAGCGCAAACGCTCCAGATATATACAAAAACGATACGGCACGAATTGTAATTCGCACGCGCTGCAAAGGCACACCATTAAGCATAATACAGGGTATTTACAGGAAAAAATGCAATCTGTCCAGTCAGAGTTTTTTACACCGCCAGACTTGTCCAGAGCTATCGAGCCTACCCCCTGCCGCCTTATGCCGCCTTTAAATTCAGAGCGGCATTGAGCAAAGCCTTGGTATAAGCAGCCTGCGGATTGCTGAAGATGTCTTCCGCAGGGCCGGATTCCACGGCCTGCCCGTCCTTCATAACGATCAACTCATGCGCCATAGCCCTTACGACCCGCAAATCGTGGCTAATAAAGAGATAGGCCAAATTATGCTTCACCTGTAACTCGCGAAGCAAATCGACGATCTGCGCCTGAACGGAGACATCCAGCGCGGAGGTCGGCTCATCCAGCACGACGAAGCGCGGGTTAAGCGCCATAGCCCGTGCAATCGAAATCCTCTGGCGCTGCCCGCCGGAGAATTCATGCGGATAACGATGGCGCGTCTGCGGGTCCATATGCACGTCCTCAAGTGCCTGCACGACGAGCGCGTCGCGCTCTTCTATGCTGAGATCCGCGCGGTGCAAGGCCAATCCCTCCCCAATAATACTGCCCACGCTCATGCGTGGAGACAGGGAGGCGAACGGGTCCTGAAACACGATCTGCATATCCTTACGCAAGGGCCGCATTTTTTTACGGTTTAGGCCTGAAATCTCCTGCCCGTCAAACTCGATACGCCCCTGGCTGCCAAGCAGCCGCAAAAGCGCAAGACCCAACGTCGTCTTACCGGAGCCGGATTCCCCGACGATTCCAACCGTGTGGCCCTGCCGGACTGTTACGTTAATATCGTCCACCGCCTTGACCCATGCGCGCGTGCGCCCGAAAAAATCCCTGTTTTTGGGGAAATGGACCTTTACATGGGTCCCTTGAAGCAAAACCGGCGCACCTTCAGGCGCTTTACGGACAGTGCCGCCGGGTCGGGCCTTTAGGAGCATTTTGGTATAGTCATGCTCCGGTGCCTTAAATAAAGCCTGCGCTTCACGGCTTTCCACGAGCTTACCATCCTTCATGACACAAATATGGTCTGCCATTTTCTCAACGATCGACAAATCATGCGTAATCAGCAAAAGCGCCATATTCAGCCGCTTTTTAAGATCGGCAAGCAGTTCAAGAATCTGCGCCTGAACGGTCACGTCCAGCGCAGTCGTCGGCTCGTCGGCGATTAAAAGCTCCGGGTTGTTGGCCAGCGCCATTGCAATCATGACCCGCTGACGCTGCCCACCGGACAGCTCATGCGGATAGGCGCTGAGCCGGGTTTTGAGCCGCTCCAGTCCCACGAGGTCAAGCAGTTCCAGTACACGGGCGCGGGCCTGCTCTTTCCCCATCCCCTGATGGATACGAAGCACTTCGGCGATCTGTTTTTCGATTGTATGAAGCGGATTGAGCGATGATTGTGGTTCCTGAAAGATCATCCCGATCCGCGAGCCTCGAACCCGGCGCATAAAACGCTCATCTCGCCCGATAAGCTCTTCATCGCCGAACTTGATAGAGGATTCGGGGGTATGGCGCGCCATCGGATAGGGGAGAAGCTGCATCGCCGATAGGGCGCTCACCGATTTCCCAGAGCCGGATTCACCGACAAGCGCCAGCGTTTCCCCCTTACGAATTTCAAAGCTTACATTATCGACAGCCCGGAAAACACCACCGGGCGTTTTAAAATCAACAGACAGGTTTTGAACGGTCAGAAGTGGCGTATCCATATCTTTTTGTAACCGCACGCACGCACGATTGCACATGAAATTTCATGTTGCTTGCAGTATTTCCCCCTTAATCCCCTCCCCCTTGAGGGGGAGGGTCAGGGTGGGGGTGGTAAGCCCGTTGAGAAATTATATCCCATAACCCCCTCACCCCAACCCTCTCCCCGTGGGGGAGAGGGAGCTTGATAGCTCGCCGCTTGTACCAAAGAGCATAAAATTCCTTGCTGTGATTTTCCAAAACCATGTATACTCCGATTCTCAGTCAAAACAATAATCGGAGCCGTGTAACATGGGGTTCAAAAGGACAGCCGAAGGGCGTGTCTTCTTTCAGGGAAAGAACGTGACAGCCAACGATCATACAGCGCAGAGTGGAACAAGTCGCACGGACAACCGGGACTCCGTCGTCACAGGGCCGATCAGCCAGGCTCAGCAAGGCGGACAGTCGCAGCAGACGCAGGTGCAGATCGTCGCCTTACTCAAAACGCTGAATGAGCGGTTAAAAATCACACAGGCCGAACGCACGAAAATGCGCAAGGAACTGGATGCCTACCGCGATATGATCGAAGAGCTGGAGCAAAAAGCCGCTTACAGCGAACAGGCCTACCGCGAGCTTGAAAGCCGGGTCGCGCGGAAACTGGAAACATCGCAGAATAAGCTCCTGACTGAAGAGACGATCAAAGAGCTGGAAGAAACGCGCAAGCTGCTCCTTGATGTTGAAAGCAAGGCAGAACGCGCCGATCAAGGCTTTGCGGCGCTGAAGGGCGAGGTCAGCCAGACCCGCAAGATCAGCGATCAAGTCCTCAAGAAACAGACCGAACTGGAAACTGAGCAGAAACAACAAGGGCAAAAGCTGGTTGGCAGCGCCTTACACTATACGGAACTGACCAAGCGTGTTCGGGAGGCCGAAGAGCGGCAGGAAAACCTTTCGGGCCGTGTAGGCGAAGCCGAAACCCAGCAGGCCCGCCTGATCCGCAAAATTGACAAGGCCGTCGAGGACCGCGCCCGTTTTATGCGTAAAATTGAACGCATAGAAGAAACGGTCCTGCAAACCCGCGATTCACTGAATGCCAAGGCGATGGTATTGCTAACCGATCAGGCTTTGGCAACACAGGCCGGGATTGAAGGCGAAATGTTTTTCCCGGATGATAACGCGCAGGAACGGCCTCAGGAGGCCCTACAGGGTTTACTGCCGGCAGAAGACGGTGCGCCCGAAAGACCCGCTACACGAAAAATCTGGAAAAATATCTTATGGGGCACGGGAATCGCCGCACTGGGTACAGCCCTGATCGCCGGGGGCTGGTTTGCAAGTCAGGTCGATTTACAGGATATGCGAAGCTGGTTTACGCCTGCCCAACATGAAAACTTTGACTTCACAGAGCCCTCAACCATGCCGCCGGAAGCAGCTCTGGAAGCGCCCCAGCCCGAAGATATGCACCCCCCCTCCCCCTTAAACCGTATGAACTGGCAAGTCGAGGACGATACGTCCGCAGCCGAAATTGCGCCCTCGCCTGCTGAAACGGATGCAGCCGTGATCGCTTCCACTCAACAGGCGCAAAACGCCGCGAGAACGCTGGACGATATCGGAACGCTGGATCTCAACGATCAGGCCCAGATCGCGGCTATTCTCGAAGGTGGAAATATTGACCGGGTTGCCCCGCAAATGAACGAGATAGAGCCGGGCACAATTTCCAAGGAAACCGCTAAAGCGATAGAGCTTGCACGGCTGAACGCAGATGCGGAAAAGGTGAAGAGCGATACTCAAAATGCGAAAGCTCCCGTTCAAGCTGTACCGCCGGCAGAAGAGGTAAAAAATATAGAAATCCGCCTCCCTGCGCTGGAATTCAAACCGATCCCGGCAGGCAACCCGCATGATGTCATCAAACAGGATGCGGCATTACAAGGCGTCGTTAAAGACATTGAGACGCAAGCCTTTAACGGCGTCCCGGAAGCCCAGCATGATCTGGCCGCAATTTACACGGCGGGGCACAGCAACGTGAAACAAAATTACGAGCGCGCCGCCGCGTGGTTCCGGCAGGCCGCCGCGCAAGGCGTCGCAAACGCCAATTATAATCTGGGCGTTTTGTATCATCAGGGCCTTGGCGTTAAGCAAAATATGGATGAAGCGATTAAATGGTATCAAAATGCCGCAGCGCTGGGACATCCGGAAGCCCAGTATAATCTTGGAATCGCTTATATTGAGGGGATCGGCGTACCTTACGATCCGGGCGCCGCAGCCGCTTTTTTCCAGAGCGCCGCCGAAGGAGGCATTACCGAAGCGGCGTATAATCTTGGCCTGATTTATGAGAACGGCTTGCTGGGTGAAGCCAAGCCCGATCTGGCGATCATGTGGTATAAAACGGCGGCAGATAACGGCAGTCCTGAGGCACAACAAGCGCTTGAACAGCTTGCTAAAACACTCGGCATCAAGCTTGAGGATGTCAATACGCTCGCAGACAAAGTCCGGGCAGAGCAAAATGCAGGCGCCGCGCCGAAGACCTTAAAACAGCCCCCCTTGCAGCAACAGCAGCAAAACACAAGTGCTGTAGAGCCGCAAAAATCAGGGCTGTTAGAAACATCTTCAACTTTAACGCAGGGCGATTTATTGCAAGATGACATCCATGAATCGGCAAGCACGAATAGCACTCCCCATGGAGACAGCCAGCTTTTAACCGCGCAAGTACAGGAGTTGCTGATGCAGGCCGGACTGTATCCCGGCCCGGCAGACGGCGTATCCGGCCCCGTGACGGAAGATGCGATCCGAACATACCAGTCGCGCCACGGCCTGAAATCCGACGGGAAGGCCTCCAAAGCACTTTTATCGCATATGATGGCCAACGCTCTTGAGAATGGCGGACAAAACACCGGGGCCTATATCAATAAATGAACGACCCCACCGCAAGTAGCTTGGTATTAATCCCCCTCGCCCCTCCGGGGAGAGGGTCGGGGTGAGGGGGCTTACGGACTCTAATGTGCCCTCAAACTTGCCACCCCCACCCTAACCCTCCCCCTCAAGGGGGAGGAGATAAGGGGGAAATACGCCAAGGGGCGGGGAATAAATCCCGGAGAGATTAAAGCTCTGCCTCTAATAACGGTGCGGGCGGGCAAGCCAGCCGGCTTTCGCCCACCAGTCCGGATTCTCTTCGGTGATTGCCTGCACCGCTTTATGAGCATCGCCTTCATCTTCGAACAAGCCGAAACATGCGGAACCGGAGCCACTCATCCGCGCGAGAGCACAGCCAGATTGAGCCTCCAGCGCATGAAGAACGTTAGGAATCTCCGGAACGATCTCGCAGGCCGGGCTCAACAGATCATTCGCCCTTTGCTCCAGAAAAGCAGTAAAATCGTCGAACCCTGCAAAGGCGGGCGGAAATGATTGCGGCTCTTTGAATGTCCCGGCGAAGAGGGTAAAGACATCCGGCGTCGGACAAAATTTCCCCGGATGAACCAGAACGATCGGTATTTCGGGGATATCCGGCACCGGGTCCAACACATCCCCGATCCCGCGCACACGGGCGCTGCGGCAAGGCAGACAGACCGGAACATCAGCCCCCAGCCGGGCCATCAGACCGGGCAAATAATGCGCTTGCCGGGAAATACCCCATAAATCCATCAGCCCCCAGATCAGCGCAGCCGCATCCCCGGAGCCACCACCCAGCCCTGCCCCCAGTGGAAGATTTTTTGTAAGCCGCGCACGAACATTAGGCGCTTTTTGAGCGACCTGCGCCAAGGCCCAAGCCGCACGCACCACCAGATTGGAGGAATGCGGGCTTGAATCGCGTTCTTTGGGACCGAATTGAGAAGCAAACGGGCCATCAATTTCAAACTGGAAGTCCTGAGAAGGCTCGATCTCAACAACATCACCGATATCCGCAAAGCTGATCAGCGAATCCAGCGTGTGATACCCGTTATCCAGCCGCCCGGTCACATGCAGGTATAAATTGACCTTGGCCGGTGCAAAAATCGTTAATGTTCTGGTTTGCGTATTATGGTTCATCGGAGCCTTTAGTCAGCGGTAATAGCGGCCTGCGTCCGTGCCTCTTTGACCACAGGCGACTCATCAAGACCCCTCGCCAGCTTTGCATCGATTGTTTCAGCATCAATCGGATCATCCTCACCGATATGGTTTTTCGCGCGCTGCCACTGGAAACGCGCCTCAAGTTTGCGCCCGACCCGCCAGTAAGCATCCCCCAGATGATCGTTAATCACCGGATCATAGGGCATCAGCTCCACGGCCTTTTCCAGATGCGGAACGGCCTGATCGTAACGGCTCATACGGTAAAGCACCCAGCCCAGCGAATCGGCGATATAACCGTCAGACGGTTGCAAAGCTGCGGCCTTGCGGATCATTTCCAGCGATTCCTTAAGGTTGACGCCCTGATCTGCCCACGCATAACCGAGATAATTGAGGACAAACGGATGGTCAGGCTCCAGCACGAGCGCCTCTTTCAAGTCAGCCTCAGCCTTTGGCCACTGCCCAAGCTGCTCATACGCCATGCCGCGCACATAATAAAGATGCCAATACTCAGGTGGAACGACGCCTTTTTTAAAAGAGGCAGCAGCTTCGTCATAGGCGACGACAGCCTGTTTAAAGTCTTTTGTCCGGCGGTAAATATCGCCGATCTGAATCAAGGAATCCGCATCGTGATAGGCATCGGCAAGCGCCCGTAGTGTCCGTACGGCCTCATCGGCCTGCTCCGTCTTCTCGAGAAGTTCCGCAAGCTGCCGCCGTGCCTCAAGGAAATGATCATCCCCGGCAGGCACCGCCCGGTAATGGGTGATAGCTTCCTCATACCGCTCGTTGCGCGCGGCAATATACGCCAGCAACAACTGCGATTCCGTCAGAGATGGGTTAAGCGTTAAAGCCATATACGCAAAGATGCGGGCACTTTCGTCGCTGTAATCGCCGTAAAGAATGCGGGCCGTATCATAAAGCGCCTCAGCAACTCCGGCCTCCGGCGAAGAGACCGTTTCAAAAAGCTTTGCCGGCTCATCCGTTTCCAGCGCCCGGATTTTAGTCTGGAGCGCGTCGCTATCCTGCCCTGCCGCAACGATTTCCTTATAGAGTTTCAAGGCTGTATCTTTACGGCCTATGTGACCGTAAATATCGGCAATCCGCTCCAAATCAGCTATGGACACCTCATCCGCATTTGCGGCTTTGGATAAAAGGCTTTCAATATGAGAATGCTCACCCAGAAAATCCGCGATCAGGATCGCGTGGTAAATATGAACCGTATTCCCTTTCAGAGCCTCCGTATCATGTTTGCCGATCCCGGCCTGCGACCAGCTATGAAGCAAGGGCATGACGAATTTTGATAACCCGTCATCCGGGATTGAATCGACAAGATGCGCGGCCTTCTGGTAATCCTTGTCTTTAAAGGCGTTTATCGTTGCAAAAAGAGACGCCAGCGGACTATGTTCATCAGCTTTAAGTACCTGATCTGCAAGAGAAACAGCCCTGTCAAACTCTCCGGCTCCCATAGACAAAACCATCGCCCGCTTCGTCAGCGTAAGATCGCCCGGCGCCTCTTCCAGAACACGCCCTATAAAGAGCGACGAGTTTTTCCAATCATGGTGATGCTGTGCAAAGCGGCTCGAAAGATAGCTTCCGGCCAAGCTTGTGCCGCCGGGAAGCAAGGACATAGATTGCTGCCCCTGAGGGGCCTCACCACCCGCCTGCAAAGCAGGACGCACATCCGTGCTGGCCTGCGTGCTCAAAGGCTCCATCGCTACAAACAAGCTGCCGCCCACCGCAGCGGCAGACAGAAGGGACAGCGTTAAAAATATCTTTTTGTTCAAAACGATATGCTCCGGTTTGAGTATGCGCCCCTACATATTGGGATAATTCGGCCCGTCACCCCCTTGCGGAGGCACCCAGTTGATATTCTGCGACGGGTCTTTGATATCGCAAGTTTTGCAGTGTACACAATTTTGCGCGTTAATCTGCAATCTCGATTGTCCCGCTTCATCTTTGACGATCTCGTAAACACCGGCAGGACAATAACGCTGCGCTGGCTCGTCATACTCCTTTAAGTTTACCGCAACTGGGACGGACGGATCAACAAGCTGTAGATGACAGGGCTGATTTTCGGCATGGTTCGTCCCTGAGAAAGACACGGAGGTCAATCTATCGAAGGTGATCATACCGTCCGGTTTTGGATAAGAAATCTTTTGCGCCTGTGCCGCTTTTTGAAGCTGCGCATGATCGGCATGGTTTTTAAGCGTCCACGGCGCTAAACCTCCCGTGAGCGTTTCAAAAACCGCGTTGAGAAGCCCTACCCATAAGCCTTTGTGAAAACCGGGGCGAATATTGCGCACCTTTTTAAGCTCCGACCATATCCAGCTTTGCCTGATCGCGTCCGGATAAGCGCCGCACTCTACGCCCCAGACATCCTTATTGGCAGCAAGCCAAGCCGCAAGGGTTTCAGCGGCGACCATGCCGGATTTCATCGCCGTATGATTGCCCTTGATTTTCGGCACGTTCAAAAAGCCTGCACTATCCCCGATCAGGAGGCCGCCGGGGAAAGCCAGCTTCGGGATAGACTGGAGACCACCCTCGGACAAAGCCCGCGCACCGTAAGCGACCCGCCGCCCGCCTTCTAGCAAGGGCCGGATCGCCGGGTGTGTCTTGAAGCGCTGCATTTCCTCATAAGGCGATAAATAAGGGTTTTGGTAATCCAGCCCGACCACAAAACCGATTGAGACAAGATTATCCTCCAGATGATAAATCCATGATCCGCCATAGGTTTTGCGGTCCATTGGCCAGCCAATCGTATGGATAACGGAACCGGGCGTGTGCTTGCCGGGTTCGATTTCCCAGAGTTCCTTAATACCAAGCCCGTAAGTTTGCGGATCGGAAGCGGCGCGCAAATCATAGCGCTTGGCCGCTATTTTAGTCAGCGAGCCGTGGCAGCCTTCGGCCAGAATCGTCTGGCGCGCATGGATCTCCATGCCGGGCTCGAAACCGTCCGTCTTGTTGCCTTGCGAATCCAGCCCCATATCGCCGGTTGCAACCCCGATCACAGCGCCCTCTTCGTTGCACAGCAATTCGGCAGCGGCAAATCCGGGGAAAATTTCAACGCCCAGCGCCTCGGCCTGCATGGCCATCCAGCGTGTCAGATTGCCCAAGGAGATGATATAATTGCCGTGATTGCGCATTTGCGGCGGCAGCGGGAGCTTGATAGCCGTTTTTTCCGTCAGAAACAAAAAACGGTCCCATGTTGCCTGCGTATGAAGCGGTACGCCATCCATATTGCGCCAATCGGGAAAAAGCTCTTCAAAGGCCCGCATTTCAAGCACTGCGCCGGAGAGAATATGCGCGCCGACCTCAGAGCCTTTCTCCAGAATGCAGACATTGATCTCCGGGTCGATCTGTTTAAGCCGGATTGCACAGGCCAGACCCGCCGGGCCTGCGCCGACAATAACGGCGTCATATTCGATGGAGTCGCGATCGGAACGGAGGGAATCGGGCATAGGTATCTTGACCTCTTTCTTTTTACCGTGGACTACTTTAGCCTGTTTTCATGATGAAGGCACAGGAAAAAGCGTATAAAGCCGCGCTCGAGTATTACGCGGCGATCGGCGTTGACGAAACGCTGGGCGATGAAGCGCTCGACCGTACCGCCCTGCCCGTACCGGATATTCTTTCCTCTGTGAGAACCGAGAGAGCCGCAAGCACCGCCGCCGGAACATCTTCAGCTATGCCTCCCGGCGCTCTAAGCGACAGGGCGCAAGCGCCTATGCCGCTGAACACCGCCGCAGAGCCGTCACCGCTGCTGCTGGGCGCCTCTGAGGCACGCGCAGAGGCGGAAAAACGGGCGGCGCAGGCCACAACTCTGGAGGAACTCAGCGACGCCATCGCCGCTTTTGACGGGATCGCGCTCAAGAAAACGGCAACCAACATGGTCTTTGCCGACGGCAACCCGAAAGCGCCTATTATGCTGATCGGGGAAGCGCCGGGCGCGGATGAGGACAGACTCGGTAAGCCCTTCGTCGGGGTCAGCGGTCAACTTCTCGACCGCATACTGGCTGCCGCCGGGCTGGACCGGCAGGCGGATACGCCGGAAGAAGCCGTTTACATCTCCAATATCCTGAACTGGCGTCCGCCCGGCAACAGAACGCCCGCCCCGGCGGAAATCGAGGTCAGCCTGCCCTTTATCGAACGCCATATCCAGCTTGTAAAACCGCGAATCCTGATCCTGTGCGGTGGTGTCTCGGCAAAAGCGTTGCTGAACAGCGAAGAGAGCGTCTCTCGCCTGCGTAAGATGGGCTGGCACGATTACAAGCCGCGATCTGGAAACGCTGCGGCGGATGCACAAGCCATTCCGGCGATTGCGACCTATCACCCCTCCTACCTGCTGCGTACGCCCGCACAGAAAAAAGCCGTCTGGGCCGACATGATCGCCCTGACCCAAAAGCGCGCAGAGCTTGGGTTGAAATAAATATAGCCTGCCCAAAATAAATTGATTCAAAATTTACAACTTTTTGCTTTCGCGGGGGAGGCACAATCATTTTAAAATGGCTAGGCTATACCGGAGCCTTTCACCACCATGTTATTGAACACCGTTCATTGATAGTATAAGCTTAAAAATACCAGAAGAAGGATCGTTACATTCATGGCCCGGCGCAGCGACCATACACGTGAAGAACTTGAAACTTTGATTACGGATACCGCCGAGCAGATCGTCTCTGCGGAAGGCTTTGCCGCACTGACAGCACGCCGGATCGCTAAAGACATCGGTTACACACCGGGCACGCTCTATAATATTTTCGGCTCCATGGACGGCATCTATCTGGCTGTGAACGTGCGGACAATGGATAAGCTGCTGGAAGCGCTTGCCCGCCCGGAGAGTGATGCACCGAACACACCTCTGGAAGAGCGGCTGCGCATCATGGCCGGGCTGTATATGGATTTTGCCCATGAAAACAAGGCGCTCTGGCTGATGCTGTTCGAATACGCCCTGACCGGCGAAATCGACCTCCCCGTATGGTATCAGGATAAGGTGCAAACCTTGTTTGCCCCTCTTGAGGATGTGTTAACCCCGCTCTTCACCGGAAAGGAGCATTCGCGGGAACATAAGATGGCTGCGCGGGTTTTATGGTCCTCCGTACATGGAATCTGCCTGATGCGGGAGACGGGAAAAATCCCCCTCATCAGCGGCGAGACCCCTTATGCCATGAGCGACTATCTGATCGAAAATTTCATCAAAGGTTTGCACGACAGGGCTTCATAGGCCCTACCCCTTGCGCCTTATCCGAATTTTTTCTTGCATTTTCTTTGCAGCATGGTAGAAAGTGCGGTCTTTTTCGGGAGAGGTTTTCCGAAAAAATATTTAATTTCAACTAGAAAGACAGGTGAAACACTGTGGTCAGTGTCAACGTAAGAGACAATAATGTCGAGCAAGCTCTGAAAGTGCTGAAGAAAAAAATGCAGCGCGAAGGACTTTTCCGCGAAATGAAGCTTCGCAGACATTACGAAAAACCGTCCGAAAAGAAAGCGCGCGAGGAAGCCGAATCCGTCCGCCGCGCACGGAAAATGGACCGGAAACGCCGCGAACGCGACGGATAAGGCATGAGCTAAACGCTCTTAAAACCTATATTTCCACAGTTTAAAGGCCGCTGATCTTGTTTTTCAGCGGCTTTTTTATATGCTGTTAACTTTAAACTTGTAGAATCGGGTCAGGGTTAAATCGTGAAAAAATCAGAATCAGGTGCTATGAGCTGCAAATATTTCTCCCGAATAACACAGATTTCAAAACGAGCCTTTCTGTCATGTGCATTTCTGGCGATCTGTGCCGGTGCGGCTTGGGCTGAAAATGCCTGGATCGACTACCAGTCAATCACGGGTCTGTTCCGCGTGACCATTCCCAACGAATATAAAGACCATTTCTCTCCTTTCCGTATTGACGACACAAAAGTCCTTCACAGCGGCGAACTCATCGCGACGATCGACCAGCGCCCTTACAAAAATGCCGTCAAAAACTATATTGTAAAGCTGGATCAAACCCTTGGTCCGAATATGTCAGGAAGCACCAAAGAAAAGCTGATTAACAGGGAACTCGACTTTTACCAGAGCCATTACGAGTCTATCGGCGGTGTTGTTAAGGACCGTTCAACGCTGAATACCGGCACATCTTCAGAAGGAGAGGTCTACATCGCTTATCCTGATAAAAATTTTGGAAAGCAAGGCATTATCTTTCGTGTCGTTTACACGGATGTCAGCCGGTTTCAACAAATCCTCTCCGGACCGGAACATGTTATCTATGACAAACATTCTAAAATTTTTATAGACTCTCTTGATACTGCCCACGGTGTGACCTCCATCAAGAAACCAATTGAAGAAGAATGGAGCAGGATAAAAGCCCCGTCCGGCGCGTTTGCACTTCTTTTACCGAAAACACAGCCTCCCTACCTCGCAGCAGATCCTTACGTTCACTCTTCCGGCAATACGGATATTATCGGCGCACTTTTCTACGACCCTGTCCGCTTCGAATCGATCTTTTACAATGCCTACGGATACAGATTCGGTACGAAGCTGACCTTTTCAAACGCCGCAGAAATTCTCCTCAAAAAGCATATTTTTAGACACAAGGGATACACCAGAAACGTCAATATAGAAAAAATTTATATCGGCGAACAACCTGCCCTGCGCGCCAGATATGCTATCCCGGCTTCAGAAGAATATCCTTACGCCAACACGGCGCGCCTTGAAGCGGTTTTCACCGGTAATTATATTCTGGTCCATGAAATTATCAGCTCCCCCTCTCTCGTGGATGCGCCGCTGCTTGAGACGATTATCAATCATACGGAATTTGATCCGATCCACGGTGTTCCCGATAAACGCCCGCCGCACAAAGACAAAAAATAGAAACATAGCGCGGGTACCGGCCTAAACAGTCAACGCTCCAAGGGCCGTGTTTTTTCTACAAGCCAAAGCCTTTCCTTCTCCGGCAATAACGGGGAAAGCTTCTCACAAACTTGCGCATGATAATGATTTAACCATACCAGCTCTTCTGCAGACAACATCGCAAGCACAATCAATGCAGGATCAATCGGTGCAAGGCTGACCGTTTCAAATCCAAGCAGACCTGAATTTTCCTCTTGCACCAGCACAAGATTTTCAATTCGGATCCCGTAGGCACCTTCCTTGTAATAGCCCGGCTCGTTGGAGAGTAGCATACCCGGCTCGAGCGGATCGTGGCCACGTGGCGACAGGCTTGCCGCCTCCTCATGAACAGCCAGATAACATCCGACGCCGTGCCCCGTCCCATGCGCGTAATCTAGCCCGATCTCCCGCAGAGGCGCACGTGCCAGCGTGTCAATATCCGCCCCAATCGTCCCAGCCTTAAAACGCGCAGAGGCCACGGCAATATGACCGCGCAGGACTCTCGTAAAATTCTTCCTCATCTCTTGTAACGGCGTTCCAAGTGCAACCGTGCGCGTGATATCCGTCGTTCCATCCGGATATTGCCCACCGCTATCAACCAGAAGCAAACCGGGCGGGGCAATCAACGCATTATGGTCTGCCGTTGCCCGGTAATGTACAACGGCCCCGTTTTCACCAAACCCAACAATCGCGGAAAAACTCTCCTCTTTAAAATCAGGCGAGTCCGCACGAAAGTCATAGAGCTTTTGTGCAACCGTCCATTCGCTTAGCCCGCCCTGCGGCACAGCCTCCTCCAGCCAGCATAAAAAGCGCACGAGCGCTACACCGTCTCGGATATGCGCTTCACGGACGGCCTGCTGTTCGGCCAGAGTCTTGATCGCTTTAGGCGCGATGCACGGGTCCTTACGATTTTGCACGTGCGCCCCGGCCTTCTCCAAAACCCGCTTGAACCGGACAGGCGTGCGGTCATGATCCAAAAATACAGGTTTGCCTGCCTGCGCTGCCGCCCGGCCAGCGCGCTCAAGAGCGCCCGGCATATCTGCGATATCCACAATTTCGACACCCTCGCCCAGATGCGCCCGGACAGTCGGGGACAGCTTGTCCGGATCAATAAACCACTGGAGGACGCCATCTCCAGCATAGATCAAGCCATATGATAAAACAGACGGCGTATAGTTGATATCTGCGCCCCGGACATTCAAAAGCCAACACAGCGAATCGGGCAGGCTGATGATCGCACAAGCGCCGCCTTCCGCCTCTATAGTCTGCCCAATCTGCGCACGTTTGTTTTTCGAAGACAGCCCGGCAATCTCTTCGGGAAAAATCGACACCTGCCCCTTGGGCAAGGCGGGTTGATCGCTCCAGATTTCATCCAACAGATTATGCTCCAGCGCTGTGAACACAAGCCCACGTGCTGCCGTTTCTTTTTCCAGCTTTTCAAGTTGTGCAGGCGTATGCAGCCACGGATCGTAACCGATCACAGCCCCTTCCGGCGCATGATCCGCCAGCCACCCCCCGGCTGTGATATCGGCGATATTCAGAGCCTCATACAAATGCGTGTCGATCTGCCGGGTGATTTGCAGCGTATAACGCGCATCGGTTAAAACAGCAGCCCGCCCCTCCAGAATAAGCGCCAGCCCGGCCGAACCCGTAAAACCCGTAAGCCATTTCAGGCGCTCCGCGTAGGGTGCGACAAATTCTCCCTGAAATTCATCGGCCCGCGGCACAAGGAAACCTTGCACGCCATGAGCCTTCATGGCCGCCCGCAGCGCCGTTAATCGGTCTTCATCCCTGTTCTTTTTATCTCTCATCACCCAAAACTCTAGTCAGACTTTCCGGTTTCGTCTATCCTGCATATGCGATGACACAGGCACATATCATAGTTTTCGGTAACGAAAAAGGCGGATCGGGGAAATCCACCACCGCTATGCACACCGCTATTGCCTTGCTGCGGCTCGGCTATACGGTCGGCACGATTGATCTGGATGCACGGCAAGGTACGTTGACGCGCTACATGAAAAATCGTTTCGATTATATGCGCAGCGCCCAAAAGCCGATCCTCAGCCCGGCCCATATGGCTATTAATAAAAGCCGCGCGGAAACAGTCTCCGAACAACAGGATGAGGAGCGAGACTTTTTTATGATGGCTCTTGAAGAGTTGGGAAGCGCCGCCGATTTTATCGTTGTAGATACGCCCGGCACCGACAATTTCCTAAGCCGTCTTGCACACAGCTATGCCGATACGCTTGTCACCCCGATGAATGACAGCTTCATTGATCTGGACCTTCTGGCACGGATTGATCCGAACAGCCATGATATTCTCAGCCCCTCCGTCTATTCCAGCATGGTGAACGCCCAGCGGGACACAAAGCTGGAGCGTGACGGCACGCGCATGGACTGGATTGTCGTCCGCAACCGCCTCGCCCATATCGAGGCCAATAACAAAAAGATCATCGGCGAGCTTCTTGAAAAAATTTCACGACTGGCAGGCTTCCGAACCGTTCCCGGCTTTGGTGAACGGGTCGTTTTCAAAGAACTTTTCCTTAAAGGCCTGACCCTGATGGACCTCAAAGATGAGTCAAAGGACAATCTTACCCTCTCGGAAATTGCCGCACGGCAAGAGGTCCGGCAACTGATCACGGCCATAGGCCCGGAACGGCTCAAAGGCCCGGTCAAACCGCGTCACGCCATGAAAGCCGCCTCCGAGCAGACGCTTGATCCGGCTCAATCTCCTGATCAAGAGAAAATACAAAACGCTCAATCCTGAGCGCTCTTTTAAAAAATTTCGGAAAATCTTTTGCAGTGAAAATCTTGTCTCCGCTTGCATTTCCCGTGTTTTTTCTTGCGTTTTCCTGCAAAAACAGGATAAAGTCAGGCCCGAATTCTTTGGACTACGGCTTCGCGCTTTGACTTAAAATCGGCCCGAATACACGACCCGAAGAGCTGATTTAAAACACACTAAACGCGAAGGAGTATCGCAACATGGCCCAAACAGGCACCGTAAAATGGTTTAACCCGACGAAGGGCTTCGGCTTTATCGTTCCCGACGAAGGCGGAAACGATGTATTCGTCCACATCTCTGCTGTGGAAGGGGCGGGTATGAAGAGCCTGGCTGAAGGACAAAAGATCGAGTTTGAGCTTCAGGAAAACCGTGGCAGACAAGCCGCCGTCAACCTGAAAGTCGTTGACTAATCCTTTCCTAAAATACCATTCAAGAAAGGAGGTCCAAACGGGCCTCCTTTTTTTTATACTGCCACGCTCATATAAATTGATTACCAGCACCGTCATCCCGGAGGCGATGCGGGGCATCGCTTAAACGTCCGGGATCCATATGCGAGCCGCTACGCGGCTCACCTCTTATGGATTCCCGCTGTCTAAGCACGCCTGCGGCGCACCGCGGGAATGACGATCCTTTTATATGAGCATGGCTATGCTAGGGCGCGTCATCATTTGAAGGCTTTTGTGCACTAGCCTTCGTCGGTGACCCCTTCCGTTTCTTCCGGCGCCAGAAGATCCGGGATCGGAGCCTCTTTGAACAGCGTTTTATTCGCAAAATAAAACAGAGCTGTAAATCCCAGTACGGCAGCATTCAAATCATAGAGAACCGTCACCAACGTCGTCCCGGCGATAAAAATGAGTTCCATATGACCGACAGCCATATGAGAGTTCTGACTACTTCGCCCAAACAGCCCCCGCACATAAATACCCAAAGGCTTTAAATCCAAGACGTCGTAACCGACCTTAAACAGAATGCCGATAAAGACAGCGCTGGGGATCATTGAAAATACATCCCGAAAAATAAAAATCTCGACAAAGACAAACGCGCCGGCACACATCCCGGCAAGGCGGAGCGTTGCTCCTTCTTTTACCAGAAGGATAGAACGGATGGTCGCTTGTGCGCCGGGAATACCTCCCACAATTGCAGCGCAGGCATTCGCTGCGCCTTGCGCACAAAGCTCCCGGTCGCGCGCCGTCTTTTCTCCGGTCATGCGGTCGATCACCAGTGAAGTCAGAAGCGTATCCAGATAACATAGAATGGCGAGTTTCAGAGCGTACGGCCCCGCAACCATCACGTCGGAAAACACTGCACTGTCAGGCCATTGCTGCGCAAAGAATGTGTGTATATCCGTTAGGGAATCAAGAGCCCCTTCCAAGGAGGCATACTGAACCGGTGCATGAAATAATGCTGCCAAAGCAGTGACAAGAACGATGGATAACAAGGTACCGGGGATATAGACCGCAAGACGCGGTGCATATTTTTTGAACAATACCGGGCCTGCAAAAATAAAAAAGATCGTTGCCGCTGCAATCAAAATATTCGCCGCAAGCGGCCCCTCGACCGCCGCCTTACCGCCGACACCAAACAACACTTTGATCTGCGACAACCAGATCAGCAGAGCAATCCCGTTCATAAAACCTGAAATCACAACATTGGGTATAAAGCGGATCAACCGGCCTGTTCGAAAAAGCCCCATCAAAACAAGAAGCCCGCCCGTCATCAAAAAAACCAGCGTAATAAACTGATCGGAACTGAGCTGTGTTTGTGCATGGGCATGATCGGAAAAAGCGAAGGCTACGACAATTGCCGAGATCGCACTCATAGGTGCCGTTGGCCCTGAGCATTGTATACGAGTTCCACCAAAGGCCGATGTAATCAAGGCAATAATCCCTGCCGAGATCATCCCGGCGAAAGCGCCGCGCCCGGATAGAATACCCAAGGATGCGCCCAAACTGATTGCAACAAAGCTGACAGCCAACCCGATTGCTGCATTTCGTAAGATATCGCGCAAAGCATATTGTGTGTGCATATAAGCCTCTCCAGCCGGCATAACCAGCTTTTTTCTTCCGTTTACCGCCTCGTATAAAAAGGCCGGCAAGATAAGGATTCAAGTTTTATTTTTAAAATCATGCCTTCTTCTTTTTGCAGCGCAGTATACATAAGTTTTGTACAGGCAAAGGAAAAAATGTACATTGAGTTCGCAGAAAGAACTCTGCATATATTGAAACGAGGATCACCATCATGAGAGCATGCAGTTCATCTTCCGGCGGCGCCATCTTTATCCCCGACGCACTCAATGAAAAGCGTCAGGTCGTTTCCTATAAGGAGTTTCTGGAAACGGAAGAAGTGCAGCAAAAACAGGATAGGCCGAAGCTGTTTGGCCGCCGTAAAAAAGCGCCCGGCAACAATACAGAAAAAGCCGCATAATATAAAACTGCTTATCCCAACGCGTAAAAAACGGAGGCCGTTATCGTTACGCTGATTAAATCGGCAACAGCGTTCGAACTCTCCCCCACACTGGCGGCGAACGAGATGGTCAAGGCCCGCAGAGATGCGGGCCAAACCGTTCTACATATGGGGTTCGGAGAGTCCCCTTTTCCCGTTCACCCGCGCCTCCTCAAAGCGCTACAAAAAGAGTCCCATCAAAAAGACTATCTTCCGACAATCGGGCTGCCGGAACTGCGTGAAGCTGTCGCCTCTTACTATGAGCGCAAGACAGGTCTTGATACGTCACAATTTGACGTGATCATCGCACCGGGCAGCAAGCTTATTCTCTATGCGCTACAAATGGCGATCGAAGGTGATCTGCTGATGCCTGTGCCGAGCTGGGTCAGTTACGGCCCGCAAGCGCGTATGCTGCACCGGGACATTATCAAGGTACCCACAGTTCTGGATGAGGCCGGATTTCATATCGACCCGGATAAGTTGCGCGCCGTTATCCATGCCGCACGTGCCGAAGGCAAAAATCCGTCCAAGCTGATCCTCAACAGCCCGTCCAACCCGACCGGCCTAACCATCCCGGAAGACGAGCTTCAAGCCATTGCGCGCGTGTGTCAGGAAGAAGATATCTTCATTATTTCCGACGAAATTTACGGCCTCATTACATTTGACGGTCATTACCGCAGCATTGCGAAATATGCGCCGGAGCGCACTTCTGTATCCTCCGGTCTGTCCAAACATCTTTCACTCGGCGGTTGGCGGATCGGGATCGGCTTTATTCCCAAAGCCGTGGACGGGCTACACAGCCTTATGAGCAATATCGCGAGCGAAACATGGTCCTGTGTCCCCTCACCGATTCAACGTACCGTCATCGAAGCCTACCGCGGACATGAGGATATCGAAGCCCATATCCGGGCCTGCACGGATATTCACGGCCTGATGAGCGGCTTCATTGCAACAGGCCTGCGCAATTTGGGTATCATCGCCCCGCCTCCGCAAGGCGCATTTTACAACTATCCGGATTTCGCTCCGTACCGGGAAGCTCTGGCCGCCGCAGCTATCCATACATCGGTAGATCTGGCCGGGAAACTGATGGAGAATTACGGTCTGGCCACCCTGCCCGGCACAGCCTTCGGCGCAGATCCAGGCGTCCTCACCTTACGCCTGTCGAGTTGCGACTATGACGGCACCGCCGCGCTCTCCGCCCTCCAAAATGGCGCCCCTCTTGATGAAGATTTTATAGACAGCTACGCTCCCCGTGTCCGGGAAGCCGTGGAGACGTTTGGAAAATTTATACGCGATAACACATAACTGCGCCCGGGGTTTCTGTTTTTTTGTGTGCTATAGCCATTCCAGTTAAAAACTGGACATATCTCTCAAACGTCATCCCGCCCGCGCTTTCGCGAAAGCGAAAGCTTGCACGAACGGGATCCACATAAGGTCAGCCGCTTTGCGGCTGGCATTCCTGGATCCCCGCTGTTTTAGGCTCGCTGCGCTCGCCCGCGGGGATGACAATATGAGGTGTGATTTTTAACTGGAATGACTATAGAAGCTCCCTCACGTAAAAGTTTTATTTTTTTGCCGCCTGCCGTTACGGGCTTTTGCCGCCCTGCTGTTCATGCTAGACTCAACGAATGTCTGAAGCTGTTTCTGAAATTGATGAAAAACCTCCCATGACCGAAGACGATGTGATCGCCTTTTTGCAGAACAATCCTGACTTCCTGAAAAATCACCCGGAGGCTGTAGAGCTTCTGATCCCGCCGCGCCCTCGCCCGAAAAAAGGCGAGGTTGCGGATTTCCAGTCTTATATGATCGAGCGGCTGCGCGCCGATAAACAAGAAGTCATGGAGACAACCAAACAGCTCGTCGAAACCTCACGCGCCAATATGAACAATCAGGCCCGCATTCACGAAGCGGTCCTGCGCCTTTTGGAATCGCGGCGCTTTGATGAGTTTATCCATGCGATTACGATTGATCTGGCGAACCTTCTGGATGTCGATATTGCCGTTTTCCTTGTCGAGGCCGATGGAGAAAATATCCCTCACATCAGCACCTCCGGCATCCGGATTATCCCCGCCGGAACGGTCGATAAATGGATGCGCGGCAAAAACGCCCTGCTTCAAGACGATATCAGCGGGATTGAAGCCATCTATGGCGGCGGGGCGACACTCGTTAAATCACAAATCCTGTTGCGGATCGACATCGCGATGGATACGCCGCCGGCGATCCTTGCCTTCGGCTCCCGCGACCCGCACATGTTTGCTGAAGGGCAAGCTACCGACCAAATCCTCTTCCTCGCCCGTGTGATTGAGCGGTGCTTCCGAAGCTGGCTGAATTTGTGGAAATAGAGGCTGGCCCCCTTGTTGACATATCCAAAAAAAACCTGTAATTACGACAACACTGTACATCCGCAATCTTACACGGAAGGCTTGTGTGTACTAATGTTTTCAACGTTGCAACACCACAGATATAGCCTATCCAAATAAGAATGATCATACAAAACCGTCATTGCGAGGAGGCAGAGCCGACGAAGCAATCCAGTGTTCCTGCTGGATTGCCGCGCTCCCGTTGGTCGCTCGCAATGACAAAAATCGAATCATTTTAATCTGGTAGAGTTCTATCTATTTTGGGAAACGATCGACAAAAAATAATCTTACGTGATGTATGGGGGCGCGCTGCTTTTCTGAACACACTGAACAACCATGACGTTTCTCAAGACTTTGAGCGCAAGTTTAATGAAATACAACCCGCATGCATCTCCAACATGACAGGGTCTGAACAAATCGAATCTCTGATTACAGAGGAGCTTTTACCTGTTTTAGACCCTGACAATAAGGCAGAATCCTTTCTTGCCTGTAACCTCATAAGGCACTCACGCAATTCAAAAGATTTTATTGAAGATGATAAAAATTATGATTTTCTAACAAGAAAGAATTTGTTCCCGGGACTACCTGAAAAATTATTTCGTAGATTTGCTGAAGAATATAAAGGCAGCGTGTTTGGTGACTACTGTGCTTTTGTTACAGACCACGATAGTGATATAGTCAAAAAAATGATCAAACACCCTCCAAGAACCAGATCTATTATCTTCAATACAACTTTCGATGAACATCTGCCTTAGCTGGCTGAATTTGTGGAAATAGAGACGAGATCCGGCGCTTCATCACTTCATTTATATTGACATAGTTTTTATTTTCCTTATGATCCGTCCTCTCGAAACAAGGGACGAAGCCAATGACAACATCCACTGTGTTCTCCGCTGCCGCCACGGATAATAACGCCAATAACAGCGCAGACTTGAAACAACAGATATTCGAAACACAGCAAGCGGCCATTTGCGGAGATCAGAATCTCCGGGACGCTGCAACGACCCTGCTTGATATTGCAGCAAGAGATCCGGGCAATGTGACAGGCACACAGGGCCTCGCCTTGCAGGCCCTTAAAACTACAATGATCAGCGCCCCGCATGACTACTATCAAATCTACACCCTTCACATATTCGCCCTGCAGTTGGCTGGCGATGACCCTGAGCATCAGCAGATTATCAATGAGCATTTCGCTCCGAAAAAAGAAGAGTTAGCACTAGACACAATATAATAGCCATACTCCGGCCCCTCTTGTGCTACGCTTAACGCATGAGCCTTGCCCCCGAAACGCTCGCCCTGTGCGCTCCCGATCTGGCCAAAACGCTTGAGAAATGGCAGGACTGGCTGCAATTTGAAAAACATGTATCCCGCCACACGCTGCGTGCCTATAGCGCTGATGTCACAAATTTCCTCCTTTTCCTGCGCAGTCATCAGGGCGGCGAGGCGCCTTGCCTCGATTCCATTTCAGAAACGGGTATACGGGATTTCCGGGCATGGCTCTCCCGCAAGGCCATGGACGGTGCCGGGAATGCCAGCCGCGCGCGCTCCCTCTCAGGCGTCAAGAACCTGCTGAAATGGATGGACCGGCAGGGCATTTTGCACAACCCGAAAATCAGCCTGATCCACTCACCGAAACTCCCGCGCAAACTCCCCCGCCCCCTGCATGAGACGCAGGCTAAAGACGTGCTGGAGCAAGCCGGGTTGCTGGCACGCGAAGACTGGGTCGCCGCGCGGGACCGAGCGCTCTTCACCCTGCTTTACGGTTGTGGCCTGCGCATTGACGAGGCGCTTGGCCTGAATATCGGGGATATGCCGCAAAACGGTTTTCTGAGCGTCATGGGAAAAGGCCGCAAAGAGCGGCGTGTGCCGGTCATTGAGATCGTCGAGACCGTCCTTACGCACTACCTGGCCCTGCTCCCTTTCGCGCCGGAGCTGCAATCCCCGCTCTTTCGCGGCGCACGGGGGGGACGGCTTAATCAGGGCGTCGCGCAAAAAGCCATGAGAGATTTACGCAACCTGCTCGGCCTGCCGGAAAATGCGACCCCCCACGCGCTGCGCCACTCCTTCGCCACGCACCTGCTGCAAAACGGGATGAATTTACGCGAGATTCAGGAGCTGCTTGGCCATGCGAGCCTCTCCACGACACAGCGCTATACGGAGCTCGATGCAAAGGAAATGATGCGTATTTATAAAAACGCCCACCCACGGGCGTAAAAGATACGTAAAAAGACTTGCGCCGCCCTATTTTTTTTTTGCATAAAGACTTCTTCCGAGAACATACAGGAGAGAAATATGTCAGAATATCCTATACATAGCGATGTCCCCAATATCCTGAAAAGTGCTGTGAATGAAGCATCCGCCGCGCCCGACAATGGTAAAGCAGCAACTCACAAACAGGCCCAACCCGCTCAAGGCCTGTCCGTGATTTTCAGCTTTTCTAATGAAGGGAAAGCATATGCTGCCCAAAAATCTTTACAAAAACTTGAAGGTGTTTTTGTTTCAACTGAATTGGACGGCGACACACCACCACTGCCGGAAAACAGCCTGGCCATTCATATCGAACACGCGGATACGGAGACAGTCGATAACCTGAAACAGCTATACCAACCAGTAGAAGTTCGCACTTTTTACCCTTACATGAGCTAGCCTCAATCGTCATTGCGAGAGAGCGCAGCGAACGAAGCAATCCAGAGCCATAAAGAAAAATTCTGGATTGCCGCGCTCCCGTTGGTCGTTCGCAATGACCATGGGGGTTTTTGTCCCGCTAACTATGAATTGGCCGCTTATGCACCGCCAGAGCGGCCTCTTTCACAACTTCGCTTAGGGTCGGGTGCGCATGGCATGTGCGGGCAATGTCTTCCGCGCTGCCTTCGAACTCCATGACCGTCACGATCTCGGAGATCAACTCACCCACATTCGGGCCGATCATATGTGCGCCCAAAACACGGTCGGTTTTTGCGTCGGCCAGAATTTTGACGAACCCGTCCGTCATACCCATTGCGCGGGCGCGGCCATTGGCCATGAAAGGAAACTTCCCGGACGTATAGGCGATGCCCTCTTCCTTGAGTTGCTCTTCCGTCTTCCCGACTGCAGCAATTTCCGGCCACGTATAGACTACGCCGGGGATCATATTGTAGTCGATATGACCACTTTGCCCGGCCAGAATCTCCGCCAGAATAACGCCCTCATCTTCGGCCTTGTGCGCAAGCATCGGCCCGGCGATTACGTCGCCAATGGCGTAAATCCCGTCCACAGAGCTTTTGAAACCGGCGTCCGTTTTCACGCGGCCCCGCTCGTCGAGTGCAACACCGGCCTTCTCCAGCCCCAACCCGTCCGTATAGGGCTTGCGGCCTACAGCCATCAGCACGATATCGGCCACAAGGGAGTCTGAATTTCCGCCCTGCGCATCCTCGATCTTGAGCGCGACATTCTGTTTTGTTGCCACAGCCTTTGTAACCTTGGAGGCCAGCTTGAATTTGATCCCCTGCCGCTTCAGGATTTTCTGCGCCTCTTTACGCACCTCGCCATCCATGCCGGGCAAAATATTATCCATGAATTCAATAACCGTGACCTCTGCGCCCAACCTGCGGTAAACAGTGCCCAGCTCCAGCCCGATGACCCCGCCACCGATTACGGCCATGCTTTTGGGTACCTCGGACAGCGCCAGAGCACCCGTTGAAGACACGATCTGCTTTTCGTCGATCTCAATACCGGGGAGAGAAACAACATCGGACCCGGTTGCAATCACAATAGATTTTGTTTCGTAAGTCGTATCGCCGACCTTGACCTTCCCGGCCCCGGCAATTTCTCCTGCGCCCTTCAGATGCGTGACCTTATTCTTTTTAAACAGGAATTCGATGCCCTTCGTATTGGCTTCGACCACGCTGTCCTTGAAGCTCATCATCTGTCCCAGATCCAGCTTCGGAGAGACCTCAATCCCGATCCCCTTGAAATGCTTTTTCGCATCTTCATACTTCTCGGAAGCGCTGAGCAATGCCTTCGAAGGTATGCAGCCCACATTCAAACATGTCCCGCCAAGCGTCTCTCGCTTCTCCACGCAGGCGACTTTCATCCCAAGCTGCGCACAGCGAATCGCGCACACATACCCGCCCGGACCGGCGCCAATGACAATCACATCAAACTTATCGGACATATTGCTCACCCCTTCATGAAGGCTTTTTCAAAGAGTTCATAGCTATAACCTATACAAACAAGTTTTTCGAGAGAGGAATACAGATTTTTCTATACAATAGCCGAACTATGAGTGATTCCTCCTACACAGCCATGCAGGCCGCCGTTGATATTGTCGGGCGCAGCCCGCACCCGGACAACAAAATCGCCGCCACGCTTACCGGAGATGATTTTTCCCTGAGCGCGACGAATTACTGGCCCGCGCCTATCGAAGAAAAGATCGGGCGAAACATCAAAATCGGTAGCTCCAGCGGCACGATCCATGCGGAGACAGCCTGCATCCTGGAAGCCTCGCGGCGCGGTATAGTCACGAAAAGTGCGCAGCTTTTCATCACGGACCCGCCCTGCCCAAACTGTATGAAGAATATGGCCGAAGCCGGGATCAAAGCGCTTTATATCGACCATAAAGGGTTCGATAAGGATTTCGCACAAAGGCGCGGCCATCATTTTGCGCATATGTCGATGAAGATTGCCGAACATGCCGGGATCGGCGTCTATAAACTTTTTCGCAAAGAGCAGAGAATAGAGCCGATTTTCGAAGCGCCGGAAGGGTATAAGCCCCCGGAAGAAAACCCGGTCATCATATCCCGTCATGGTGAAGAGACAAAGAGGCCGACGCAGCACTCCACAGACATACCCTTTGCAACCTGCCTCACCCATAATGCAAAAGGTGAACGATTCCGGCTTCACGCCACAGCCCACCCTGTAACCGGCTATACAACGCCGGTCACGGACGAACCGGAAGACCGCTACAGTTTTATCCTTGAACCCGTCACCCGCCTGCTGATGAGCGCAGCCCGGCAGGGTTTTGTAATCGAACCGGAAAGTTTTTATGCCGCACAAGCGCCGACCGCGCGGGAACTCGTCAATTTAATCGGCGCAGGCGTAACCCGCATAGAGATCGGCAACCCTGCAAAATGCCGTGACCTTTCAGGCCTCACGGCGCTCAAACAATTAAAGGCGTCGGGGATTTTAGAAATCGCCAGCACTCGTAAAAAGTTCTATCCCGAAAGAGATTAAACCCCCAGCAGCAATCTCTGCGGGTCTTCGACGGCGTCTTTGATGCGGACCAGCGTGCTGACGGCTTCGCGGCCATCGACGATACGGTGGTCGTAAGACAGGGCCAGATACATCATAGGCCTTGCCTGAATGGAACCGTCTTTCATGACCATCGGGCGCTGCGTGATATTGTGCATGCCTAAAATCCCCGATTGCGGTGTGTTGAGGATCGGTGTGGACATCATGGAGCCGAAAATACCCCCATTGGTAATCGTGAACGTTCCGCCCATCATCTCATCCATGCCGAGCTTCCCGTCGCGGGCGCGCGTACCCAGATCAATGATTTTAGACTCGATTTCCGCCATGGAGAGCTGGTCCGCATCGCGCAGGACCGGCACAACCAGCCCTTGCGGTGTCGAGACGGCCACGCCGATATCGTAATAGTTTTTGTAAACGATATCGTCCCCGTCAATTTCGGCGTTCACAGCCGGGAACTCCTTGAGCGCGTTCACAGCGGCCTTGACGAAAAAGCTCATAAAGCCGAGCTTGACCCCGTGCTTTTTCACGAAATTATCCTGATACGCTTTGCGCAAATCCATGACCGGCCCCATATCCACCTCGTTAAAGGTGGTCAGCATGGCCGCGTTGTTCTGCGCCTCTTTCAGGCGGGAGGCGATCACTTTGCGCAGCTTGGTCATACGCACGCGCTCTTCACGCGGACCTGTTTCACGCGGCGCGGTCGGTTTGGCCGGTGCGGGCGCAGCCGCTGCGGGTGCCTTTGCTGCGGCAGGAGCAGATGCAGGTGCAGCAGCCTCGGCAGGCTTTTGCTCCAGCGCTTTTTGCACATCCTCTTTCGTTAAGCGGCCATCCTTGCCGGACGCCGGAATAGAGGCGGCATCCAGATCATTGTCACCGATCATCTTACGTACGGCCGGCGACATTTTCGGCTCGTCCGCAGACGCAGCAGCCGGAGCAGTCTCTTTTACTCCATCTTTCGCAGCCTCAGCCGGAGCCGCCGCCGCTTTTTGCGTGTCATTGGCCACAGCGCCCGCTTCAAGCTCACCGAGCAGAGCGCCAACCTCGACATTTTCCCCCTCGCCCACAACGATCTTGCTGATCACACCCGCAGCAGGCGCATTAACCTCCAGCGTCACCTTATCGGTTTCCAGCTCGACAATCGGCTCGTCTGCGGCAACGGCCTCACCCTCTTTTTTGAGCCATTGCGCAACCGTCGCCTCGCTGACGGATTCACCAAGAACGGGGACAAGAATTTGTGTCATTTGTATAAGTCTTTCGTATTTTTATCCTGAAAAAACGTGCGTTTACGTTACTCCGTCATATTTGCAAAGGCAAGGCTGTTAAAAGTGCGTCCAGCCTTTTTCTTTAAAAGACAGCACCTGCCCGTCCACATCCTGAACACGCACCCCTGCGCCCTCTTCGAAACGCCCGATCACGGTGCTGCCCGGAAAATGCTGCGTATGCTGTGGCGGAACGGCCATCAAGAGCTGGTAGTCATCCCCGCCGCTCAAAAGGCTTTCGCGACTGACGGCACCTGAACGCAACAAAACTTTCACCTCTTCAGACAGCGGAACAGTCTCAGCCTCAAGCACGGCCTTGACACCGGAGGCCTCACATATATGAGACAAATCAGCTACAAGCCCGTCCGAAATATCCACCGCGGCATGCGCATACATCCGCACCGCCTCTGCCAGATCTGTCCGTGGACACGGCCTGTAACAGGCCTCTATTAAAGCCTCGCTCACTGTAAATCCGGGTTGCCTCTGCAAAGCCTGCAAACCGCAAAACGCCCCGCCGACAGGACCACTCACCAGCAAAACATCGCCCGGCTCGGCCCCGCCACGCGTCACAGCCTGCCCGGCAGGCACCACCCCCATCGCCGTAATCGAGATGGAGAGCGGCCCCTTGATCGAGGTCGTATCGCCGCCGGAGCAAAATATGCCGAACGCTGCCTGATCCGCCGCCAGCGCAGCTGTAAAGGCTTCGAGCCATATCTCATCGGGCATAGCTGAAAATGCAATATTCAACTGATACGCCAGAGGATCAGCCCCCATCGCCGCAAGATCGGACAGATTGACCCGCAAGGCTTTATGCGCGATGTCTGCCGGGTCTGCGCCCGCTATGAAATGCGTTCCCTCATTGAGCGTATCCGAACTGACCACCAGCTCATGCCCTGCGGGGATAGACAGCACTGCCGCATCATCTTTGAGCAAGACCGGTGAAAGCGGCTGAAAATAGCGTTCAATCAAGGAAAATTCGTTCATGAGTGTTTTTAATCCCTACAGGATTTTTCTCGCTTTTTTATCCCCTCCCCCTTGAGGGGGAGGGTTGGGGTGGGGGGTCTGAGGTTTGTGGGGAAATCAAGGTCTTTTACCCCCTCACCCCGCCCCTCTCCCCAAAGGGGAGAGGGAGAGATTAAGTCATCGAAATGCCAAAAATGATGGACTGGGCCTGAGCCTTTGCCAACATCTAGCATATCAGCATGCCGGATCGCTTCCGTTAAATAGGCCTTGGCCGCGCGTGCGGCCTCCAGCGGCTCTAACCCTCTTGCCAAAAACGCTGCCAGTGCTGCCGAGAGGGTGCAGCCCGTCCCGTGCGTGTTGCACGTTTTGATACGCGGAGCCTCAAGGCGTTCCGTGATAGTTTCGGCGGCGAAAATATCCGGGCTTGTATCACCGCCGCCATGCCCGCCTTTCAGCAGGATACTGCGCGGCCCCAGAGCCAGAAGTGCGTGCGCCGTCTCCTCATCAAAATCCGTATCCCGGCCAAGAAGAGCAGCGCTTTCCGGGATATTAGGGGTCAGAATATCCGCCAAGGGCACAAGCCGCGTTTTCAAAGTCTCCACGGCTTCGGGAAAAATCAAGGCATCGCCGCTCGTGGCTACGATCACCGGGTCCACTATAATAAAGGGCGGCTTTAAACGCTCAAGCGCGTCCGCAATAGCATGAATAGCCTCTGCGGTGCCCGCCATGCCGATTTTCACCGCATCAACCCGGATATCGTTAAAGACGGCCTCGATCTGGGCGGCGATAAAGTCCGGCGGCGGATCGTGAAGAGCGAAAACACCCTGCGTATTCTGTGCCGTCAGGGCCGTGAGTACGCTCATCCCGTAACAGCCCAGCGCTGAGAATGTTTTCAAATCCGCCTGAATTCCAGCCCCGCCGGAGGGGTCCGATCCGGCAATAGTCAAAAGATTATGAATCATGGAAGGAGTTGTAGCACAGGCTCAACAGAAACAAAATGAACGCTCAACACAAAGCGTGCAAAGAAATAATTATTGACATATTGCATAAAATCCTGCATCCTCCCCCTCTAAAACACGTGGAATGGAACCATGATCAGATGCGCAAAACCTGAAGATATGGATCAGCTTCATCGGTTGATCAAACTCTGGGACGAGATCAAAGACACCCCTCAGTCAGCGCTACTGGAGGGTATAGAAAGCCAAACGGTTTTCTGTGCGACTACGGAACAGGGCGAAATCGTGAGTTTTTTACAGGCTGCGATAGGCGAAAAAACATGGGAAATCAACCGGCTGTTTACACACCCTGACCAACGTGGAAAAGGCTATGGGACAGCCCTTTTCAACGCTCTGGCAAGCCATCTCGACAAAACTGGAAAATCGGCGATTTTCATAACAGGCAAGAGCAATAAAGGACTCCAGCGTATTGCCCGAAAATATGGCTTCGTTCCTGACGGGGCACCCAAAATGGGCGCTCCGAACATGAAAATGATACGCTACCCCAGAAAACAAACACAATCATCACCCTTGCCACAGGAAGCTGCATTATCGTTGTAACTGAAAAGCATCCCGGCGGCTTATCATAAAAAAACCGTTACGCTTATTCTTGACATTTCGTTTTAAACCCGTCATAAGGGCGCTTTACAAGATTTGACCGGATGGAAAGCAAATGGCTGCGAAGAGTAAAAAGAGACTGAAAGTCAGGCTGGAAAGCGAAGCTGGAACAGGCTACCGTTATTATGCGATGCGTTCGACAAGCGCGGAATACAAGATCAAGAAGAAGAAATTTGATCCTTGGGCAACTCACCCTGAAACAGGCAAGCGCGGTGCGCATGTCATGTTCGTTGAGAAGAAAATGCCGCCTTCAAAGAAAAACTAGGAGCGCCTGTCTCCTTGAAACGGAAAGCGCCCCGCCGGGCGCTTTTTTTATTCCCCTGATTCTCCTGCAAAATCTTTATCCCAATGTAAAATTTGTAGGTTTAAGAGATACCAGACTAAGATCCAGATTGGACGGCAGCAAATCCTGCTCCAAAGAACGATTAACGGATTCAAGATCAAGAGCAGCTAACTGCTCGGCTATGGTACCATCAGATAACGTACCCCCACCCTCAGAAACCTGAAAATTTTTAATATAGTCTCCTTCCAACTGTCCATATATATGATCATTCATATCCCTAAGTGTCATTTCTTTAACAGTTCCATCCAGCAACTCTATAAAATGCCCTGTCTTTTGGTTTACCTCTTCTGGGACATGTGAAAGGTCAATATTGTCTGGATTAAATTCCTGCGTTTGGTCTGATGCCAAAGGACGCTGTGCCCCCTCAGGAATCATATTTCCACTAATCGCATCCAGATAAGTGTCTACATCTACGGGAGATACGGAGCCATCCTCATTTTCGAGCCATATATAAGACCGTCCAGATTGTATAATCTCTCCTAAATCACTAAAAAATTGAACATCCGCACCTCCCATGCCGCCTCGTATAAGAACGGAGCTAAGAGTAGAGGCACTTATAAGCGCCGCAATGTGATCTGTTGTTATATTAGCCATAATACACACCCCCTCTTACAACGTTTTTTCCTTATCCTGCACGCCGAGCATCAGATCTTTTCGACCGATTGAGGCATAGAACCCGTTCAACTCGGCAATCAGCGATGAAGAGCTTACACCATCCACTTCGATATTATGCCCCGAAAGATTCAGACATTTTTGTATAAAGGTGACAAGATCGGGGGTCAGCGTTACAGGTTTTTCCGGATGCTCTTCCAGCAATGTTATAAGCTTTTGAACATCAGTAAAAACCTTTATACGCGCAATCCACTCTTTTGACTTTTCAATATCCCTATCCATCAATGCACTCTCTTCTGATCATTTGAAAATAAGCTATTGAGAAGAAGGGTATCAAAGAAAAGTTAATATTACGTTAATACATTGTCTCCCTACTGCGCCTGTACATTATCACGTCTTTGCGGTGAAAATTTTGCGGGGTCAAGCTTGCCCGCTCCTTCAAAAACCGTACAGTTCCGGCCTAGATTTTTTGCCTCATAAAGTGCCTTATCGGCCCGGTCAAAGACCTCCTGCGGCGTATGGGGTTCATGATCGATAAGAGCGCCGCCGATTGAGGTTGTAATATTGAGCGCGCCGCCCTCAGCCCCGCAAATAACCGGCTCTTCCGCAATGGAACGACGCAGACGCTCGGCGATAATCTGCGCCCGCATTTCAGACACATCCGGCATGATCGCGACGAATTCCTCGCCCCCCATTCGCGCGACAAGATCAAAGCTTCTGAGATTATTTTTCAAACGCTCGGCAAAGACCTTCAGAACCTCATCCCCGATATTATGGCCGTGCGTATCATTCACCTGTTTAAAATGATCGATATCAATCATCAACACTGCCATAGATTTGCGGCTTTCACGGTTTTTCTGAAGCAGCTTCTCCAGATGAACCTCCAGATAGCGGCGGTTATAAAGCCCGGTCAAGCTGTCGGTCAGCGCCATAGAGAGGCTGATATCGTAAGCGGCGTGCAAACGTTCCTGAAAACGCTTACGGCGGACCTGCGTGCGGACCCGCGCCAAAAGCTCATTGGGGTCTATGGGGCGCAGGATATAGTCATAGGCGCCCATCTCCAACCCCTGCGCGACACGAGGCATATCCGGTGACGAGGCGACCATCACGATCGGCAAAGAGCGAGTCCGTTCGTTGGACTTCAGGTGAGAACACAGACGGAGCCCGTCTTCATTTTCAAGATTCAAACTGACGATAATCAAGTCGAACGCGCGGCTATTGACCAGCGCCATAGCCTCCGCCCCACTCCCGACACTGACGAGCGTATCATGGTCTTGTGCAAGGGCGCCCTCGATCTTCCGGCGTTCGAAATCTTGATCCTCAACGATCAAAATCTGTGCATTTTTTGTCGATTCGGCCATCGCGCTCGAAGATTTCTCAATCACACCCAACTGGTTGGCCGTATTCTCACGCACACGCCATTCATCGGTCGCCATTTTTAAGCGGATCAGCGAGCGCACGCGGGCCATCAGCGCCGTATCGTTAATCGGTTTACTAAGAAAATCGTCGGCGCCGGCTTCAAGCCCCTTAACCCTGTCCTCGACATCTGTAAGGGCCGTCACCATCACGACGGGAATATGTGATATTTTTGGATTACTCTTGATCTTCGCACAGACCTCAAAACCGTCCATACCCGGCATCATGACATCCAGTAAAACAATATCCGGACTCTCCTGCTCGGCCTTGCGCAAGGCCTCATGCCCGTTTGTCGCAGTCAGAACGTCGTAATATTCACCGGCCAGCTTGGCTTCCAGCAATTTTACATTCGGCATAATATCGTCAACGACCAGCACGCGCGCAGACATGAATTCTTCTCCTCAGCTGTGCGTCTATCCGGAAGCGCTTTCGGGGGTTTGACCCAGATATGTCTGAATGACATCAATGAAATGACCAACGGAAATGGGCTTGGATATATAATCCTCACAACCGCCTTCGCGGATTTTTTGCTCATCGCCCTTCATCGCGAAGGCTGTAACGGCAATGACAGGAATATCTTTCAGTTCCTCATCGGCTTTCAGCCATTTTGTCACATCCAGCCCGGATACTTCGGGTAATTGTATATCCATGAGAATAAGGTCCGGTCTGTGCTCACGCGCCAGATCCAGAACCTTGTGCCCATCGCTTGTTTCGACAGTCGATATGCCATGAGCTTCCAGCAAATCATGGAACAGCTTCATATTCAGCTCGTTGTCTTCGACAATCAAGACCGTTTTAACGCTCATTTCCCCTCAATATCCCCTTTGCCCTACCATCATAAAGCATGCTTCTTTCCAAAGTCTTAAAGCCCTAACCTTTTTTAGCGCCATCATCATCCGTTTTCTCCGGTATACGCAAGGCGTTGCAACTATCCTCCAAAGGCTCAATTGCAATTAGCTTTTGCGTAATCGTGAAATCATCATACTCTATTTCCATGTCGCTGATCACGCCATTATCATGAAAAACCAGATTCATCTCATAATCCGCAGCAGCCGTATCCTTTTCCAGCGGGAAGAATGCCAGCCGCACCTCATGCGCGGGCGAAGAAAGCAGCGCCTTATCCAGATTTGGGGAATCTTCCAAAACAGAGCTTCCGTCTACGGTCTTCCCTATAAAGGTGTTGATCTCGACCGGCCCCTCCTCGTCCGAGCCGTCGAAAATAACCGCACTATAGAATGTTTTCCCGGCCTTAATAGCCTCCGCCATACCGATGCTGTGCGCCATCGGGAATAACGCCCCTTGCGGGAGGGCGAAGCTCACCCCTTCCGGCATTGTATAATCCGCCGTTCCCGTCCCGTCACCGTCTATTGCCGCATAGCCGCGCAGTTCTTCGAATACCTCACCATCCCGGCGCCGGCGGGAAGAAAAGCTAAAAGATGTCCCGTCAAACGTCTCATGGGTTGAAAAATCGCTTGTAATCCGCATTGGCGGACTATCTGCGTATTCATACAGGATGTTAAAACGGTGATCGGAAGTCCAGGCATCGCAAACAGGCTGCCATTCGTAAAACATCTGTCCGGCAATATTGACGATCTGCGACCCGCTTTTCGTTCCAGACAGCCGGATATCGTAAAGCGCCTTATGCGGCTTAAACCCCAGAGCACGGACCGATTCTGCAAGGTTTCCGGCGGCATGAGCCATACCGGCCTGCAAACACACAGCGCTCCCCAACAGAATAAGACAGCCCCTGAACAATGTACGACGTGGAATAGATAGACGAAACATACAGAATTGGCCTTCCTTTAGAGCTTCAATCATACCTAAAGCGCCTATATACGCAAAGGACAATCATCACAACCCGGCAATCTGCGAATAACAGTCGGCAAAGCCTGCCGGGAGGGCAAAAAACACCCTATGATCCGCTGCATAACGCATTGATTTCCCTTTGATAAAATCATGGGGCTGTTTGGCATGTTCTTCGCAAGGATATCACTGAAAGAAAGATTTCAAGGACAAAATATGACCTCGGATTACATACATAATGAATATGCGCCAAAGCGCTCCGTGCCTGACCGCTCCCCTTTGCCCCCTATGGCGGATAAAAAGCCGAATCATATCGGCTATACCCTTGAAAAGACAGGCGGTCTTCTGGATAAAAACGGCTTTACGTACAGCCTTGAGCGCGACATTGCCAGAACCCGGCGCGGCTACAGCGAAGGCGGTGTACTGGCCTTTATCAGTGTCGAAAATTTCGCTTTCCTGCAAGATCATTACAGCCCTGCCACCTGTGAAGCCTGTATACAGATGATCGCACAGATGCTTCTTCAGGAAAGCCGGGCGATGGATGCTGCCGGACACTTAGAAGACGCCACCTTTGCGCTCCTGCTCCCCGATGCTCCGATTGATAAGGCCGTTACGCGCCTTCAAGCCTTGGCTGCCCGGCTGAATAAGCTCGAATTTATTAGGGAGGGCCATCACATTGAAATCAGCACCGGGATCCGTCTGGCTGCCTACGGCCCTCAGAACCGTGCCCGTGATTTCATATCCGGTGACACCGACGACGAACAGGAGGCGTACTAGATCGTTTCCGACATTTAAAAAACACCTCAGATACCCAGCGCTGCCTGCTGCTCCCACCCTAAGACGAGACCCCCTAAAGCAGGCGCGCCTTTAAACCCGGTTCGCTCCCCCTCCAATCAGCGAACCGGGTTTTTTTATCCTACACCTGAAATTTGACCCGTATATCTTTTCATATTAGAATACACACTATTTCCGGAACAAAAGCAGAGATTATATTCATGCCGCCGAACGATCTTCCTTTCAACTTCACTCCCGGTGAATATAACGGACCCGGCTCGGCTGATGGCCTCATTACGGCCTTACGCGCCGATGGCAAAACGACCCTCGACATCTTTGGAGCGGAAGATACCGCCCGCCTACTCAGTGCTCTGGAAAGAAACGACCTTATAAAACAGGATTTCGGTGTGCGGGCCGTCCACACGATGCTGGATAAGCTACCCAAACGCCTTAGGGATATAGTTTTGTACAATATCGGCCTACAAGGTAACCCCCGAAAATCCAGCCTTATCCAGCAGATCCAGTTCGCGCCGCCCGGCTCTTTTGCTGTGAACTTTACAGGTGCAATCGCGCTTGCCGGTCTTCTAGAGGGTGACGAGGAATTCAAAAGAAAAAAACAAAAATTCATTGATCACCTTCTGGATGAGGTTCAAAGGCTTCGCGAATATTTCCTGCTCTATCACAGCGTCTATGCCAAGCTGAATGAAGTTGAAGAGGCCGTAGATGAGGCACTAGCGGAAATCGAGGACAAAGAAGGCAGCGGCGATATGCTTCAGGCTGGCTATACAGACGCGACCGACCGCAAGGAAGAGCTGGAAGAGATCAAGGAGAAAACACAAGCCTACAGGCAAGAGCTGGAAGCCAATCATGCGCCGTCTGAAACACGCTTGAAAGAAATCAATGAAAAGCTGGATCAGAAGGTCGAGAAGGTCAAGAACGCCTCACCGGCGCTTCAGCACACGCAGGGCAAGCCCAAACAGAGCAAGCCAAAGAGCAATAGCAATAAGAGTACGCCTCAATCGCAAACAGCTTTCACAGACCCTTCTCTTGACCCGGATAACCCGTTCGGTCAACCGACAACTTCAAATACGCCCTCACAGCATTCCCCCTCTATAACGGACAATCAGGCACACCATCACCAAGGCAACAATGCAGACTCCTCATCCGGGACACAAAGCAGCAGTCGCCATCAAGGCGATGGATATCAGGGCGGCAGCACTCAAGGTGGCGAAAAAACAGGCGAATCTACTGATGGCGGGAACCGCTCATCACAAACGACTGCACCGACTCCCTCCTGACCCCACCCCTTACAAACTCATACCGTATAAAAGTTGCACATTGCACCTGCGACAAGGTACAATATTCCCATAAGAATAATTTATATAAAAACAAAAAATAGAGGGTGACACTATGTTGAATTTTTTTATGCCCGGCATACACACGCAAGGCGGCGGGCTATTGAATAACCGTTCTTTCGGCGGCCCCTCTTCATTTTTAGGAGGCGGCAATTTCGGGTTCAATCTCGGCCCCTTGAATGTAAGCTTAGGCGGCCCTCCCCGCTATAACCAGATTCCGGGGGGCGCAGGCTACAGAGGCCATCCCGGACAATATAGCCATCATACGATGAATCATCCCGGACACGGACACGGATACGGGCAAGACAGAATGCTGGGCATGCAGCTTGGCCCCCTCAGTATAGGGCTTGGCGGGCTAGCGGGTGGACGCAACGGATATGGTAACGGGTATGACAATACGCGCGATTACAACAATAACAATCCCTATCACAGCGCCTACAGTCACTCCGGATACGGTGTTCCAGGCCGGATTGCCGGGCATCATGGCCATTCTGAATACAGGAATCCTTACGGAATTAATGGCTACAACACTCCCGGTGTGGTAGGCCAGCATAATGGTGAAATCGCCTTAAACGCGCCTGTTACGTCACCATATGGACGGCGTGATTCATATTACGGTGCGTCGGAATACGGCGCCTACCAAGTTCCCGGTAATCCGCCGCCTATGGGAGAGCATTTCGCGGTAGCCCACGGGCCGGGCTATAATCAGCATATGATGACACCGCAGCAGCCGGATATGGGCACCATGTATTCTACAATTGCTCAGGCCGCCGTTTCCTTCGCCAGAATGATGGGAGGGCACTCGGCCCCTGATACACTCGGGATGGGGTAAACGCCTAATCGAACTCGGCCAAAAGCTTGTCGATATCGTCCTGAGATATCCCACTGCCGGGAAGCTGCGGACCGTTGAGGAGCGCCGCGTCACCGCTTTTCCCCTCATCGCCGCTATCTTCTTCAGCGCTGCCCGGCATTTTGTGAGACACAACGGCCAGAAGCTTTTCAACTTTAACTTCGATATCTTTAAGCGTTTTAACAACCTTTGTGATGCGCTGCCCGGTAATATCCTGAAATGAGCAAGCTTCATAGATCTTCGTGACCTCGTTTACCATGGCATCGCCGTTTTCACCGCCGACGGCAGAGGCTTTGTCCATGATCACATCGCAGGAGTCCATGATAGCGCCTGTCGCTTCGGCAGTCGCTTCCACTACGGCATCCAACTCATCTGTTGCAGTTGGGATATGCTTATCCTTAATCTCGGAAGGCCGCGTCATACCGATTTCGGCACGCGCCTCATCAATAATCGCCCGCAACTCCTTGAGTTCTTTAAAGATCGATTCACGGGCATCATCCCCCGTATGCTCGACCTTTGAAATAACGGAATTGATAATCTTGAGCACCTGATCGCGGCCATATGAACCGCCGACCTCTATATGATTCTGCTCAGGCATGGCCTCACTCATTGTCCATCTCCTCTATAATATCCCTTAAATGTAAACCTAGAATTCACCGAGAACGGCAACAATTTTCGATTTGAGCGTTTCAGCGTTAAACGGCTTTACAATATAGTTGTTCACACCGGCCTTCTTGGCCTCAACAACATTTTCCGTTTTGCTTTCCGCCGTAATCATAATAAACGGCACGTCCTTGTAGCTCTCTCCGGACCCGCGAATCGAGCGCAAAAGCTGAATTCCCGTCATCGGCTCCATATTCCAGTCGGAAATCACAAGGCCGTAAGGCTTGTTCTTGATTTTCTCCAAAGCCATCGCCCCATCTGTTGCCTCATCAACATTGTTGAACCCAAGCTGCTTGAGCAGGTTCTTGATAATACGGAGCATCGTGTTGTAATCATCCACGATCAAAACATTCATATTCTTATCAACAGCCACCGAACTCTCTCCTTTTTTTTATCGCTCGATAAAGATTTTCGACACTTGGGACTTGCGCAATGAACGCGCAGAAAGGACATTATGGGGTCAGAAAAGTTAACGCTTCGTAAGCATACACAAAAAATTCACTTACTTATAGCCCAGAGCTTACACGAACACGGACGAATGATAAACTGCTAAGCTGTATTTTCTTGGTGTTTGGAGCTGAAAAAATAAACCTCTCCGGCAAAGAGCCGCTTATTCCATCTCAGGCAATGACGGGAGCGCCTTTTGCTCCGCGAGCATGATCGTCACGGTCCGCGCGCGTTCCGGGTTCATACTGGCCAGAACCGGGGAGAGTTTCCGCTCGGACATGCGCGACATCACCGTTACAAGAATATCCAGATCGAGCGTATCAAATATGCGCGCCGCGTCTTTCGGCTTCATCCCCTCGTAAATTTTTACAAGGCTGTTAATCCGCTCATCTTCTTCCTTAGCCTGCTGGCCGAGCAAATCCTTGATTTCCCCCCTGAGCTTGGAGAGTTCCTGATATTTCCTGTCGATTTCCTGTTCCGCCGCCTGCAACAAGGCCTCACGCGTGCGCAAACTGGCTTCAAACGCCTCCAGCTCCTTGCGGCGCGCCGACAGATCGTCCAGCATTTCCATTTTTACATCGGAAAGCTCAAGATCCGTATCGGCAGCGTCTCGCCACTCCGTAGCCTGAGCGCCCTCATCCGTGTCGGCCCCCTGCGCAGCCTCATCCACAGCTTCGCCTTCAGCAAGATGAGCGTCCCCCGCATCTTTGCCTTCAGCACCATGAACGGCAGCCTCTTCAGGCGGCGGCAAAGCGGCCTTTTCTTCTGCATAGGCCGAATCGAACAAGGTTGAGACGCGCCCGGCCACATCAGCCAGTTTTAGCGAAAAAGCCAAGGCGATCGCAAAAACCAGAACGGGCAAAACTCTGAAATTCCGGGCAGCGCTCATCTTTGCCCCGCTTGCTTATTCCGCCGCAAAGCCTGAAGCAGTTCCCTTTCAGCGCGGCTGATCAGGCGCTCCTCCTCTTCTTCCATGCCGTCGTCATAAGGATCGTAAGAACTGTCGGCTGCGGCGCCGGCAGCAGGCTCTCCATGGAAAATATCGAAATCTTCCGGGAGCGGTGCATACAAGGCACTCTGCTCCTCTTCTGCTTCTACTTGCTGTGGAGCGGAGGATACGTCCGTATGATCTTCAAACTCGTAATCCCGGATAGCAAAAGGCCTATCTTTCTGATTTTCCAGCCGTACAGCCTTGCCGCTACGGGCCGCCATATCCTCAAGGCGCCGCGCAAGGCTTTCTCCGCTCTGCATCATAAGCTGCAACTCATCAATCATCGCGCCTGCATCCTCCAGACGGACCTGAAGCGTGTCCCCGGCTTCGCGGCTCGATATTTTCAAGGACTCCACCGCCCGCTGCGCAGCATCAATATTGCGGGATAGTTCATGTATGACTTTCTCAAACTCTCCACGCTGCCTCCGGAAATTCTCAAGATTTTTCGAAAGTTTAAGCGCGAAGTAAATCGTCCAGCCCATACAGGCCAGAAGCAGAACGTCCATAATTAACCCCAGCAGCGTCCCGCCCATTACTCATCTTCCCTTTCAGGCTCGATATAATTTTCGATACGCACGGCGATATTACCCTGTTTTTGTCCCACAGGCCCCTTGAACATCGGGAAATGGCCGCAACGCAGCTCAAGGTCGGACTCGATATTCGTGGGCAACATCACACGGCTGCCGACTTGCCAGTTGAGGATGTCTCCCAAGGACACGATGGCCTCACCCAAGATGGCCTGAAGCTGAACGTCTGTTTTGTACAGCTCTTGCGTCAAGTGGCTTTCCCAGATCGAATCCCGCCCGAATTTTTCCCCCATGAACATCTGGAGAAGAAGTTCGCGGATCGGCTCCAGCGTCGCATAGGGAATGAGAATCTCAATCCGTCCGCCCCGATCGCCCATATCCACGCGAAGCCGGGCCAGCACGCAAGCATTTCCGCTTTGCGTGATCGTCGCAAAACGCGGGTTTGTCTCCATACGGTCCAGATTGAACGTCACCGGCGATAAGGGGTCGAAAGCCGAGGACAAATCGTCCAGTGCGACCTCGACCATCTTTTCGACCAGCTTGGTTTCAATCGTTGTATAGGGCCGCCCCTCGACCCGGATGGCCGGAGTCCCCTTCCGCCCGCCAAGCAGAACATCCACGATGGAATAAATGAGCGCGCTGTCTGTCGTCAGCAGACCGTTATTGTCCCATTCCTCGGCTTTAAAGACCGAGAGCATCGCCGGAAGTGGAATGGAGTTCATATAGTCGCCGAACCGGACGGTTGAAACCTGATCCAGCGAGACCTCCACATTGTCAGTCGTTAGATTGCGCAAAGAGGTGGACATCAGACGCACAAGCCGGTCAAAAACAATATCGAGCATCGGAAGACGCTCGTAATTGACCATCGCAGAGTTGATGAGGGCCATGACGCCGGACTCATCCCCGCCCCCCATACCGTCATCGTCAAAACCGAGAAGGGAATCGATTTCCTCCTGATTGAGGATTCGGGTGCTTCCCTCTTCGCCTTCCTGATCGGAATCAAAAGCCGGCACGGCATCGCCGTCACCGCCGCCGTCACCCTCCTCGGCCATGGTTTCCCATTGCTCCATGAGGGCCTTTTCTTCATCACTCATCTGTTCGAGCTCTTCAGAGCCGGTATCACTCATCTGTCAGCCTTCAATAGCCTCAAAGATCCATTCTATAGGGCAGCAACGCAAAAACCATGCCGTTTCCAGCATGCCGCTAAACGCTCCCGCCATTCAAGTATAGCATCACTGGATCAAAAATTCCTGAAACAGAACATCCTTGACTTCAACAGGCGCGGCCGCCCTGTTCACACGCCAGAGCAGCTCCGTCTGAATCCTGTACATGCCCGAAGATCCGCGCAAATCCTGAACGCGCAGTTCCCGTAAATAGGTCTGAAACTGATCCACAACACGCGGCATAATCGCCTCAACCGCGTGTAAATCATCCTGATTTTCAAGCTCCAGCTGAACCGATAAACGTAAATAGCGTGGCGTACCGTCTTCCGTATTCAGATTGACGATAATCGGCGGTATTTCAAGAAACGCGATACCGCCACCGCCATGCCCGTCATCTCCGCCGCCGTGGCCGCCACCGTGATCGCCTCCTTTATCCTTCTTTTTCTGGGCCGTTTTTGTCCCGTGGCCGCCATCATCGGCTGCGGCATGATCGCCGTCTTCTACATGCTCGGTATCCCCTTTACCTAAAAGAGAATCAAGCATCCCGGTAAAATACAGCCCTGCGCCGCCGCCACCGAGAAGAAGAATCAAAAGAGCCGCCGCAATAATAATCAGCTTTTTCTTCGACTTGCCGCCATCGCTTTCCTCAGCGCCTTCACCGCCCTCACCGGCATTTTCATCTTTGTCCTCACCGGAGGCTTTGTCTTCGTTTTCGTCTTCATCGGCCATGATGTCTGCTCTTTCAGCGTGAGTAATAGGATCTATACAGAAAACACGGCATTATAGCCCCGCAGGATCACAAAATAAAAGACCCTGTCCCAAACAGCCCCGAACACTCCCCGGAAAATTTTGCCGCATGCCTCGGCAAGGACGGTCTGCTTCTGACCTCTGCACCCAGAACACTGGCGTAAAATAAACTTAACTATCTGAAAATAAATATTTTTCACTTTGGCATAGCTTGTGCAGGTTACGACAAGAAGCGCGAAAAAGAATACGCGCTGCACAAGGCAATAAGACAAAAAGAATACAAAACGCATACGCACGTGAAAGGTTCACGATAAGATGGAAAACAGTATTTACATCGGCTTATCCAAACAGATGGTTCTTCGGACCGATATGCAGATCATCGCGAACAATGTCGCGAATATGAGCACACCGGGCTACCGTGCGCAAAATCTGGTTTTTGACGAATTTATCTCGAAGCCGCAGGGCGAGCACGACCCGATGTCTTTCGTTTTTGACAAAAAGCAATATCAGAACACACAGCCCGGCTCCCTCTCCTTTACCGGCAATCCGCTTGATATCGCCCTTGAAGGGCCCGGCTTTATCGGTATTCAGGCGCCGGGCGGCGAGATCGCCTATAGCCGTGCCGGTAATTTCCAGATGGATGCGGAAGGCACACTCTTGAACTCGGCAGGCTATCCGGTCGCGGATACGGGCGGAGGCAGCATCACCATTCCGCCGGGATCGACGGATATTTCTATCGATGAAAAGGGCGTTGTTTCGAATCAGGACGGCCAGCTTGGGCAAATCATGGTCGCAGAATTTGATAATCTCCAAACGCTCGATCCGATGGGAGATACGCTTTACACAACCACATCAGCCCCCCTGCCCCCGGAGCACACGCGGGTCAAGCAAGGGCTTGTCGAAGGCTCCAACGTTAAACCCGTCATAGAAATGACGCGGATGATTGATACGCTGCGCTCATACCAATCGGTTCAGCGCCTTTTGCAAAATGAACATGACCGCCTGCGTTCCGCGATCCAAAAGCTCACGCGGGAAGGGTAAATCTATGAAGAACACCACGACTATGAATAACAAGGAGACAAACTCATGAGATCGCTTGATATCGGCGCAACGGGCATGCTGGCCCAACAGCTCAACGTGGATGTGATTTCCAACAACATCGCCAATATGACGACCTCCGGCTATAAACGCCAGAGAGCGGCCTTTCAGGATTTGATCTACCAGAATATCGATCGGCCCGGCATGACCTCCTCGGACTCAGGCACGATCGTCCCTTCCGGCCTCCAGATTGGGCTTGGCGTACGAACAGGCAGCGTTTACCGCCTCCACTCACAAGGCGCGATCCGAATCACGGAGAACCCGCTTGATTTGGCCGTCACGGGCGAAGGCTATTTCCAGATCCAGCTTCCGGGCGGGGAAACGGCCTATACGCGGGACGGAACCTTCCAGATGAATGAAAACGGCGAATTGGTAACGGTTCAGGGTTACTTGGTCGATCCGGGTGTCACAATCCCGCAGGATGCACTCTCCATCGACGTGAATGAGCAAGGTGAGGTGATCGTCAAGCTCCCAAACCAGACGGCGTCCCAGAATGTCGGGCAACTCCAGCTTGCAAATTTCGTGAATCCCGCCGGTCTGGAAGCAATCGGCGACAATCTGTTTCTGGAAACGGACGCTTCCGGTTCGGCCATCACCGGCAATCCGGGACAGGATGAATTCGGCGCGATCCGGCAAGGCGCACTCGAACAATCAAACGTCAATGTCGTAGAGGAAATTACGGCACTCATCACGGCTCAGCGCTCTTACGAGATGAACTCGAACGTGATCTCTACAAGCGATGAGATGATGCAGACCGTATCGCAGCTCCGGTAATAACCGGACAAGGGTAAGGAGAAGAATGATGAAACATACGAAATTCATACTCAAATCCTGCAGCCGCGTCTTTCGGCTTTTTATCCTGCTGCTGGCGGTCGGGACGATCCTGCCTTTAACTCATCCGGGCTACGCAGGCTCCGGCATCAGCCTCAAACGCAACAGCGTTATAGAGGGCCGCACGATCACACTGGGCGATGTCTTTTACGGCGTTCCTGCGGATAAGGCGGACCGCGTGCTCGGCGTAGCGCCACAGCCGGGGCAGGATATGGTCCTGAACGCCCGAACATTGATGCGGATTGCGCTGGCGCTTGATTTATCGTGGAGACCCGTCTCCAGTGCCGATTATGCCGTGATCCGGCGGGCTGCGACCGTGATCGGGCAAGAGCGAATCGAATCGGCCCTGCAAGAGGCGCTGGAACAAAACAGTATGGCCGGGCGCTACAAGCTTGCCCTATCCCCCGGACAAATAGCGGAAATGACTCTCCCTGCAAGCAGCGAAGCCAGCGTCGAAATCAAGGATTTCAATCCGGATATGACTCGCGGCCTGTTTGAAGCCACGCTTGTCGCGCCCTCGAAAGAAGCTCCCTTGCAAGAACTCCGGGTATCGGGAACGCTTCGCCCTGTGATCAGTGTGCCGGTGCTGAAAGACACGCTGCGCAACGGCGATATCATTGGCCGAAACGATATCCGGATGCTTGAAACTTACGAACGCAGCCTCAACCATGATGTTGTTCTGGATGCCGAATCACTGGTCGGTATGACGCCCCGCCGGATGCTCTTCCCCGGCCAGCCCGTTAAGGATGGCGATATCGAAGCGCCCCGGATCGTCAAACGCGGAGAGAGCGTCACCATGATTTTCAAAAGCGGCGGGCTGAACCTGACCGCGAAAGGCAAGGCGCTGGAAAACGGCGCGAAAGGCGATGTCGTGCGCGTCGTCAACACAGCCAGCAGCCGCAACATTGAAGCGATCGTCACCGCGCCGGGTGAGGTCAGCGTGGATAATCTTTAGACGGCTCTTGAGACAATGAACGGAAAGCGTAAACCCATGATCCATTCCCGTAAATCCATCACAGTGCTGGGCCTTGCCCTTATCACTTGCACGGCCCTGAGCGCCTGCAGCAGCACGGCAGACCGAATCGCCAATATCGGTAAAGCGCCCGAAATGACCAAAATCGCAAATCCGGTCGCCGAACGCGACTACCAGCCTGTCAGTCTCCCGATGCCCGTCCCGCAAAATGTCAGCCCCCAGAAAAACTCACTTTGGGATTCCAGCCGCACGACCTTTTTTAAGGATCAGCGTGCCAGCAATGTCGGCGACATTATTACGGTCCTGATCGATATTGACGACAAGGCAGAGCTTGCCAACGAAACGGAACGCACACGCGCCAGCAATGAAGATGCGGGCCTGCCGGCCCTCCTCGGCTATGAGCAGGCGCTTGACCGGGTTTTGCCGGAGGCCGTAGACAATACGAGCCTGACCGGGTTTGACTCCAACTCCAGCCATGTCGGCTCAGGCACCGTGGACCGCGACGAAAAAATCGAGGTCAAAGTCGCCGGGCTGGTTACACAAATTCTGCCTAACGGCAACATGGTCATTCATGGCCGGCAAGAGGTGCTGGTCAATTTCGAAAAGCGGATTTTGCAGGTTGACGGCGTGATCCGCCCCGAAGACATCACGACAACCAACACGATCTCTTACGAGCAGATCGCCGAAGCCCGGATCGTCTATGGCGGTGAAGGCCAGATCTCGGATATGCAGCAACCCCGCTACGGGCAGCAGCTTTACGATATTATCTTCCCGTTTTAGGGTCCTGACCCTAGGGTGGGTTATAATTTGTGCCGATCAATAGGCGGCGCAGTTATGCTATGACGAGCAGGCTGCTCCTCTAAAGGGTTTTCTCTATCCAACCTGCTGCGAATTTCTGTCTGAAACTCCGGCGAATTATAACTTTTCTGAAGTGCCGCAGCGATCCCCGTCACATACAAACCATCCGGATCATGCATACCGCTATTTACGACCAGAGCCTGTGCTTCGCGTACAGCCTGTAGACTCACAAACATATCATCAATATCACCGCTATCATGCATTTTGCCAGCTAAAAGCCCCAAAAACTCTTTTGCTTCCAGATATCCGTCTGCAGCCGCCACGGCAAAAGCCGATTGCAATTCCGGAAAAAAATGCAGGAACACTTCATGATATTCACGCGCTACGTAACCATGCTCAGGCTCATTGTTCACAATCTCTGCAAGCGCCTCAAAAAGATCACCGGGCTGGCTTTCGTGTTCGTTCTCTATCTCAAGCTCTTCATGAGCGTTTTCAGGATACTCCGTATCAGGAGAAAGCCCCTCATCCCAATCTGGATTTTCTCTATCTGAACTCATAAAACAACCTCCTCAATTCCTGATTGAAGAACAGGATAACAGGCAATATTTAAGATTATATAAACTGGGTATACTTCTACCCGGACAATCGCCTTGCCACTTCCTCCGCGATTGCCATGGAGGCCGTCAGACCGGGACTTTCAATTCCGAAGAGGTTGACCAGTCCTTTGAGACCGTGGATGCGCTCATCCTGAATCACGAAATCCCCGTCTTTTTCTCCCGGACCGACAATTTTCGGGCGAATCCCCGCATAGGCCGGGATAAGCGTCCGCGCCTTGACGCCCGGCCAGAAGCGTTCGACCGAGCGGTAAAAGCTTTCAGCCCGCGCCGGATCAACCGTGTAATCCTCCGCCTGCCCTTCCTCCAGCCATTCCACATCCGGGCCGAACAGGCTTTCTCCCGCGATATTCATCGTAAAATGCGCGCCCAGACCGCCCGGCACCGGCACAGGATAAACCAGCCGGGAAAAAGGTGCCTTACCGCTTACGCTGAAATAATTGCCCTTGGCCCGCGCAAGCTTTGGAACAAAAGCCGAATCCAACCCTTCAATACGGGAGGCCAGCCCTTGCGCATCCAGCCCCGCCGCGTTCACAACATTCTGCGCGATCAGGCTTTCCCCGCCTGTTTCGATTAAAAATCCGTCTTCTATGGCGCGGATCGATTCGATCCCGTTTCCGCAGGCCAGCACACCACCCGAATCTTCGATATCCGCGATAAACGCCTCCATCAGGCTGTGAATATCAATAATCCCCGTCGAGGGCGACAGCAGCGCCGCCGTGCAGGATAGTTCCGGCTCCAGCGCCCTTGCCTCCGCCACGGACAGAGTGCGCAAATCATTGACGCCGTTAGCCGCTGCGCGAGCGACAATAGAGTCGAGCTTCGCCTCATCCTCTCCATCGCAAGCCACCAAAAGCTTTCCACAATGCCGGTAGGGCACGCCCCGCGCCTCCGCATATTCATAAAGCTTCTGCCGTCCAGCCACACATAATCGGGCCTTGAGCGAGTCTTGCGGATAATAGATCCCGGCATGAATAACCCCGGAGTTGCGCGCGCTGATCCCTGAACCGAAACCCGGCTCTTTTTCAGCGACGACGACCTCCCGCCCGGCCAGCGCAAGCGCTCTGGCTACCGCAAGCCCGACGACTCCTGCCCCGATAACGATGACATCCAGCCTTTCCATCCGGTCAAACTATGATAAAAGCGTTTGCCTATCAATCACTTGATATTTCGTTTACGGCGCGGATTTCAGCTTGTATAGTCGGGGCGTTTTATAGACGCGCATATAAGCAAACAACAGGAGACTCTCAAAGTGAAACTGACGGGTAAAAATATTCTGGTGATCGGTGGCGGCGGCTTTATCGGCTCTCACGTCGTAGCGGAGCTGCTGAAAACCGATGTGGGCCGCGTCACAATCTACGACAATTTTACCCGCGGCAAAATGAGCAACCTTGAAGACTCGCTGAAAAACGAGCGCTGTGTGATTTATCCGAACGGTGGCGACATCCGCGATACGGATGTGCTGAACGACGCGATGAAAGACGCGGACGGCGTGGTACATCTGGCTGCGATGTGGCTCCTGCACTGTAAGGATTTCCCGCGCACAGCCTTCCACGTCAACATTGAGGGAACATTTAACGTACTGGAAGCCTGTGTGAACAACAATATTGAACGGCTGGTCTACTCCTCTTCGGCCTCCGTCTACGGCGATGCGCTCGAAGTCCCGATGACGGAAAAGCACCCTTACAATAACCGCAATTTCTACGGTGCATCAAAAATCTGCGGCGAGGCCATGTGCCACGCCTTCCACGACCGTTACGGGCTGGATTATGTCGGCCTGCGCTATATGAATGTCTACGGCCCGCATCAGGACCAGACAGCCGCCTATACCGGGGTCATTCCGATCATGCTCAATAAGGTTGCCGCGAACGAAGCCCCGCAGATTAACGGCGACGGCACGCAAGCCTACGATTTCGTCTCGGTCTATGACACGGCCCGCGCGAACGTATTGGCCTTGCAGGCCGAAGCCACAGATGAATGCTACAATGTCGGCACTGGCGTACAAACAACGATCAAGGAGTTGTGCGATACGATTCTGGAGTTGAAAAACTCTGATCTTAAAGTACAGTACAACCCCTATAGCGCAGACGATGCCCGCCGCCTCGTGCAAAACCGGATTGGCTGCCCGCTGAAAGCCGAAAAAGATCTGGGCTTCAAATACACAATCGAATTGCGCGAAGGGTTGCAACGCCTGATCGACTGGCGCAAGGAGCACGGCGTTGACAGCGAATAACCCTGAAAACGTAAATCCGGAAAAGCGCTCCATCGCCATCGCCCTGCCCGTTACGGGCGAAGAGGAATGGCAGGCCGTGCGCGAACCGCTTATGAGCGGCTGGCTGACGCAGGGGCCGAAAGTCGCGGCCTTCGAACAGGCTTTCGCCGAGCGTCATAAGGTCCGGCATGCGCTGGCTGTCACCTCTTGCACGACCGGCCTGCATCTGGCGCTGGCCGGGCTGGGAGTCGGACCGGGCGACGAAGTCATCGTCCCGGCCTTTACATGGGTGGCGACCGCCAATGTCGTCCTCTATTGCGGTGCAACGCCTGTGTTTGTCGATGTGGACCGCGAAAGCTTCAATATCGACATCACGCAAATTGCCGCGAAGGTGACAACGCGCACCAAAGCCGTGATCGCGGTTCACCTGTTCGGACGCTGCCTTGATATGGATGCGCTCCGTGCTGCGCTGCCGCCGGAAGTTAAGATCGTTGAGGATGCAGCCTGCGCCGCCGGAGCAGACTGGCAAGGCCGCCCCGCAGGCTCTTTGGGCGATGTGGCGGCCTTTTCCTTTCACCCGCGCAAATCGGTCACGACCGGCGAAGGCGGCATGGTCACAACGAATGACCCCGCTCTGGCGGAGCGTATGAACCGTATGCGCAATCACGGGGCGAGCCTGTCCGAAGAACAGCGTCATCACGGCCCGCGCCCTTACCTCCTGCCAGATTTTGATATACTCGGCTATAATTACCGCATGACGGATCTGCAAGGCGCAGTCGGGCTTGTGCAACTCGGCAAGCTGGACGGCTTTATCGACGAGCGCAATCAGTGGGCATCCTATTACGCGGAAGAGTTGGCCGGAATCGACTGGCTGCGCACGCCTGCGGCTCCGGCAGGAAGCCGCCACGGCTGGCAGGCCTATGTCACTTACGTTGATCCGGACAAAGCGCCCATCCCCCGCAATGAGATCATGGAAATCCTGCAAGAGCGCGGTGTTTCGACCCGCCCCGGCACCCATGCCGTACATATGCTGGGTTATTACCGGGAGCGTTTCAGCCTGACGCCGGAGGATTTCACCGCCGCGCGCGATTGCAACGACAACACGATGGCGATCCCGCTCCATAACCGCATGACGGCGGAAGACTACGCCTATGTCGTCAAGGCCATCAAGGAGATCGGCTGATATGTGCGGGATTGCGGGCCTCCTCCATCTTGACGGACAGCCCGTCTCCCCTGTTACGCTCAAAAATATGACCGGGGCAATTGCGCATCGCGGGCCGGACGGGGAAGGTCAGTGGATCGACGGCGCGATCGGGCTGGGCCACCGCCGCCTTGCGATTATCGATTTGTCCCCCGGTGCGCACCAGCCGATGCTCTCGGCAGACGGGCGCTATATCCTGACCTATAACGGTGAAATCTATAATTACCGCGAGTTGCGTACAGAGCTGGAATCCAAGGGCCACCGCTTCCATTCCGCCAGCGATACGGAAGTGCTGCTGCATGCCTATATGGAATGGGGCCTGCGGGCTTTGACAAAGCTGAACGGCATGTTTGCCTTCGCCCTTTGGGACACGCAACTCAAGCATATGGTGCTGGCCCGCGACCGCTACGGGATCAAACCGCTTTACTATTCTTTACAAAACGGCACTTTCCGCTTCGGCTCCGAGCAAAAAGCCATTCTCGCCGATACCGCGTTCAAGCGCAAAATGGATAAGCGTGCGCTGCTGGAATATTTCACCTTCCAAAATCTCTTTACCAACCGAACCTTCGAAGACGATATCAAGCTTCTCCCCGCCGGGCATTTTATGGTGGTAGACCCGGAAAAAGACCAGAAAATCCGTATCCGCCAGTTTTGGGATTTCAATTTCCGCGAGCCCTCGATCAAGGCCGATGACCGCGAATACCGAGAAGAGTTGGACCGTCTGTTCGTACAGGCTGTCAACCGCCAGCTTGTGAGCGATGTAGAACTTGGCAGTTATCTTAGCGGCGGGATCGATTCCGGTGCCATTACGGCTGTGGCTTCACGCTCCCACCCTTATATGAAGACTTTCACCTGCGGATTCGACCTGCGCTCCGCCTCCGGGCTGGAGCTTGGTTTCGACGAGCGCGAGCGCGCCGAGTACATGTCCTATCACTGCAAGACAGAGCATTACGAAATGGTGCTCAAAGCCGGGGATATGGAGCGCTGCCTGCCGAAGCTGGCGTGGCATCTTGAAGAGCCGCGCGTCGGGCAGAGCTATCCGAATTATTACGCCGCACAACTTGCCTCCAAATTCGTTAAGGTCGTCCTGAGCGGTGCTGGCGGAGATGAGATGTTCGGCGGCTATCCGTGGCGCTACTACCGCGCGGTCGTCAATGACAATTTCGAAGACTATATCGATAAATATTACCTGTTCTGGCAGCGCCTTATTCCTAACGCCGTGATCCGGGACGTTTTCGCACCTATCTGGGACGATGTAAAAGATGTCTGGACCCGCGATATTTTCCGCGACGTATTCCGCCATCACGCACCTGAACTGACCCGACCCGAAGATTACATCAACCATTCCCTCTATTTCGAGGCCAAAACCTTTTTGCACGGACTTCTCGTCGTAGAGGACAAGCTCTCTATGGCGCACGGGCTGGAAAGCCGCGTGCCGTTCCTCGACAATGATCTCGTGGATTTTGCTATGCAATGCCCAGTCCATCTGAAGCTCAACAACTTGTCCGAAGTCGTCCGGATCGATGAAAACACGCCGGGTAACAAAACCAAAGGCTACTTCCAGAAAACAAATGATGGAAAGCAAATCCTGCGCGACGTGATGCGCCGCTATATGCCGGAAGATATCTCCTCGGCGGAGAAAAAAGGCTTCTCCGCACCGGATGCAAGCTGGTTTAAGGGAGAAAGCATCGAATTTGTCAAGAAGGCCCTGATGAACGATAAGGCACGGCTTTACGACTATCTTGATAAAGATGCCACGCAAACGCTGATCAATGAACATTTATCCGGTGAAAAAAACCGGCGGCTTCTGATCTGGTCATTACTCAATACGGAATATAACATGAAACAGCGCAGCGAAGGGAGCGTCCGCGATGTCTGCTAAAAGACCGAATTTCTTGATAGGCGGGACATCAGCTGGAGGAACAAGCTTCCTCAGCGCCATGCTCGTGCAGCACCCGCAAATTTACCTACCCAAAGAGATGCGGCCCGAACCTCACTATTTCTACAAAAGCTGGGAATATGAGAAAGGGGATGAATACTTCCTTGAGCGCTGGTTTAGTGCTGTTAACGATGATCATATCGCGATTGGCGAACGCTCTTCGTCCTATATGTTCGGCGGGAAAGACACGGCTGAAAAAATCGCAAAATTCAACCCGGAGATGAAGCTTATTTTCACCGTACGCAACCCGATAGAGCGCACATGGGCGAATTACCGCTATACGGCGCTACAAGGGCTGGAGGATCACGAATTTCACGATGCCCTGCTCCACGAAAAGGCCCGCATAGCGGCGCAAGATGGCATTTGGGCCGAAATCCAGCCGCATAATTATACGGGCAGAGGTTTTTACGGCCGACAAATTCAGGATTTTCTGGAATTTTTCCCGCGCGAGCAAATTCTACTCATTAAATCGGAAACACTCTCCTCCGATACACACGGCGAACTTCTTAAACTATATGACTTCCTTGGATTGACGGATAAAGATTTCGAACCGGCCAGAGCGCCTGACCATACGAGCGTGAACGTCAAAGTTCCGGCTGTACAAAAAGAGTTACGCGATTATTTCGAAGCCCGTTTCGACAAGATTATCGAAGCCCTTCGCAAAAACGAAGATCCGGCACCTTTTCTAAGCAACGAGGAGGACGAACGTAATATGGAGCGCCTCCGTGACAATATGGCCGGTGAAAAAATGCCGATGCCTGCGCAAAGCCGCGCCTATCTTCAGGATGTTTTTGCAGACGATATCGCGCTCTTGCAAAACATGGTTGATTTTGATTTATCGGATTGGGCATGACGCAGACACAACCAAATGTTTTCTGGATTACAGGCCTCTCCGGTGCAGGCAAAAGCACGACCGCACAAGCGCTTATTGCACATTTGAAAGAACAGGGGCGATCTCCAATCTTTCTCGATGGGGACGAACTCCGCGCGATTATGGATGCGATACATGCCCACACACGGGAGGAGCGCATTGAACTGGCTTCACGCTACGGACGCCTCTGCAAATTTCTGGCAGATCAAGGCTTGGACGTCGTTATCGCCACCATTTCGATGTATGACCCTGTCTATGCCTGGAACCGTGCGCATATACCGGGCTATATAGAGATATTTCTGGACGTGCCGCTGGAAGAGCTCAGAAAACGCGACCCTAAGGATATCTATAAAAGAGCAGACCGGGGGCTGCTTAAAGATGTGGCCGGGCTTGATCTAAGGGTAGATATCCCGCCCACACCTGATATACATTACCGGTGGTCGCCTGAATCTTCGGCGCACAATGCGGCAGAATTCATTATTGATACGCTCCGCACGATAGAACATCATAAAAACACACAGATCATGGATAACGGATAAAGGACAGATATATGAAACATGGAGATTTTACAGGGCTGGCGGAAGATTACACCAAATACAGACCCGACTACGCCCCCTCCATATTGCGTGCCCTGACAGGACTTACCGGTAAACCCGCAGATAAACTCGATATTGCCGATGTCGGCGCAGGCACCGGTATATGGACGCGTATGATGGCCGGGTTAAACCCGCAATCCATTATCGCCGTCGAACCGAATGACGATATGAGACAACAAGGAAAAGCCCACCCGGATAACGGTGCCACCTCGTGGTTGAAAGGCTCCGGAGAGGAGACCACCCTTCCCTCCGGGAGTAAAGACCTGCTGACTATGGCTTCTTCGTTTCATTGGGTCGATTTCGATAAAGGCACGGATGAGTTCATACGGGTCCTTAAGCCCGGCGGTCATTTCGTGGCCCTCTGGAACCCCCGCTTTATCGAAGCCAATCCGTTGCTTGTTGAAATCGAGGACTACGCCAAAAAGCTTAAAGGCGCGGATATCAAACGTGTCTCTTCAGGCCGTTCGGACTTTACGGAGACGTTGCTGTCGCGATTGGAAACATGCGGAAGATTCTCCGAAGCGACCTATCTGGAATCAAAACATATTATCAAGTTCACACCCGAGCGCTATATGGGCGCATGGCGCTCGGTCAATGATATGCGTGTCCAGTTGGGCGCCGAAAAATTTTCTGCGTTTCTGGACTGGGTAGAGGATAAGATTTCCTCCGTAGAAACGATTGAAGCGACATATCTGACCCGCGCATGGGCGGCCAGAAAACCTTTATGATCCATACAGATGCCGTCCTTATCGACCAAAGCTGAAACACTTCTCTCTTTACGCGATTGCGTTAAAGCTTCGCGCGTGCTTCCCTGCCGTTTTTTCACGGTTCAGGCATGGTCCGAAGATCAAAACCGTCTGGTTGACGACATCTTAAGCGCCTTTCCCGGCCAAAGCCTGATCGTTCGTTCAAGTGCAGCCAATGAAGACAGCCTTACAGAATCCAAAGCCGGTGCCTATAAAAGCTGCCTTGATATCTGTGGTGAACAAGCCCTCCGCGCTGCCATAGACGAAGTCATCGAATCCTATCAAAGCGATAATGCCGACTCTGATCTCGTTCTTGTCCAGCCTATGCTGGACCATGTGACGGTTTCTGGTGTCGCCTTTACACATGACCCGGCCACGGGCGCGCCCTATAAAATCATAAATTACGTGAGCGGACACGATACGACTGCCGTAACCTCGGGTACGAAAAATACGAGCATGTTTGTTTACACGGCAGGCGCACAATCCGTCCCGGATAAGTTAGCATCTGTCAAAGCCATGATAGACGAGCTTGAAAACCTGTTTCCCGGGCAACCGCTGGATATTGAATTTGCCCTGCAAGAAAACGACGAAAACGACCTGCCTGTTTTGCTGCAAGTCAGGCCCTTGATTCTCAATAAAGAAGCTATCGACCACGACGCCCATAAAAGCCTGCTGGAAAGGCTTCATACCAAAATAAGGCAGGCCCAGAAACCGCACCCTTTTTTGCGCGGCCACTCTACGGTGTTCGGCGTCATGCCGGATTGGAATCCTGCCGAAATCATAGGCATTCGGCCCCGCCCACTCGCACTTTCCCTTTATAAGGAACTTGTCACAGACTCGATCTGGGCCTATCAACGCCATAATTACGGCTACCGCAACTTAAGAAGCTTTCCGCTCATCGTCAGCTTTGCAGGCCTGCCCTATGTCGATGTTCGCCTGTCTTTTAACTCCTTTATTCCGGCAGGCGTCGAAAGCTCTTTAGCCGACAGGCTTGTGGATTACTATATTGACACACTGAATGCCTCACCTAAGCTGCACGACAAGATAGAGTTTGAAATCGTTTTGTCATGCTATACGCTCGATTTGCCGACACGCATGAAGATGCTCAAAGATGCAGGCTTCACAGACCGGGAACAGGCCGCACTGACCGAAGGGCTACGCACCCTGACAAATAACGTGATCGATCACGATAGCGGCCTTTGGCGGCAGGATGCACGAAAGGTTGAAATACTCTCCCAGCGCCGCGAAGAAATCATGGCCGCCGATATGGACGATATTTCCAAAATATACTGGCTGCTTGAAGATTGTAAACGCTATGGCACCCTTCCCTTCGCAGGCTTGGCCAGAGCAGGTTTTATCGCCGTTCAGATGCTTAAATCTCTGGTGACGGTAGGGATTTTCACACAAGAAGATTACGATTCTTTCATGACGGGCTTGAACACTGTCAGCAGTCAGCTCTCTCGAGATCTCAGCTCCATGGAACGAACAAGCTTTCTCTCCCGCTACGGCCATTTAAGGCCCGGCACTTACGATATCTGCTCTAAACGCTACGACGAGGCGCCTGACGACTATCTTGGAAAACCGCAAACAAGTGCGCAGGCCAACGAAAACCGGAAGCCGTTCAAACTCTCTTTAGAGCAAATGAACCGGATATCCCGCCTTCTAGAAGAACACGGCCTGTCTTCGGACGTGGTCAAGCTGTTCGACTTTCTCCAATCCGGCATTGAAATGCGGGAATATTCCAAATTCACCTTTACCCGGAACTTGTCGGATGCGCTTTCTCTTTTTAAAGCATGGGGACAACGTCTCGGATTTTCAGAGGATGACCTGTCCCATGCCAATATCCACTGCATCTATGAATTATATTCATGTGCCCATGACCCGAAGCAAATCCTGGAAAACTCCATATCGGAAGGCAAAAAAAGATACGCTGAAACCTGCCGGATATGGTTGCCGCCTTTAATCACCGATGCCGACGATGTTTTCGCCTTTGAACAGATGGAAGCGGAACCGAACTTCATCACGCAAGGGAACGTGACCGCACCGGTTACGACACCGGATAACACAGCACACCTTGAAGGGGCCATTGTCTTTATTCCAAGCGCAGATCCCGGTTATGATTGGCTGTTTTCCTATAAGATCGGCGGGCTTGTCACAGCTTATGGCGGTGCAAACAGCCATATGGCCATTCGCGCTAACGAGTTGAATCTGCCTGCCGTCATCGGTGCGGGAGAAGTGCTGTACGAGCGCTGGGCAAAGGCTCAAAAAATACATATAGACTGCGCTTGCCGGCGTGTGGAAATTCTTTCATGACAAAACGCATCGCTATTACCCAAAGGATAGACGATCTGCCCGACCGCAACGAGCGCCGTGACTCTCTCGACCAAAGACTGCCGCAGATGATCCGGGAAATGGGATATATGCCTCTTCCCGTACCGAACTGCCTTGAAAAAGATGGCGATACCCGGCAATGGCTGGAAAACCTAGACATAAAGGGCATTATTCTTAGCGGCGGCAATGATATAGGCCAGTATGAAAACCGTGATAAAACCGAGCAAAACATACTCTCGTGGGCTATAGAGCGTAAAACACCCGTTCTGGGCATATGCCGGGGCATGCAGATGATTGCCGTCCATTACGGCACTTCGCTTAAGCCGGTGGAGGGACATGTCAGAGCAAGACACGTGCTCACTGGAACGATCAACCGCACAGTGAACAGCTATCACAATTTTTCCATTGAGACGCTCCCGCCGTCATTTGAAGCTCTAGCCTTTTCTGAAGATGGAGAAATTGAGGCGATAGAACACAAGTCACTCCCCCTTAAAGGCTGGATGTGGCATCCCGAACGAGAAGAGCGCTATCTGGAACAGGACAATCCGGATCTGCAAGAGATGGCAGCTTTTTTTAATCAACGAGAAAGAGCCTAGGATATGAAAGCCCTTATACTCGCAGCAGGACGCGGCAGCCGCATGCGGGAAAAAACAGACGACCGCCCCAAAGCCCTTGTCGAGTTAAACGGCAAACCGCTCCTCGAGTGGCAAATTGATGCTTTACGGCATGCGGAAATCAGCGACATCTCATTGATCACGGGTTACAAAAGCGAATCCTTTGCACCTTACGGCCTGCCCTCCTTTCACAACGCGCACTGGGAAACAACGAATATGGTTAGTTCGCTGACCTGCGCCGATACGCTACTCTCCAAAGAGCCATGTATCATCAGCTATTCCGACATATTTTATGAAAGCGCCGCGGTTATCTCTCTCATGGAGGCGTCCGAAGACATTGCAATCACTTATGACCCGCACTGGCTTTCCTTGTGGAAAAAACGCTTCGACAACCCGCTTGACGATGCCGAAACGTTTAAAATTGACCAGACCTACAAACTTTTGGAAATTGGAAACACGCCTGCCTCCGTTGACGATATACAAGGCCAATATATGGGCCTGTTAAAATTCACACCCACCGGATGGCGACATTTTCACGATATATGGCTTGCTCTTGACGATGAGGCGCGCGCGCGCGCACACATGACAGGTATGCTGCAAAAAGTAATTGAGGACGGACATATGGACATCCGCGCCATCCCCTACGAAAATGAATGGGGAGAGGTAGACAACATTACGGATCTGGGAGTTTACGCACAGTCATGATTTTTGCTCGTCTCAAAGACATTGCCCCGGACAACAAGAAGACTTGGGAAGACAAACTGTTCCTGACATTCGATATAGATTGGGCCTGCGACGACGTATTACACGACACGATTGATCTGGTTGAAAAGGCGGGCGTTGCGGCGACATGGTTTGTAACCCATGATACGGAAGTCCTTGAGCGGCTGAGGCGTAATCCGCTCTTCGAACTGGGTATTCATCCCAATTTCAACTTTTTGCTCAATGGCGACGACCGGCAGGGAAAGACGGCGAAAGAGGTTGTCGAGCGTATCCTAAACGTCGTGCCCGAAGCCAAAACAGTCCGTAGCCACTCCATGACTCAAAACTCGAATATTCTTGATATTTTCGTCGATCTCGGCCTGACACACGATTCCAACCATTTCATCCCCGAACAGATCAACTGTGCGCTCGCACCTTGGCATGTCTGGAACGGCCTGATCAAAGCCCCCTATTTCTGGGAGGACGACGTGGTTTGCCTTTACGAAGACAATACCCCGATCATCGATCTGAAAACCCGCCCCGGCCTGAAGATTTTTGACTTCCATCCCATTCATGTTTATTTGAATACGGAATCGCTGGACCGGTATGAGCGAACCAGACCCATACATCGGGATATTGACGCGCTCCGCAGCCACCGACATGACGGTCATGGTTCACGCAGCTCCTTACGCCAACTGACGGGGGCAAATGAATGAATGACCTTTCAGCGTTTATTGAAAAAATTTCGAGCGCTCTTCCTTCAGAGAATCAAAAAAACTTTTTAAAGCGGGTTTGGAGCGGCGATTCCTCTCGGTACGCTGCGCGGATTCAGGCGCTTGGATTTGAAAATATGGCGGAGGTACTTGACGCCGGTTGCGGCTACGGGCAATGGAGCATGTGCCTTGCTAAGCTCAACACGCAAATATCAGCCTGTGATTACGACCCCTTACGTATCAATATTGCTGAACAGATCGCAACCCGCCTTGGGCACGGCAATATAAAATTCGACAGCAGCAGCATTGAAAACCTACCCTATAAAAATGAAAGTTTTGACGGCGTTTTTTCTTATAGTGTCCTGTACCTCAGCGATTACAAAAAATCTCTGGAAGAGTTCCGCCGCGTTCTGAAACCCGGAGGCCTGCTTTATTTCAGCACAAACGGGCTGGGATGGTATTTATACAATCTGATAGAAACTCATAATGACAGCGATGACTTCTCTTCGCGGCAAATGGCGGCCGATACGCTCGCCAATACGCTTAATTATCACAACACCGGTACGACGCCACCGGGTGCCTCTTTAGTCATGCCGAAAGACGTAATCATCCCTTATCTTGCAGATCACGGCTGGGAGGTGCTAGCGTCCGGCCCTGACGGAAGCCTTCATGCGGATAAACACCGAACGGCACCTTTTTATGCTAATAAAAGCTATTGTGGATATGAGACTGTATGGGAAGCCTTATGCCGGAAAAAATAGATAAAAAAATACGGGTGGCTTTTTTGGGGCGCGGCTCTCTGGGGCTGTTCGTTCTCAACGGACTTTTAAACAATCCCCGGATCGAAGTCCCTGTGATCATCGTCTGCGCGGCCAGCCCGGAAGTTGGAGATGAAGAGCAAGCCTTTGAAAAGCTGGCGAACGACCACGGCATACCCTTTTATAGAACCAACCGGGTTAACTCACAGGAATGGGTTGATCGCCTTAATGACATGTCGCTTGACCTTGCTGTCGCAATGCTCTGGCTTTACACATTACAGGCCCCTGTTCTTTCGACAGCCCGTATAGGGTTTTTAAATCTTCACGGAGGGATGCTCCCGCGCTATCGGGGGAATGCCTGCTCGAACTGGGCCATTTTGAACAGGGAAACTGAACAAGGCCTGAGCGTCCACCTTATGGACCCCGGCAAGCTGGATAGCGGCCCTGTGATTTTGCAAGAACCGATCCCGATGGACGATACGACGACGATTAAATACCTGATGGATCATATTATGTCGCGGGGCGGAGAAATGGTTCTGGATGCCATTAATCTTATTTTAGATGGCCGCCATACACCCGTTCAACAAGATGAGACAAAGGCGTTGCGTTGCTACCCCCGCTTGCCGCGTGATGGGGAGATAGACTGGTCCAGATCTGCCGACGATATTGAATGCTTGATCCGGGTCGCCGGTGATCCCTATCCCGGCGCTTACAGCTATTTTGCAGACATCAAAGATAAAATGGCGATTAAAAAGCTGACCATACTCAGCGCTTCCATAGAAAAGCATGACACTGATTTTTGTGCCGTCCCCGGCCATGTGCTCAAATTGGATAATGGAAAAAAATGGGCTGTCGTCTGTGGCGATATGAAGTTACTCATTCTACGGGACATAAAGATAGATGGACAAAGCATCTCTCCGGCAGACTATTTCAAAACTATTCGCCAGCGTTTAGGACTGGACACTGAAACTCTTTTGAATGAAATACGCAAACACCGAACCTGATCAAAATGAAAAAGATTCTGAAGCTTATTTATAAATATACGATTCTCGGCCTTATGCCTCTTTACCTTCTGCCGGCCCTCTTAACGGCCTTCGCGGTGAGGGCTTCAGCACCCCCTAAAAAAGAACACCCAAGACTCGTCTGCGGGTATACGCCGGTTATTAATTACAGCTATTGGGCCCGTGCCATGCGAGAAGCCGGTTTTGTATCCGAGACATATACGACGGCATTTTATGAAAGTATAAATAAGCGCGAAGACTGGGATATCCTGATCGATGAGCATTACCTCTTCTGTCCGCGCTTTTTAAAACCGTATCTGGCCTTTTTAGAATCTCTTTGGAAATATGATGTTTTTATCACATCCTGCAACGGCTACTTTCTGGGCTTGACTCCCTTATGGCGTTTTGAAGCTTTTCTCCTGCGCATAGCCGGAAAAAAAACCATTGTGTTCCCTTATGGAAGCGATTCTTTTGTTTACAACCGTATCCTCTCTCAATCACTAGCGCATTGCCTGCTTATTTCTTACCCGGAGCATGCCCGAAGACAAAAGCAGATCGGATCACGCCTTGATTACTGGGTCAAAAATGCGGATTGTTTCATCCCCGGTTTCCTCGGAGCCAACGGCTTTGGCCGGTGGGATCTTATCATGACATCGGTTTTGCAGATCGACCTCAGGCAATGGAAACCCTCCCAAAAGCAAAGCAACGCAGACGGCTACAATAAGCCGGTTTATATCGCACATGCCCCAAACCACAGAGGATTCAAGGGTACGGAATTCATTATCGACGCCGTAGAGCAGCTTAAGGAAGAAGGTTTGCAGATTGAACTGCTGTTGCTGGAAAAACTGCAAAATCATCAGGTCCAGACGATTTTTGAACAAGAAGCGGACATACTCGTAGAACAGCTTATTTATACGGGGCACGGCCTTAACGCTCTTGAAGGGCTGGCCTCCGGACTGCCGGTCATCAGCAATCTCGAGGATGAAAACATCACACTCCCGTTCCGCCGCTGGTCTTTTATGAATGAATGTCCGCTCGTCTCATCGTGCCCGGAAACAATCAAGGATACACTCAGAACGCTGGTGACCAATCCGGATCTAAGAGCGCAAATCGGCAAGGCAGGCCGTGAATACACTGAAAAATATCACTCCTATGAGGCCGCCCAATATATGTTCGGCAGTATCATCGACAAAATCTGGCACGGCAAAGATATCGACCTCATCAACCTTTACCATCCTCTGAAAGGCGCGTATCCTCGGTCGAGACCTGTTATATCGCACCCACTCATCCATAATAAATTACCGGCATGATCGCATCGCTTGGAAAAGACACGCTTATCTACGGCAGCAGCGATATCCTGATTAAGCTGATTACGTTTTTTACCTTCCCGCTTATAGCCGCGGCGCTTACGCCCTCCTCTTTTGGCGTTCTGGAGTTAATCACGACACTGATCGGCCTTCTGGGCCTGTTCATGAATTGCGGTTTGAACAACGCCCTGCACCGCTTTTACTGGGACACAGAAGAAAATGATCTGCAAAAAAACACGCTTGTTACGACCGGGATTGTCATGCAGGCCATATTCTGGCTTTTGATCGCCGGAAGCATTCTCATGGCATACCCTCTAATAGCAGGTTTTATCGATTTTAAGGCTTACGGATTCACGCAGACCGCCATTGTAAGCGCCGTTTTTTTGATTTTTGTAATACAGGCAAGCCAATATATTCAAGATGTTATACGCCTTCACTTCAAACCGCTTCTTTTCCTGCTCTTTAACTTTCTAAGCCGGGCCTTAACCGCAATAGCAGGGCTCATAGCCGTCGTATTTCTTGCCAAAGGGATCGACGGCCTGCTGGCGGCGCAGGTTCTGATCGGATTGTCCGTCCTTCCGCTTGGCCTTTTTCTCATCAGGCGTGACTTGGGTACGGCGATTGATATAAAAACAGCCAAAACCATCTTTCAGTACGGCTATCCTTTTATTTTCATGGGGCTGGCTTACTGGCTCTTCAGTTCCATGGACCGCTGGATGTTATCCTCTTTATCAAGTCTGGAAGAAACCGGCCAATATTCTGTCGCATTCCGTTTTTCCTCTCTTGTCCTGTTGCTGTCTTCAGCTTTCGGGCAAGCGTGGAGTCCCTATGCCATAAAGATGAAAACGGAAGAACCAAACACATACCGAAAAATGTATGCCGATGTGCTGATGCTCCTCCTCTTTGCCATGCTGGTTGCCGGCGGGGGGCTGGCACTGTTCTCAGGCGAGATCATCGGCCTGATCATGCCCGACGATTATCGGGCCAGCGCAGTCCCCTTCGCAATACTGTGTTTTGCGATTATCCTTCAATCTACACAGCAAATCACAGCCTCTGGCATTTCTCTCGAACGAAAAACCCATATTCTGGCCTATGTCACATGGGCAGCGGCAGCTTTTAACCTGATTGGGAACGCGCTCTTAATCCCTCCTCTGGGGGCAATTGGCGCCTCTATAAGCACACTGCTCTCATATCTTTTTATCACCAGCGGCTACCTGTATTTCACCCAGAAACTGCATACTCTGCCGATCCCGTGGATAAAGCTTGCGCTCATTTCCGCCTTAGGTCTGGCTGTTCTTTGTGTCTCAATTGTATATAATACGGACCGGTTAAGCGTACACATAATATTAGGGAAAATATTTTTTGCCCTCACATGTCTGGGAGCCGGATACTGGATATTCCCTTTAAAAAGAGTTTTTAAGCCATGAGCAAATACTCCGTCCTGATCACCGGCGCGAATGGCCTGCTCGGCCATGAGGCCTGCGTACGTCTTGCGCCGACACATCATATTCATGCGCTGGTCCATGGAGAACCATCCGATCCTGTGCCGGGTGTGCATTATCATATGATCGACTTTGCCGGGCCGTGGAGCGCAACCGATCTCCCTGACGGGATAGAGGCCGTCTTTCATCTGGCCCAATCCTCGAAATTCCGGGACTTCCCGGATTCAGCGCTGGACGTGTTCGACGTCAATATCCGCTCAACAGCGATGCTGCTGGATTATGCATACCGGCAAGGTGTAAAACGCTTTGTCTACGCCTCCTCCGGCGGCGTCTACGGCGCAGAAGGCGGAACATTCGACGAGAACGCCCCCATCGATGTCAAATACGATCTGGGCTATTATCTGGGCAGCAAGCTCTGCGGAGAAATTTTAGCGCAGAACTATACGAAACATATGGATGTATCAATCCTGCGCTTTTTCTTCCTCTACGGCAAACGGCAGAACCGCTCCATGCTGCTGCCCCGGCTGGTTGATAATATCCGCGAAGGTCGCCCTCTCTATCTTCAAGGGCGTGAAGGGCTGGCCCTCAACCCCATCCATGTCAGCGATGCGGCCCTGTGCCTTGAAAAATCGCTTACACTTGAAGGCAGCCAGACGATCAACATCGCCGGGAAAGACACCTACTCACTTAAAGCGATCGCGACCATGATCGAAAATCTAACCGGGACGACTCCGCTTTTCGAGCATACGGATGGCAAGGCGCGTAACCTGCTTGCGGATATTTCGCTGATGGGGCAATATTTCGGCGCACCGAAAATTCCGCTCGCCGAAGGCCTGAAAGACCTGTTATGACCCGCACGATGCCGCAGCACCCTGATTTTAACCTGACAGCCTACGACTCCCTTCTCAAAACCGCGCAAGATAACGGCTATAGATTCGAGTCTTTCAAGTGCCTGCACGAAGCCTCCATCCCGGACGAGGCGCATATCTGCCTTTTGCGCCACGATATCGACGTGGATATGGAAGCCGCGCTGCGTATGGCCAAACTTGAGCATGCGCGGGGCGTCCGCGCGACCTATTTCTTCATGCTGCGTTCGCCCGTCTATAACCTCACGGCCCGCGCCAATAACGATTTCGCCCGGCAAATCACCGCGCTCGGCCATGATGTCGGCCTGCACTACGATCAGGCCTACCATCCGGGGGATCAGCGCAGCGAAGCTGAATGGATGGCGTTCGAGGCCGCTTTTCTTGAAGGACTTCTGGATGTCGAAATCAGCACGATCTCTTTTCACCAACCCTCTCCAGCCGTTTTGGAAGGCCGCATAGAAACGGGCCGTTTCCTGAACACCTATACGGACCCGGCCTCGAAAGGCTTTCACTACATCTCCGATTCAAACCGGCAATGGGCAAAGGAATCGGCAGAGGACGCCTTTGCAGCAAAACGCTATAAACGGTTGCAACTCCTGATACACCCGCTCTGGTGGGTCTACGGCGAATGTATGACCACCGAGCATGTTTGGGATAAGGCCATCGCCACCAATATCGGACGGATGCAGCGCCAGATTCTAGACACAGAGCGTGCTTACGGCCCGGCGCGGAATATTCTCTTCCAATCTTCCGGCACCCGGAAAGAGGATGCGGCATGAGCGGCCTCAATCAGAACAAAAAGCTGGTTATGTGCGGCTGTCACGAAGGCGGCGCTTTGGCTGTGCGCGCCCTGATCGAGGCAGGCTACGCTTTTGATCATTTTGTCTGCCTGACACCGGAGCAAGCCGAAAAACACGCGATTTCAGGCTATTACGACTACCGCCCTCTCGCTGAAAAACACAATATTCCAGTCTATAGTCCCCGTGCTTATACGCTGGACCATCCGGAAGATCAGCGTTTCTTCAGCGAACACAGATTCGATCTCTTGGTTCAGGGCGGCTGGCAACGCCTGTTCCCGGAAAACGTGCTGGAAACCCTGTCTGTCGGCGCACTCGGCCTGCATGGCAGCGCAGACCGCCTTCCCAAAGGGCGGGGCCGCTCGCCAATGAACTGGAGCCTGATTGAAGGCAAAGAGCGTTTCCTGATGCATCTGTTCATGATCAAGCCGGGCGTCGATGATGGAGACGTTCTGGGCGTTCTTCCCTTTGATATCAATGCGCATGACGATATCCGCACACTCTATTACAAATACGCCATATCATACCGTGAGCTTTTGCTTGCATATCTGCCGGATATTCTAGCCGGAACAGCGCAGGTGCAGTCGCAAATCGGCGAACCGTCATACTACCCCAAACGCAGCCCGGAAGATGGCCGGATCGATTGGGAAACTATGGACCTGACACAGATTTATAATTTCATCCGCGCGCAAACAAAGCCCTATCCGGGCGCATTCGGGACCATAGGCGGGCGGGACATCCGCATCTGGAAAGCCCGCCCCTTCGATACGCGCCTTGATGCCCATACCCCTTCTGCGCCTTACGGGTCGGTTGTAGAAGAATTTGACGGCGTACTCATTATCCGTTGCCGGGGCGGTTTGCTGCTCCTTGACGAATGGGAAGAAATCGTATGAAAGAGCGGCTGAAAATCCTTCACGCCCCGACGACCGTAGGCGGCAATCCACCCGGTCTTTCGCAGGCGGAAAAAAAACACGGCTATAACAGCACGATTTTATGTATGGTCCAGAACTATCTGGATTACCCGGCGGACGAGGTCGTCCTGCCCAACGGCGATTTTACCGTTGGCAACGAGTTGCGCCGCTGGCGGGCTCTTTTCCGCTCCTTGCTGAAATATAACGTTTTTCATTATAATTTCGGTCAAAGCATCGCACCGATCCGCTCTTACCCCGCGACTAAAAACTATACCCCGTGGAAAGTTTTTATCTATAGCGGGATATACACGCGGCTCAGTGAATTTCTGGACCTGAAGATCGCGAAGCTGCTAGGCCGTGTCACGGCTGTAACCTATCAGGGCGACGATGCCCGGCAAGCCGATTACTGCCTTTCGCATTACCCGATTTGCCCACCGCGCAAAGTCGAGCCGGGCTATTACACGGACCGCTCAGATGCCCTCAAACGCAAGCGGATCAAGACAGCCGACAAATACGCCGATTTGCTCTATGCGCTCAATCCGGACTTGATGAACGTCCTGCCCGCGCGCACGAAATTCCTGCCCTATGCCAGCGTCGATCCCGCGCAGTGGCCCCTCATCGGCATAGCAGAAGATCTCTCCGTCCCGCATATCATCCACGCACCCAGCCACCGAGGCTTCAAAGGCACGCCCCATATCCTTGCCGCCTTTGAGCGGCTGGAACAGGAGGGAATCCCTTTCCGCTATACGCTGGTGGAAAATATGCCGCACGCGCAAGCCAAGGAAGCGTATAAAAGCGCGGACATTCTGATTGATCAGGTTTTGGCCGGGTTTTACGGCGCATTGGCGGTCGAGCTGATGGCTATGGGCAAACCGGTTGTTTGCTATTTACGCGAAGAGGATATGCACCACCTGCCGAAAGGCATGCGCGAAGACATGCCGATTATCAATGCCGAGCCCGATACGCTTTACGAGGTACTCAAGGAATGGCTGACAACCCGGAAAAATGAGCTGGCCGAGCGCGGACGGCAAGGACGCGTCTTCGCCGAAAAATGGCATGACCCGCATAAAATCGCCCGGCAGGTTCTGGATGATTATGAGCAGGTTTATGCCCGTAAGCACCCCCGGAAAGCAGGCTCTTAACGATGTGCGGGATCGCCGGTTTTTTTAGCCCCAACGGGCTGGAAAGTGACCTGATCACCCGGATGAGCGATATCATCGCCCATCGCGGTCCCGACGATTCCGGCGCGGCACTCTGGAAAACGCTCGAAGCCCCCTCCCCCTCCTCCCAAATCGGCAGCAACGATACCGCCCGACTTGCCCTCGGTCACAGAAGGCTTTCTATCGTCGATTTATCCGCGCACGGCCATCAACCTATGCCCTATAAGGACGGACGCTACTGGCTGACCTATAACGGCGAGATTTACAATCATGTCGAACTTCGCGCAGAGCTGGAATCGCTTGGCTACGGCTTCATGTCCGGCACGGATAGTGAGATCATCCCGGCGGCCTATGATGCTTGGGGGCAAGAATGCCTCCACCGCTTTAACGGTATGTGGGCTTTTGCGCTGTTCGATACACAAGAAAAAACACTGTTCCTCGCCCGCGACCGCTTTGGGATCAAACCGCTTTATTACTGGACCACGCCTGACAGCGCTTTTTTCTTCGGCTCGGAAATCAAGCAATTTACGGTTCTGCCCGGTTGGGACGCCCGCCTGAACCATCAACGCGCTTATGATTTCCTTGTCTGGGCCATGAGCGACCACACGGATGAAACCTTTTTCGAAGGCGTCTATCAAATCGCACCGGGGCACTGCCTTACACTCGATCTGACAAACCCACCGACCTTTGATAACGGGCGCGCACCGGTAGAGCAATGGTACGTCTTAACGCCACAGAATAACACGCTGTCCTTCGAGCAAGCGGCGGCGCACTTCAAAACGCTACTGGAAGATTCGGTGCGCCTGCGTCTGCGGGCAGATGTCCCGGTCGGCTCTTGCCTTTCCGGCGGGCTGGATTCGTCCTCGATCGTCTGCCTGATGAGTGCCCTGCTTGAAGAAAGCGATGCCCGGCACCTCCAAAAAACTTTTTCCGCCTGTTCGGATGTCGCAAGCGTGGATGAGCGCAAATGGATCGATAAGGTCACAGCCCGTACCGGTGTGGAGCCTCATTTCACCTATCCGGATCTTTCACATTTATTCCCGCTCAGCGAGCAGATCACATGGCATCTGGACGAGCCGTTCGGCTCCTCCAGCATTTATGCGCAATGGCATGTCTTCGCACTAGCCAAGGAAAACGGCGTAACGGTAATGCTTGACGGGCAAGGCGCCGACGAGATGCTAGCCGGTTATCACGCCTTCTTCGGCCCGCGGCTGGCCGATCTATTCCGCAGCCTGCGCTGGATCACGCTCGCCCGCGAAGCCTTGCTCATCCATCACCGCCATGGCCGCCCATGGACATGGATCGCCGCACAAACCGCCGATTCCCTGATACCGAACCGGCTGCGCGGCCCCTTACGCAAACTTTCAGGCCGCACCTACAAGGCGCCTGACTGGCTGAACCTGAATATTTTGCACGCGAACCCTGTCAACCCGAACCCTCCTGCCGCCCGCTCCATTCAGGGACTTTCACGGATGCAGCTTCTCCATACCAATCTGCAAAAGCTGCTGCATTGGGAAGACCGGGACTCCATGGCACATGGAATCGAAGCCCGCGTGCCCTTCCTTGATTACCGGCTGGTTGAATTCGTGCTGGGTCTACCCGCAGATTACAAGATTGCCGATGCCGTAACCAAACGGGTTCTGCGCACAGGGATGAGCGGTACGATCCCCAATGAAATCCGCGACCGGGTGGACAAGATCGGCTTTGCTACACCTGAGGAAATCTGGATAAAAGACCGCGCCCCGGACCTGTTCCGCACGAAAATCGAAGAGACAATCGAACAGTCCCAAGGCCTGATCACCCGTGAAGCCCTCACCTATTTCGACGATGTGCTTGCGGGCCGGAAGCCCTTCAATTTCACGCTCTGGCGGATTATCAACTTCGCGCAATGGCTGCGTGTCTTCTCTGTGAAGGTATAGCCGGCCATGAGCAAAGCCCCTTTAAACATCCTGATCATGGCGCTGGCCGATGTCAGCACGAACCCCCGCCCCAGACGGCTTGCGGATTACTGCACAGAACTGGGCCATAGAGTCTCGATTGCCGGATTTCCGATGAAAACGCCTCTGGATCATAAGCGCTTTTACACGCTGGAGCCGCAGCCTGCGCCGGGCCGCCTCAACAAGCTCCGCCGTATCGTGCTTAAACTCGGTATAGCACTCCTCAAACATGAAAAGCTGATCACCCTCCTCCATGACAACAGGTGGCGGACAAGCCGTGTCGAATACGAAACAGCCGATGAAGATTTTGACCTGATTTTTGTTGAAAATCTGTACCTGCTGCCGCTCGCTTTCCAGATCAGAAAGAGGGGTAAAATTATCTGCGATGCGCGGGAATATTACCCGGAGGAAACGGGGAATGACTGGAAATGGAACCTGTTCGAAAAACCCTACCGAAACCACCTATGCGCACGCTATATGGCCGCCTGCGATAGCGTTCTAACCGTTTCCGAAGGGCTGCAAAATCTCTACCGGGAGCATTTTGGTATCGAATGTACCCTGATGCGCAGCGCACCTTTGTATAGGGAAGCCACCCCCACCCCGACTCCTGCCAAACATATCCGCATGGTTCATCATGGCCGCGCCGTGCCCGACAGACAGCTTGAAACCATGATTGAAGCCGCCGGAACGCTTGGCCCACGCTACAGCCTTGATTTCTATCTGACCGGGCCGCAGGATTATATCGAAACGCTCAAAAAGCTGGCCGCGCCCTTCCCGCATATAGGCTTCCCGCCCCCCGTGCCGCTCGATGAAATTCACACGATGCTGACAGGCTATGATCTTGGCCTGTGCCTGCTGGAGCCGTCTAACGTCAATCTGCGCTATTGCCTGCCGAATAAGTTCTTCGAATGCATACAAGCCCGCCTTGCCGTTCTAAGCGGCCCCTCCCCGGATATGGCGACCCTCATCCAACATTATGGTTGTGGGTTTGTCAGTGAGGGTTTTCAGACCGCAGACCTGATGACCTTGCTCCAAAGCCTGACACAATCACAGATCGATGGCGCCAAAAATGCTGCCGACATCGCCGCTCGCGAACTGTGCTTCGAGCAAGAGCGTAAGATTTTACCGCACCTTGTATAGCCATCCCGGTTAAAAATTGGACATCCTTATACTGTCATCCCCGCGGCACGCCTGTGGCGTGCTGAAACGGCGGGGATCTGTTTAATGCCAGCCGCATTTCGCGGCTGACCTCTCTGGATCCCGTTCGTGCAAGCTTTCGCCTTCGCGAAAGCGCCAACGGGATGACGTTTGGGAGATATACCCAATTTTTAACTGGGATGGCTATATCTTAATAAAAAACAGATATATAGCCTAACCATTTTAAAATGATTGTGCCTCCCCCGCGAAAGCGGGGGCCTTAAGTATATGACGTGAAAAGATCCCCGCTTTCGCGGGGAAAGCAAAAAGTTTTAAATTTTGAATCAATTTATTTTGGGCAGGCTATAAAAGGCTTGCTCTTATAAATACATAAAAATTATGTAAAATTTTAAATAAATTTTACATATACATAAACCCTATATATAATGAAAGAAGCGAGCACTTTACAGAAATCACGGCGAAATGCCGTAAATGGCGGTATGATGAGCGGATTGCAGACATTGCGCATCCACCCTAAAAAGGTGCTGGAGCGCCTGGAAGAATTTGAAATGTTTTGTCTTGGGGAAGCCAGCCTAACCCCTGAGCACTTCAAGATTCTTAACCGCGAGCTCAGCATTAACGCCGTTCTCCATATCGGAAAACACCATATTGAAAATGAACATGACGGCAAGCACCTGATCTGGGTTGCTCCGGACCATCGCAGGCACGATCTGGGGGCCCTTAACGATATTAATGTCTTCAGAGACTATCCCGGATTTCACCGCACACGTTCATTATCTTTGGATCATGATCAGGTTCAGGACACAGAAATTTTCGATATTCCAACCTCTAACCGCAGAGTCACCGTTGTTCGTATGAAGGATGGCAGCGCCGGTGTCGGCCCCGACTATAAGATCGCCTTGCGCAACGCCGCACTCAAAATGCACCTGAAACGCGCCTTTGAGAAAAGCAACCCTTTAAATTTATGGAAGATGTTTTACGGCCAAGCGTAAAATACAAGCGGATAACGTACTATACTCCTGTTACTTTATTCCTGCCCACGCAAAAGCCAAGACGGGCTCACAGAGAGTACTCGGGCAAGCGCGTCCAGTTCATAGTCTTTGACGCCGCGCACCCCCCGTTCAATCTCAGAAACATCCGATTGTGAAATTTTAACGCCGCATTCGACCTCCAGAGCGGCGGACAGCTCAATCTGCTGCAACTTGTGTTGTGTCCGGGCCTGATGCACCCGCATTCCGCATATATTTGCCCTGTCCATGACTAAAAATACAGAGCCGTTTATTGACATGTATCCGATAATCGTCTATTTTTTACAGAGAAACTAAAAACAGGATAGCACTATGCTTTTAAACCCATTTCACTTTGGCAACGACCCGTCCGACAATCCGAAACTCGCTCAAAGACAGCATTTGAGGCTGAAAGGCGCCGCTACGCGCTGATATCTTTACGATGGGCGGGTCCGAATCGGGAATAAACGCGCAGTGACGGATCATAGGCTCAAAGCCGTCTGATATAACAAAATTTCCCGCAACGGAGGGGATCGTATCCGATAGGTCAAGCAGAACGCTTTCTCCTTTTGAAAAATCCGGCTCCATCGCATGTCCCCGTACGCGGAAAATATCGTACCGCCCCGCAGAATGCCCCGACTGCGCTACAGAATCAGCCGTACCGGTATAAACAGGCGACGGATCGTAAAATACGGATTGACCTTCGTGCAACCCGTCCTCTAAATCCGGACTGCCTGCCGATACATGCATTAAACGAGCCTCCACGGCACCCTCTCCATCGACGGGAAGGCCGAAATAGCGGCGCATCAACGTGTACTCACGGGCTTTAACTTGCCGTGTCCCATTCAAGATTTTACTGACGGCCGGAGGCTCAAGACCAAGCAGCTGCGCAAGTCCGGCCTTCGTTTTACCGGGATTCATATCAAACTGCGCCTTGAGCCATTCCGCATTCATGGGCTTTACTATGCCACCTCATAGCAAGCGGAAATATTTCCATTTTGGAAAAAATGATTGAAAATTTCTAAAATAGAAACTAAAGATTGTACTCAGCACCCTCCTTATAAACCCATAGGTAAAACACATGAAACAGCAAACCACCGAAGATAAGAATAAGCGCGTTACCCATGAAACCACAATCATAGGACGTAATATACGCAATTTAAGGACACGCGCCGGTTATTCCCAGCAAGATATCGCAAAAGCACTTGGCGTATCTTTTCAGCAAATCCAGAAATATGAGGCGGGGAAAAACCGCTTCCCGGCGGAAACACTTTACAGACTTAAAAAATTTTACGGCGTCCCCTACCCCTATTTCTTCGAAGGGATGGACGGCCAAGTGACAGGCTCGGAGCTTAGAGGAAAAATCGAGCAGGTTATTTCGATTCTTCAGACAGTTTGCGAAGCTAAATCTGATGAGTAAGCGCAGACAGGCGCGCAACAGCGATCGGCAAAAGATGCGCACGGTAAAAAACGGCCAGTTCATCATAGGCCGCGCTTAAAGTGCCGCATTCATTTTCTTTTGCGGCCCGCGCGGATGAAACCAATAACGCGCCGCCCGCAATCTGCGCGAAGCCCGTCATATAGGGACTCGCCACAAAGGCCGCTACCTCTGTGCGCCCTTCCGCTATATAAGACGACAGCGTATCTGTGGCCTGCCGTAAAGCTGAAAGGGCCGCCAGGCAAACCTCATCTCCTTCTACGCGGGCTTCCATCTTCTCGATATACGCCCGCGCGGCCTGCCCCTGATCCTGCACCAGCTTGCGGAATACGAGATCAAGCGCCTGAATCCCGTTCGTCCCTTCATAAATCGGTAAAATCCGTGCATCCCTGTAAAATTGCGCCGCGCCCGTTTCCTCGATAAAACCCATCCCGCCAAAAACCTGTATCCCTGTCGAGGCGACCTCTACAGCCAGATCCGTCCCCCAGCCTTTAACCAGCGGTGTAAGGAGGCTGGCTTCAAACTGTGCCGCCTCGTCTCCGGCCTGCGCCTTATCCAGCGCCATTGCGGCCTCATACGTCAAAGCCCGCGCCGCGCAGATTTTCGCCCGCATCATCAAAAGCATCCGCTTCACATCAGGATGTTCGCCGATTACAACGCGCTCACCATTTGCCAGACTCTTTCCCTGCATGCGCTCTTGCGCGTAAGAGGCCGCATGCTGATATGCCCGCTCTGCGAGCGCCACCCCCTGTAATCCTACGGACAGACGCGCATTATTCATCATGGTGAACATGCATTTCAGGCCTTCATTTTCCGTACCGAGCAGATAACCGGTCGCCCCATCAAATTCCATCGTACAGGTCGGGGAAGCATGAATACCGAGTTTGTGCTCCAACCCTATACAGCGCACCGCATTACGGGTTCCATCTTCCAGAATTTTAGGGACGATAAAAAGCGATATGCCCCTCACATCTTCGGGCGCATCCGGCAAACGAGCGAGGATGAGATGAATAATATTCTCCGCCATGTCGTGCTCGCCATAGGTAATAAAGATCTTCTGCCCTGTGATGATGTATGTGCCATCTTTGCCTCGTTCAGCCTTGGCTCTGAGCAATCCAAGGTCGGACCCGGCCTGAGATTCCGTCAGGTTCATCGTGCCGGTCCATTCTCCGGAGATCAAATGCGGCAGGTACAACTCCTTTTGCGCCGCCGTTCCATGCGTAGATATAGCTTCGACCGCACCCTGATTCAGGAGCGGGCACAGGCCGAAGGACAGATTCGCACCTTGCCACATTTCCTGAACCGGAAAAGCCAGCGCCCAAGGCAAGCCCTGTCCGCCATATTCCGGATCAAACGGCACGGCGTTCCACCCGCCCTCGCAATAATGCCGGTAAGCCTCTTTAAAGCCGGGTGCCGTTTTCACCGTTTCCCCCTCCAGCGTAGCCCCAGCCTTATCCCCGTCCGCATTCAACGGCGCCAGTTCGCCGGAAGCCAGCTTTGCGGCCTCCTCCAGTGCTGCCTGCACCGTTTCCCTGTCCAGATCCTCATGCGTAAATCCCAGCACGTCAAACAGGAGAAACAGCATCTCTTCCACGGGAGGCGTGTAATCGGACATTCTTAAAAAGTTCCTCTCTTGGGGGTGCCGTCAATCTGGCACGACCATTGCAATGCTTAGTATAGCGGGTTTTGGCCCTTAAAACATTATCCCATGAGCATGTTAATGAACACTATACAAAACAACATGTTAGAGAATATTACTGCCGGCGCGCCCCGGAACATCCTGCATGCGATCAAGCACGCCAGCGCGAAAACAGGGGTCAATTTTGCCTATATGGTCAAGCAAGCAGCCGCCGAGAGCAGCTTTAACCCGGTTGCGAAAGCCAAAACTTCCAGCGCCTCAGGCCTGTATCAGTTCATCGAGAGCACATGGCTGAACATGATCGAAAAGCACGGCTCCCAATACGGCATTGAGACAGAAGGTAAAAGCCGAGAGGAGCTTCTGGCGCTGCGTAATGATCCTAAAACGGCCTCTTTCATGGCGGCAGCCTTCGCCAGCGAAAATGAGCGTTTTCTGGATGCGCATTGGGGCGGCAAAGTCGGCGAAACAGAGCTATATTTTGCACATTTCATGGGTGCGGGCGGCGCAGCGGCCTTCCTGAAGGCAAAAGATGACAACCCCATGCAGGAAGCGGCCCTCCTCTTCCCAAAAGCCGCCAAGGCAAACCGGAACGTCTTTTATGATTCTCAGACCGGGCGCGCTCGTACACTCGATGAGGTTTACAGCTTTTTTGACAAAAAATTCTCCGGCGGTGCCGTTGAATCTGCCCCCGAACCTGCGAAGTTGAAACAAGGAATAGAGTCTCCCGCATTTGTCGCGGCAAACCAACCCGCCTATAACGCTTTGACTTATAAGACAATCAGCCGCCCGTCAGGTACCCTCGGCGCGATTCCGTTCCAACGGCTCGTTCACAGCCCCGTTGAAATCATGCTCCTCGCACAGCTCAGCCTTCCCGGTATTGACAGTGGGCAAGAGGACAATAACGCTTATAACAACATGTTTGAGAGAGAAAACAGCCTCTATAGGTCTGTCCGGTAAAATACTATATCAAGCAGCTTTTCCCACCATTCCCGCCAGCTTGAAGGGAATAACCTCAATATCCTGCCAGACATCGCCCGTAACGTACGGATCGGTCTTCAGCCATTCATTAAGGGTCTCGCGATCATCGAATTCGACGACCAGCATGGAGCCTTGCATCGCGCCCTCTTCGCTCAAAAGTGCGCCGCCAACAAGGTTTTGGCCAGCCTCCAGCCCTTCACGAAACACTGCAATATGCGCTTCCCGCGCAGCCATCCGCCGCTCCAGCGCCTGCGCATCCGTTCCGTCTCTGGCGATGATCAGAAAATGCATGAAACTGCGCCCTCTAAGCTGCTTCTTCGCCCTTGCCTTTGGGGGCGATAGATTGCAGCAAAGCACCGGTTTCAGCCGCGCTCTCCACAGAGCACATACCGACCGTGTGATAGCCCGCATCCACATGCATGACTTCACCGGTTACACCGCTCCCCAGGTCAGAGAGGAGGAACAGCCCGGAGCGGCCGACATCTTCAATCGTCACGTTCCGCTTGAGCGGTGCGTTCAGCTCGTTCCATTTGAGGATATAGCGGAAATCGCCGATACCGCTGGCTGCGAGCGTCTTGATCGGCCCGGCAGAAATCGCGTTGACGCGGATATTTTTTTCGCCCAGATCGGCGGCCAGATAGCGTACAGAGGCCTCCAGCGCGGCCTTAGCCACACCCATCACGTTATAATGCGGCATAACGCGCTCAGCACCGTAATAGGTCAGCGTCAGAAGGCTCCCGCCCTCTTTCATCAGGGGCACGGCCCTTTGCGCAATGGCCGTAAAGGAATAAACCGAGATATCCATCGTTTTCAGGAAATTCGCGCGCGTCGTATCCAGATAGAGTCCATCTAGTTCGTTTTTGTCGGAAAAAGCGATAGCGTGAACAATGAAATCAAGCTGTCCCCACTCTTTTTCAATCGCAGCGAATGTCTTGTCTATGCTGGCCTCATCCGTAACATCGCACGGCAGAATGATCGAAGACCCGACGCTCTCGGCCAGCGGGCGCACCCGCTTCTCCAGCGCTTCCCCCTGATAGGTAAAGGCCAGCTCAGCCCCGCTCTGCGCTGCTAACGCTGCGATCCCCCATGCGATCGAGCGATCGTTAGCTACGCCCATCACAAGGCCCTTTTTCCCTTTTAGAAAATTATTGTTCGAATCCATAACCGTTCTCTACATAGACAATATTTTTAAAACCGTAATATCCTACACAATTACGCCGCCGCGTCCAGCGCCTTGTTCTGCTTGGAGCATGGAATCATTCTTGGTAGAATAGATGTATGAGTCTTGAAACGCCCATTCTGCAACATATAGGCAACACGATTAAACGCAAGGTTGCGGAGGCTTTTCCGGATCTCACCCTTGTGCTCGCAATCTACAAGGATAAGGAATGGGAGCAAGCGCTGGAGGATGCCTGCGCAAAAGAAAATGAGCCGCCTGTACTAGATATGGAGCCCTTGCGTATAGCAGCTCTAAAATCCGTAAAAGCTGGAAAACCGGCTATGGCCTGCCTGCTTGAAAGTCCGTCCAAAACTTTTTCAGGCCTATGGAAAAAAGGACAGAACTATGCCTTGCTGCTTATTCCGGCAGGCATTTTTGAAACCCGGGACGATGCGGAACAGGGTATCTATACGCTCAGTTGGGACGCTATCGCACTTCTTGAACTGCGCCAATCCGGACAGGAGAAGCTTTTCAAGGTTAAAGGTTCGTTCATTATCCCTGACTTTCCGCCTCTTTATCAGGCCCGTACAAACATGCTGGCCGATACGTTCTGCGCCCTGATGAGGCGCATTGAAGGCCATAAGAACGCGATCACCGGCCTGGCCGGACAACGCAGTCTGATGAGTGTTTCGCCTGTACCGGCTTACAAGGCCGAGCTTTACCCCTTTCCGATTGTGACGGATGCCGCCAAGCTCATCTACAGGGACCTCGAAGATGTACTCAAACCGAAACTGTGCCCTGTAGCACGCGCAGTACAGATGACCCGCGAAATCGGGGATACTTTTGACGATCTTTCCTTACGCCAGTGGGCGGCCTTTGCATCAGCGGCGCAGGAGATGGCATGGGGCGAATCCTGTAAAAATACGATCCTGAGCGCGGCAACTTATACCAGCGAAGAGTCCTACATCCGCCCGATCGCCTATATCGTTGCCGAGTCTTTGCATCTGGAGCCGGCCCCTCCTGCTCGCGGGGATATCTACAATCCCTTTGCAGATCAGGAAGCGAATGAACGGCTGCACCGTAAAACATGCGGTAGAATATTACGGACAACCCTGTCCAAGGCGCTTTCAGAACAATCCACAGTCCATTTTTATGACAGGGCGCGCCAATGCAATGAGGATTTACTCGGCAACAAGCCGATCGGCTGGTGCGCAGGCCCTCTTCTTGAGGCTGCCGAAGCATTTCAAAGCGCTATGGCCGAGGAGAACGCCGACGAACGCCGGATCGCTCAGAAAACGGAAGATGCCTTTTATGCCGCAGAAGCCTGTGTTTCATGGGAGAAAATTTGCCTTGCCAACCGCTTTTTTATGGGCCGGCGCCGACAGGGCTTTAAACCGGATATGAACAAAGCGACCAGAATGCTTTTGAATAATGAAAAACTCTCAAAAATAGGCGGTATTTTTGAGTCTACCCTGCAGCACACTATAGCCAATCCGCTATAAAATGATTGCAAAGCAAATGTCATCCCCGCATTCTTGCGGAGCAAGACATTAACGGCGGGGATCTATATGTGAGCCGCTTTTAGCGGCTCTCTTTGTGGATCCCGGATGTTTAAGCGATGCTGCGCATCGCCTCCGGGATGACGAAAGCTGAATCATTTTATATGGGATAGGCTATACACAACACGCAGCATAGACATAAAAAAACCGCCCCGAATATCTCCCGGAGCGGCTTATTTTGTTTCAAATAAATCTATATGCGCAGGGTACCGGCGCTTACTTCACGATTTCCCAACTGCCGTCAGGCTGCTGACAAGCCGTACCGTAGCCTTCTTCCTTACGGCCACCGACGATAATCGTCTGCTGATATTCCCGGCAATAACGCCCCGCGGAGCTGCGCCCGTCACGAACAGGCGTATACGTCCCGTAGTTACCGCTTTCCGGGTTGTTCCAGGAAATCGTCTCACCAACCGGTGCGGAATATGCGCGGTGTGCCGCCTGATTAGCGTAAGCCATATCGGCCTGATCCAAAGAACGGCCAATTTCGCTTCCAAGTAAAGTTCCGAGCAGAACACCCGCCCCTGTCGCCCAAAGGCGGCCAGAACCGCTGCCGACCTGAGAACCGAGCACGCCGCCAAGCACTGCACCGCTGGCACCGCCAAACAGCTCCTTATTGCCCCGCCCGTCCAAAGTCTGGCAAGCGCTCAGGGAAAAAGCAGCCATTATGATCACTGTTAATATGGTATTTTTCATCAATCTTCGCCTTTCGTTATTGAGCGACTATATTTCAGAATAGAGCATCACCTATACCTCAAACATACTCGCCGACACAAGATATACGTTCAATCTCCATGAACCCTTCGCTTTTTTTATTCGCTTTTTTAAGAGTGTGTTTCCGGGACCGGCGCCTATGAATGCCACAAAGCTAGAAAGGCCGGAAAAATTCTGATAAGGATGGGCCTCGACATAAATCGGGATTTAGGCCGAGTCTTTTGGAAGCTCAAGAGCCATGCATAAAAAAACAGATGATACTGCAATACGCATAACGACAAACGACATTCGTGCCGTCAAAACCCTTGCGGAACCGCTGGTCTGCCTCACCGCCTATACGGCGCGCATCGCCCAGATTCTAGATGCACACTGTGATCTCCTGCTTGTCGGCGACACGATGGGCATGGTGCTCTATGGCATGGACAACACGCGCGGCGTAACGCTGGACATGATGATCAACCACGGCAAAGCCGTAATGCGCGGCTCTGAAAAAGCCTGCGTGATCGTCGATATGCCCTTCGGAACCTATGAGAGCAGCCCGGAGCAGGCACTGGCCAGCGCCCGGCGCATCATGGAAGAAACAGGCTGCGGGGGTGTTAAGCTGGAGGGTGGCGCCGCTTTCGCCCCGACGATTCAAACGCTTGTCTCACACGATATTCCGGTCGTCGCCCATATTGGCCTTCTGCCCCAATCCGTCGAAGATGCGAGCGGATTTAAAGTGCAGGGTAAAAGCAATGACGATCAACAGCAACTTCTGGAAGACGCCAAGGCCGTCGAAGAGGCCGGGGCCTTCGCCATTGTCATCGAAGCCACGATCGACAGCGTTGCCGCGTTGATCACCCGCACGGTTTCCGTACCTACGATCGGGATCGGCGCCTCACCGGAATGCGACGGCCAGATCCTTGTGACCGAAGATATGCTCGGCATCACCGGTGATCATGTACCTAAATTCGTAAAGCACTACGCACAGATTTCCGAAGATATTGAAAAAGCCGTCGCCCTTTACGCTCAAGAAGTCCGTACCCGTGCGTTTCCAGATATTAAAAATCTTTACACGCAGCCTGCTGCGCGCCTTAAAGAAAAAGCCTCATGAAAACAGTCCGCTCCCCCAAAGAGCTGAAACCTTACAGCGATTCATGGCGCCTGAAAAAGCTTCGCGTCGCCTTCGTCCCGACAATGGGCGCACTTCATGACGGCCATATAAGCCTCATCAAGCTGGCCCTCGAACACGCTGATAAATGCGTGGTCAGCATTTTTGTAAACCCCACGCAATTCGCCCCTCACGAAGATTTCGACGCCTATCCGCGCACACCGGAACAGGATCTGGAAAAACTCAAACAGGCGGGCGCAAACCTTGTTTATATGCCAACCGAAGCGGCCATTTACCCCGGCGGTACGCAATCAAGGGTCTCGACCGGCCCGGCAGCGGAAGGACTGGAAAGCGATTTCCGGCCTCATTTTTTCGGCGGCATCGTCAATGTCGTGGCGCGGCTATTCGATCATGTCCGCCCCGATCTGGCTGTTTTCGGCGAAAAAGATTTTCAGCAGCTTATGGTCATCAAGGACATGGTCGAAGCGGAGCATCTCCCGATCGAAATTATCGGTGCACCCATTATCCGGGATGAATACGGGCTGGCTCTATCCTCCCGGAACGCTTATCTCTCCGCACCGGAGCTTGAGATTGCCCGCACCCTCAACCGCGTTCTAAAAGAAGCCGACTCGACAAAAAGCGCTGAAACAGCGCTGCTTGAGGCCGGATTCGACAAGGTCGATTATGTTGCGGAGCGCTGGGGCCGCCGCCTTGCCGCCGTCTGGATCGGTAAGACGCGCCTGATCGATAACAGGCCCTACCCGTAACCCTCCCTTTCTGCGAAAGAATACCCCCCCTCCTTCCCGCTTGTCTTCCTCAGCGCCCGCCTATAACATCGCGCGCATGGGAAACAGGACTTGTGAATTTCTGGTGATTGGCGGCGGCATTGCAGGCGCTTCGGCGGCGTGCGCGCTCTCGCCTCACGGCAAGACTCTGATTGCCGAGCGTGAAAACGCGCCGGATATTCATACGACCGGCCGCAGCGCAGCGACTCTCACCCGCGCCTATGAAAATGCTCTGGTCAGCACCCTGATTTCCGCGAGCGTCCCCTTCCTTGAAACAGCCCATGAAACGGGGTTTTCATCCAATCCGATTCTCTCTCCCCGTGGCACGCTCTGCATCGCATCAGAAGAGCGACTGGCTGAGCTTGACGCCTTTTACACACAGTTCCTTCCGACCGTTGAAAGTCTGCAAAAACTGGACAAGGCAGAGACGCTGGCCCTACCGGGTGCAAAAATCCTTAAACCGGAGATCATCGCCGGAAGCGTTCTGGAGCCTGATGCCCGTGACATCGATGTTCACGCTCTGCATCAAGGCTATCTTAAACAGCTCAAACACCATGGCGGCGCCCTACTGCTCAACGCGGAAATTCTTTCATTACGCCATGAAAACGGACTGTGGCATGCGCAAACGCCACAAGGCGATATTGAGGCCAAAACCGTGATCAACGCAAGCGGCGCGTGGGCTGATGAAATCGCCAGGCTCGCCGGTGTGCGTCCAATAGGGCTGGAGCCAAAACGCCGGACCGTCATTACCTTCGGCGGCGTTCCTCAGGATATCGACACTGAGCAACTCCATTTCACACGGGACATCCAACACAGCTTTTATTTCCGGCCCGAAGGGCGTGGACAAATTCTGGCCTCCCCGTCAGACGAGATCCCCTCACCGCCCTGTGACGCACAGCCTGAGGAAATCGATATTGCAACTGCAGCCTACCATGTCGAAGAAGCCATCATTTTTCCAATCCGCCAGATTGCGCATAAATGGGCGGGCCTGCGGAGCTTCGCCCCCGACCGTGCACCTGTCATCGGCTTTGATAACGAAGCACCCGGATTTTTCTGGCTGGCGGGGCAAGGCGGATTCGGGATCAAGACCGCGCCAGCCCTTTCCCGCATTGCCGAATCCTTGATTGTTTCAGCAACGATTCCCGAAGACTTCTGCAAACGCGGGATAACCAAGGAAGCGCTCTCTCCCGCGCGTTTCAGAAGATGAGTACTCCAGCGGATCAAAGCACATCTGAAGAAATCCGAATTCTGGGCAAGCGGGTACGCCTGCTCCAGCCTTTACGGGGCTTCCGGACCTCTCTGGATTCGGTCATGCTCGCTGCGGCCTGCCGCGCAGAAAAGGGCCAAAGCCTTCTCGATTTGGGTTGCGGGGTTGGCGGCGCAGGACTATGCGTCCTCACCCGTATCCCGGACACAAAACTGACCGGTATCGATATCCAGAGCGACCATATCGCATTGGCATCCCAAAATGCAGCGCTGAACGGGATGGACAACCGCGCATCGTTCATCGCCGCGCGCGTACCGGATTACAAAGCACAATCCCTCTTCGACCATGTGATCTGCAACCCGCCCTATCTGGAGGCCGGGGCGCACGCCCCCTCTCCACATGCTGCAAAGGCTACCGCCCACGGGCACAGCGATGATACGGAACTAAAAGACTGGATCGATTGCGCCTTTTATAACCTGAAATCAAAAGGCTCCCTGACCATGATCCACCGCGCGGATCACACGGATACAATCATCCGGGCGATGGGAAAACGTTTCGGCGCGACCGAGATCATCCCCCTATGGCCAAAGAGCGGCATCCCTGCCAAGCGTGTAATTATCCGCACCCTCAAGGATCGCCGTTCCCCGGTGACCTTGCATCCGGGCATTACCCTGCACCGGGATAACGGCGCCTACACGGCAGAAGCGGAAGAAATTCTTTCCAAGGCAAAAGCAATTATTTAAGAAAAGCGTTAAAAGAGATACTGAGGAAAGCCTGACACGTCTCGAGAAAATGGCTCCCCGGGCCGGATTCGAACCAGCGACCAAGTGATTAACAGTCACCTGCTCTACCGCTGAGCTACCGGGGAACACCGATTGGTCCTGAGTACCCCAGTTGCTCTTGGGCTGTCAATATTAAAATAACCGCAAACTGCGCGTATCTGGGCATATCCTTTGAAAAGGCGTTGCCTGCGGGACTGTCCTCGTGTAATGAGGATTATGCATCTTGATTTGCCGTATGAACGCCTCTCTTTTTCAGAGTAGCCCCCGGCATGTCCGGTTAGAATGCGTATAAAAGCCTAGTAAAGCGGAATACAAGCCATGAGCGAACAAAAGCAAACAAAGCAGGACAAGCGGGCGGCGGCTTTACGGGAAAATCTGAAAAAGCGCAACCTGCAACGCAAAGAAGGCCGCCGAGCCAACGCAACGCCGCAAGGTAGCGAAGCGACCACAGATAAAACAGACAAGGGAGAAACAAGTTGAACGCTCCGGAACCGAACAGAACGGTCAAAAACGAGGACAGCACCCAAGCGGTGAGCTTTACAGACCTTAGCGCAGCTCCCGGCCTGCTAGCCGATTCCCAGATTCGCGATCTGGTCCGCACGCACGGCATGATCGAGCCTTTCGTTGAGAAACAACAGCGGCAGGGCGTTATTTCTTACGGCCTGTCCTCCTATGGCTATGACGCGCGCTGTGCGCCTGATTTCAAGATTTTTACCAATGTCGATAACGCGCTGGTCGACCCCAAGGCCTTCTCCGAACAAAGCTTCGTAGACAGGCGGACCGATATCTGCGTTATCCCGCCCAACAGCTTCGCCCTGACCCATACGACGGAATATTTCCGGATTCCGGAGGACGTACTGGTCATTTGCCTTGGCAAAAGCACCTATGCACGCTGCGGCCTGATCGTCAATGTCACCCCGCTGGAGCCGGGCTGGGAAGGCCATGTGACGCTGGAAATCTCCAACACGACCCCCCTGCCCGCGCGCGTCTACGCGAATGAAGGCGTCGCGCAGTTCCTGTTTTTCAAGGGCAGCACCCCTTGCGAAACAAGCTATGCGGCCCGCTCCGGGAAATATATGGGCCAGCGCGGGGTCACGTTGCCGAAGTTGTAGATTGAAACACCGCTCCCATCAAACAATAAAAGTTGACCGGTTACTAATTTTTTAGTAAATCATATTTTATGAGCGTTGAAGCCCTGAAAAAAGCTGTAGAGATCGCCGGGGGCCAATCCGCTCTGGGCCGTTTGATCGCGCGCGACCAGAAGGCTGTGTGGGCCTGGCTCAATACGACACAGAAAGTCCCAGCAGAAGACGTTCTCAAAATCGAAACCGCTCTTGAAGGCAAAGTCAGCCGCTACGATTTACGCCCCGACATTTACCCGAAGCCCAAGCCTTTGGATAAAATCCTGATACGCGGCGGTAAAGAGCTGAACGGCACAATCCCGATCAGCGGCGCGAAGAATGCCGCACTCAAGCTGATGTGCGCAGCGCTTTTGACCGGCGAGACCTTGCGCTTTGAAAACATGCCGAACGGCCTGCGGGATATTGCATCCCAAACGGAGCTTCTGACACATCTGGGATGCCGGATTGAAACCCAAAACGATCTCATGGCTATTAATGCCTCCGGCGTTGAAACCTATACTGCGCCTTACGATATCGTGCGCAAGATGCGCGGCTCCATCCTTGTGCTCGGCCCGCTTCTGGCACGCTTCGGACAGGCGAGCGTATCGCTCCCCGGCGGCTGCGCGATCGGGACGCGGCCTGTGGACATGCATATCAAGGCGCTCGAGGAGCTGGGCGCACACATCACGATCGAACAGGGCTATATCAATGCGAAGGCTCCAAAAGGCGGCCTTCAAGGCGCAAAAATTCTGTTCCCGAAAGTCTCGGTCGGTGCAACGGAAAATCTGCTGATGGCCGCGACGCTGGCAAACGGCGAAACAGTTCTGGGCAACGCCGCTAAAGAGCCGGAAATAAAAGATCTGGGCGAATGCTTGATCAAGATGGGGGCGAAGATTGAAGGGCTTGGAACCGAGACGATCCGCATCGAAGGCATCAAGAACCTGAGCGGTGCCCATCACCCTGTTCTACCGGACCGGATCGAAACCGGCACCTATGCGATTGCCGCCGGTATGGCGGGTGGAACGCTGCGCCTGCAAAACGCGCAGATCTCTCACCTAGGCGCTGTTCTGGGGCTGCTCTCGCAGGCAGGAATGGAAATCGAACAGGACGGCACCGATATTATTGTCTCCCGCAACGGCCTGCGCCTGAAAGGGATCGACATCATGACGGAACCCTATCCGGGTTTCCCGACGGACATGCAAGCGCAATTCATGGCGATGCTGACTTTGTGCGAGGGGGCAGGCATGGTTACGGAGACGATTTTTGAAAACCGTTTCATGCATGTGCCGGAACTCAACCGCATGGGTGCGGATATCACGGTACAGGGGCATTCGGCCATCGTACGCGGCGTCCCTAAACTGACCGGTGCGGAGGTGATGGCCACAGATCTGAGAGCCTCGGTCGCCCTCGTGCTGGCCGGACTTGTCGCCGAAGGGGAAACGGTGGTCAACCGCATCTACCATCTGGAGCGCGGCTACGAGAATATCGTCGGCAAGCTCTCAGCCTGCGGCGCAGATATTCAAAAGCTTTAAAAGCACCCTCCCGGCTCCGTCCACCTTCACTGTTTTTTCTATAGTAAACACTGTCTCTTTTTTACAACAGGGCCGGGGAAAAAATAAAAAACCTCTTGAAAAGCACCGCATAATATTATCATCTGTATACGGACAGACGCAGGAGAATACACAACGCTTTAAGAAGCGGCAGTGTTTTTCCGGTTTAACGAATTAAGGATTATGAGGACCATACAATGAAAAAACTAGCAGCTACAGTATGTATCTTGGGAACGGCTATGGCTCTTTCCGCATGTGAAACAAACGGCGGCATGGGCGATGTTGACACAGCGCCTCCTTACGCAAGTGAGCGGACGGCAGGCTGGTCGCAAGAAGCCGCTCCGGCACCTGTTCGTCAGGCACCGGCACGTGAAGAGCGTGTGTTCCGTCAGGTTCAAAGCAAGTAAACCACTTGCAGGCTTTAAGAGGGCTGTCCTTGTTTCACAGGGGCAGCCTTTTTTTATAACAATAAAACTGATCGTATGTAGCTTGCCTTGGATAACATGACGATGCGTCCTCCGCGAAAACGGAGAAGATAAAAAATTCGGATTTTGAATCATTCTATTTTGTGTAAACTATATTCGACAGTATCCAAGCTGCGAGAAAGCCATACCCATGAACTTATCACTCCCCCGTGTTTTAATCCTTCTTCTGGCTAACCTGATCGGCTTTGTCAGCGCGGGCGTGTGCTATACGATCGGGCAGTTAAACGGTACGATTTCAATCGATACGATCGAAGCTTTTAACCCCCATACATACATCACGACAATCATGATCATATGGGCAAGCTGCGCCCTGTGCAGCCTAGCCTATTTCTTTTTTGAGGAAAAAATTCGCTACCTGTTTCTTCTGGCACCGGTTCTGATCCCGTATGGCTACGGGTTGAGCGTTCTCTTCTTGGGACTGCCACTATAGGCAGACTCATCGCCTCCGGCGGCAATATCAATATGATCAGCCGCATAGATCTCTTCTAAAGGCCCGGCCTCCTTATCACCCTGATCGCCATCACTTTCCACAGCAAGTCCGGCCTGCTCAGACGGTGCATCCTGCGCAGCCCCGCCGTCAACCTCTTCCGCCTCGCCATTGACCACGATTGAAGGCCTGCGCGCAACCGGAACCGGATAACCGCGGCGCTCCTTAATAGCCGTCCGAATCGCAGCCCAGCGAAGCCGCTCTTTGTAGGGCCCGGCCACTTTGAGGATACGCTTCATATCCTCATCCGACAATTTCGGCGAAGACACAAAGCCGGTTTCTTCCATCTGTATGGCCTGCTCAATATCCGGATGCGCCTCTATAAACAACTCATCCCCGATCCAGGCGAGTTTCACAGGCTGGTTGACGACCTGCACGGGCGTTCCAACGGGTACAAGTTCGTACAAGCGCGTAATCCCTTCCGGATACATGCGTATACAGCCGCTGCTGACACGCCGCCCGATTCCAAAAGGCTTGTTCGTCCCATGGATTGCATAGGTCGGCCACCCCAGATACAGCGCATGCGTTCCCAAAGGATTCTCAGGCCCCGGCGGAACAGCCTCAGGCAATTCGGGCTTCTCTTTACGCATCCGGGCGGTCGGCCTCCAAACAGGTCCCTCGGTTTTCCGAACGACTTTTGTACCGCCAATCGGCGTATCCAGCCCCTCCCGCCCTATACCGATGGGAAAGCTGAACGGCTCATTATCGCCATTCAGATAGGCATAGAGGCGCATTTCCGGCAAGTTGATCACGACACCTTCATGCGGCGCGTCCGGCAAGATATGCCGCGTCGGCAAAATCAGTTTTTTGCCCTCTCCGGGAATCCACGGGTCGGCATCCGGGTTCGCAGCCCGCATCTCGACGAATCCCAGATTATAATCCCGCGCCAGATGAACGAACGTGTCTTCGTATTTAGCGGTGTATTCGATCGTTTCACCGATATAAGGCTTATCATAAGCCGCCAACGCCCCGGTAGCGCCGGACACGACACACAGAGCAGCCAACACTTTAACGTGTATTGCTTTTTTTAAGAAACTGAATTGATTATTCATGGCCTGTTTGCTTTTCATCCCGCGCCGTCTTTCAAAAGAGATCCGTATACGTAAAAATAGAGCCCTTATCTATAAAATCCATCCCGCAGGCTTTGCCCGCTTCGACAGTTAACCATATGAAAGCGGGCTTGTGAATCCCTTACTTTTATTCGCTGCGCACCGCTTTGAAATGTGTAACTTTATTGCTATTTAAGGAGAATAGCTATTCATGGCCCGCTTTTATGGGCTAAACTGGAGTGTAATCACATTTGCACATAAAAAGGAGACCGCCCCGTGTATCTGACATTTAAAAAGCCTTCAAGACTGCCCCTTCTGAGTGCCGGAGTCGCGGCCATGGCTCTTTTATGCCTTGCTCCCGGAGTGCACGCCGAGGAAAGCGGCGCGGCCTTTAACGCAGCCCAGAAAAAAGAAATCGAATCCATGATTCAGGCCTATATTCTGGACAACCCGGACGTGCTTCTGAAATCGCTTCAGGCCGGGCAAGCCAAAGAGGCGCAACAGCGCCAGCTTGACGCGCAGACAGCCATCAGTAGCAATCTGGAAGCCTTAACAGACGCAAACGCGCCCTCTATCGGCAATCCGGATGCGGATGTCACCATCGTTGAATTTTTTGACTATAATTGCGGCTATTGCAAGCGCGCCCTGCCCGATATCCAAAACATCCTGAAAGCCGACAATAACGTCCGTTTCGTTTTCCGGGAAATGCCGATTCTCGGCCCTACATCCCGTACAGCCTCCCAATGGGCACTGGCCGCACACAAGCAGGGAAAGTATTTTGATTACCATGTCGCTCTGATGAGCTACAAAGGCCCCAAAAATGAGGAGGTGCTAGCCAAAATTGCCAAGGACACAGGGCTGGATGTCGAGCGCCTGCGCAAAGACGCGCAATCAGAAGCGGTTCAAGCTGAAATTGAGCGCGATGTCGCACTGGCCCGCTCTATCGGGATTAGCGGTACACCGGCCTTTATCGTAGGGGAAACCCTGATTCCGGGTTATGTCGGCGAGGACGGTCTAAAGCAAAGCATCAAGGACGCGCGGGCCGATACCGGTAAAGACGGCTAATATACAGTAAGAGGAAGACTTCCCACTTATGTTTCTCCGGATAACTTATGTCGTTTTGGCGCTGGCGGTCCTGTATCTCTCTTACGACACCTTTCAGAGAATGCAGGCCCGCCACGCCCTCATGGCCGCTGAAGACGGATATTTGAGTGCGCCTGCGGATGCGGACCTGACCGTTGTGGAGTTTCTGGATTATAGCTGCCCGCACTGCCAGAGCGTTCACCCGATCCTGACCGAGGCGCTCCGAAAAGACGGGCGGATTCGCTATATCCCCCGCCCCGTATCTTATCTGGGACCGGAAGGGCTGTATGCGGCCTCCGTTGTTTACGCCGCAGGGCGGCAAGGCAAATTCATGGAGACGCACGAAAAACTGATCGGCACCTATCAAGTGCTTCTGAATAACGATCCTCTCCTGCGCGATGTCGCGCGCGAGTTGGATCTGGATGCGGACGCCCTGAAGACGGATGCCCTTTCACCGGACACGCTCAAAAAAATCCGGGAAAACGACCATATCCTCAAAACACTGGCCCAGCGGGGGACACCGACTTATTTCATCGGTAAAAAAATGGTCTATGTGCCTGAAGGCCGCCTGCCGACTGTCGAGGAATTTTTGAAAATGTTCAATGAGGCCAGGGGACACGAATGATTTTAGCCTTGTTTGAAAAACGGCCTGTACTTTTTGCGTGGCTGGCTCTTATCTTTATGGTAGCCAGCATCTCTGCTTTTGCACAAGAGTCTCCCACGCTGCACGTCAAAAAAGCCTATGCCTTTGCAACAGCGCCGACGCAAAAAAACGGCGCTGTTTTCATGACGATAGAAAATCCCGGTATCGAGCATCTGAGCGGACGAGACTTGGCCGTAACGGGCGTTCAAACCGATATCGCAGACCGGGCGGAGCTCCACATTATGAGTATGGATAACGGCGTGATGATGATGCGTGAAGCCGGGCAATATAGCGTACCCGCGGGTGAAACGCTTACCCTTGAGCCGATGGGACGCCACATCATGCTGTTTGGTCTGAAAGACCCTCTGAAGGCCGGGGAAAGTTTCCCGCTTACACTGCTCATTGGTGACGGTTTTTCACATGGCTACGGCCAGATACCGGTCGAAATTCAAATCGTACCGCCCGGTGGGGAGCCGCCTGCCGAATGAAAATCCTGATCCTGAACGGCCCGAATCTAAACATGCTTGGCACGCGCGAGCCGGAAATTTACGGAACGGAAACGCTGGCTGACGTCGAAACGCTCTGTGAAAAAACTGCCGACGGGCTGGGTATGCGGATCGATTTTCGCCAATCCAATCATGAGGGCGAGCTTGTAGACTGGATTCAAAAGGCCCGCCCGGAATTTGACGCCATTGTCATCAATGCCGCTGCCTATACCCACACATCACTTGCAATCCACGACGCGCTGAAAGCCGTAAATCTGCCGGTAGCGGAAGTCCATATTTCCGATCCCTCCAGCCGCGAATCCTTTCGCCATTTCTCCTATATCGAGCCTCTTGCAAATATCCATGTGAAGGGCCTCGGCATAAAGGGGTACGCGATCGCCCTTGAAAAACTCGCCCACCTCTTGTAGGTAGGAGAGTTACTGAAAAAAATAATGAAGAATCGGGAAGAGTTTTTCTTATGAAAATTGATGCAAATGCTATCCGGGAACTGGCCGAACTCCTTGAGGAAACGGGCTTAAGCGAGATTGAATTCGCAGATGGCGACCAATCTGTCCGTGTGAGCCGTGGCGGCGGCGTTATTGTATCCGGTAATATGCTTACAGGTGGCGGTATTGCTGCAAACGGCTCCATGCCCTCCGACCCCACCCTGCCCCAGCGTGCGAATATGGATGCACCGGACACAACCGCTCACACGCATCCCGGCGCCGTAACCTCGCCCATGGTCGGCACGGCCTATAGGCAGTCCGAACCGGGTGCTGCGCCCTTCGTCCAAAAGGGCAGCACTGTAAAGCCGGGTGACACGCTTGTGATTATCGAGGCCATGAAGGTTATGAACCCGATCAAAGCCGAGAGCGCGGGTACAGTCACACATATCATGATTGAAGACGGCCAGCCGGTAGAATTCGGCGACGTGCTGATGGTGATTGAGTGATTGGATGACCCGAAATTCAGAATCCCAGAATCTCAGAATCTTAAGTGAAAACAAAAAAGTTTTCGTCTCGCGTTTTAGAGATTTAGCAGTCTACCAAAAGGCCTTTGAAGCATCTTTAGATATTCATAAAGAAAGCATGATATTCCCTAAAACGGAACAATATGGCGGACTGGCAGACCAAATGCGCCGCGCATCTAAGAGTATCTGCGCCAATATTGCGGAAGGCTATGCTAAACAACAACGCTCGAAAGCTGAATTTAAACGTTTTCTACTCATTGCTATCGGGTCTGCTCATGAAATGCAGGTCTGGATAGATTATTGTATTAATCTGGGTTATGTAGACAGTGACACCAGCCACTCATGGAGCTGCAAATATGATGAAATTGTCCGTATGCTACAATCCTTGTACTCAAAAACATGATTTCAATATAACTTCTGAGATTCTGTAATTCCGAGATTCTGAAAGTCTGACAACCATGTTTAAAAAGATACTGATTGCAAACAGAGGCGAAATCGCCCTTCGTATTATCCGGGCCTGCCGGGAGATCGGCATTGAGACCGTAGCCGTCCACTCTACAGCAGATGCAAGCTCCATGGCAGTCCGGCTGGCCGATGAATCGGTTTGTATCGGCCCGCCCCAGAGCCGCGACAGCTACCTCAACATCCCGGCGATCCTCAGCGCCGCCTCCCTGACCGGCGCGGACGCAATCCATCCCGGCTATGGGTTTCTCTCGGAAAACGCACAATTCGCCCGGATGGTCGAAGAACACGGCTTCACCTTCATTGGCCCCAAACCCGAACATATTGAGATGATGGGTGACAAGGTCACGGCCAAAACGACGGTCAAAAAACTTGGCTTGCCGGTCGTTCCCGGATCGGACGGGAGCGTTGCGACCGCGGCGGAAGGCCTGAAAATCGCTGAAGAGATGGGCTTCCCGGTCATCATCAAAGCCGCATCCGGCGGTGGCGGCAAGGGGATGCAGGTCCTGCACGAACCAAGCGAATTTATAGAGCGCTTTAACCGCGCGCGTGCCGAAGCCAAAGCGAATTTCGGCGACGACACGGTTTATATTGAAAAATTCCTCGGCAATCCGCGCCATATTGAAATTCAGGTTTTTGCCGATACGCATGGCAACGCCATCCATCTCGGCGAGCGGGATTGTTCGATCCAGCGCCGTCACCAGAAACTTGTCGAGGAAGGCCCCTCGCCTGTCCTGTCCGACGAGTTGCGGGAAGAGATCGGCTCTCTGGCTGCACGTACGGTTCGTGAGCTTGGCTATCGCGGCGCCGGAACGATCGAATTTCTCTACGAGGACGGAAAGTTCTACTTCATGGAGATGAATACGCGGATTCAGGTCGAACACCCGGTCACAGAGATGATCACCGGCATCGACCTGATCGCCGAGCAGATCCGTGTTGCCGCGGGTGAAGAGCTGAGCGTCAAGAAAGAGCGGCTGCGCTTCCGCGGTCATGCGATTGAAATCCGGATTAACGCCGAAGACCCCTCGACCTTTACCCCCTCCCCCGGAAAAATTACGCAGTTCCACGCGCCGGGCGGGCTGGGCGTACGATTCGATTCAGCGATTTACGGCGGGTATTCGATCCCGCCTTATTACGATTCCATGATCGGTAAGCTAATCGTCCACGGGCGCAACCGCGGAGAGTGCATCCGGCGGCTTAAACGCGCTATCCGTGAAACGGTGATCGACGGGGTAAAAACGACGCTTCCCTTGCATGAGTGGATTCTTAACCAAGAAGATTTTGTAACCGGTAACTACACGATCCACTGGCTCGAAAATCAGCTCAAAAACCGCTGAAGATAAAAGGTACGGGTAATGAATGTTTGGGATATCCTTATACATTACCACCCGGCGTTCCTGAAGGGGCTGGCTGTCACGATCCAGCTTAGCGCCATTATATGGTCGAGCGGCCTTATCATCGGCGGTGCGCTCGGGCTGGCGGGGGCGAAGTTTAACTGTGCAGTCGGCTGGCCGTCACGATTTCTGTCTTTTATGCTCTCAGGCGTGCCGGTTCTGGTTTTCCTCTTCTGGCTGCATTACCCGGCGCAGGCAATGTTCGATCTGGTGATTAACCCCTTCTACACCGCAGCCCTCACACTGTCGATTATCAATATTTTTGCCGTGGCCGATCAGGTACGCGGCGTGTTGCAGGATTTTCCGCGGCAATATCTTATAGCAGCCAAGGTGACGGGGCTTACACGCAGGCAAACGATCTTCCGGATCCAGCTCCCGCTTGTGCTGCGGCAAATCATACCCGGTTTGCTGTTGCTGCAAGTCACGATGATGCATACGACGCTTTTTGCTTCGCTCATTTCCGTGGAGGAAATTTTCCGCGTTGCGCAAAGAATCAACGCGCAAGTTTACCGCCCCGTGGAAATCTACACGGCGCTTGGCGTTTTCTTCCTTCTCGTATCCCTGCCGATCAACGGATTTGCATTCTGGTTGAAAACGCGCTTTACTCGAAACCTATCTGAACAGTGAGGAGATTTCCCGATGAAAAAACTTATTCTCTCCCTGTGTGTTATGATTGTTTTTGCCGCGCCTGCGCAGGCGGGTGCGGAGGAAGGCGGCGCGTACGAACGGATGCAGCAAACCGCTAAGCTCAGGTGCGGTTATGCGCTCTGGGATCCGGCGCTCATAAAGGACCCGGAAACCGGGGAGATGACAGGCGCGTTTGTCGAATTTATGAATGCTCTGGGCAAGGCCACAGGGCTGGAAATAGAATGGACGCAGGAGACGGATTGGGGGCAGGTTCCCGAAGCGCTTAAAACCGGCAAGATTGACGCTATGTGCGCGAGCATGTGGCCGAGCTCTAAAAAGGCCCGCGTTATGGCTTTTAGCGACCCGGTTTATTACAACGTCGTCGAGGCTTATGTCCGCGAAGGTCATGAAAAGCTGGCCGGCAAAAGTCTTGCCGATCTGAACGATGAAAATATCACAATTGCGGTGATTGACAACGATATCGCCGATGAGATTGCCGATTTTGACTTTCCGAAGGCTCAAAAGCTCTCCGCGCCTACGCTTGTAACGGATGCGCATCTTTTGATGGATGTAGCCACGGGTAAGGCGGATGTGACTTTTACCAGTGAGGCCATTGCCATCGGTTTTCGTGAAAACAATCCCGGCAAGATCGTTCGTTTCGTGCCCGCGCACCCTGTGCGTGTTTTTGAAAACACGATAGGTGTTGATATTCATGAATATGAGCTCTTGCAGGTTCTGAACGCCGCTACAGCGGAATTGCTGAACTCAGGCGTTGTTGATCGTATTCTGGATCGGTATGAAAAGGATTATCCCGGCAGTTTCAGACGTGTTTCCAAACCCTATGAGGCATCAAAATGAAAAAACTTATTCTTTCCCTGTGTGTTATGATTGTTTTTGCCGCGCCTGCGCAGGCCGGTGAAGTTTTCGACCGGGTGATGAAGGACCGGGTTTTGCGGTGCGCCTACACGATCTATCCGCCTTTTGTTTCCAAGAACCCGAATACCGGCGAATTTTCCGGCATTTTTTATGATGCTGTGGAGGCGGTTGGCGAAGAGCTCTCTATTGACGTGCAGTGGACGGAGGAAGTCGGCTCGGACGGGATTTTGCAGGGGCTTGAAACAGGCCGCTATGACGCTGTGTGCGCGGGCTATTTCACGACACCCTCCCGTGCGAACGGGGCGGATTTCACGAAGCATGTGATTTATTCACCGACATATATCTATGTTCGCGCCGATGAAACCCGTTTTCAGGGGGCTAAAGACCTGAATGCGGAAGCCGTGAAGATGGGCGTCATGGACGGCGAATATTCCGACGTCCTTAGGAACCAGCGCTTCCCGAAGACACAGCCTGTCTCACTTATGGGCCTAAGCTCCGCCGCTGAGCGTTTCGAGCTGATCGCTACGGGGAAGGCTGATTTTACAATCGCAGAAAGCGCGCTGGGGCTGGATTACATGGCTAATAATCCCGGCAAGCTGAAACCGCTTGGCCCTCCCGTTTCAATGGGGGCGAGCGTTATTCTGTTGCCACAGGATGAATATCCGCTTGTGGCGTTCCTAAATGCCGGGATCGACTCTTTGATCCTGTCCGGGAAGCTGGAGCTGATTTTGGATCAATACCAGAAACATGAGGGCGAGTTCCTCATGCCCGCCGCCCCGTACGCGATGCCGTAATCAATGCTCAAAGCTTCCGGTATTCATAAAGCCTTCGGGGATCAGCATATCCTCAAAGGGGTAAATATCAGGATCGCACCCGGAGCCATCACCTGCCTGATCGGGCCGAGCGGATGCGGCAAAACAACACTGCTGCGCGCGCTAGCCCTGCTGGATTACCCGGATCGCGGCAGGATCGAGATTGATTCTAAGACGTATGATTTTCCACTGCCAAAAAACGGCCATACACCCGCGCCATGGCCACGTGTAACGGCGGTGTTCCAATCGCTCTTTCTCTGGCCACATTTGACTTTGCGGGAGAATATCATGCTCCCGGCGCAAAACTGCAATGAAAACGCCGAGAAGGATATTCACGGCCTGATCGAGCTGTTCGAGATGCGCCATTTTATCGACAACTACCCCAATCAGGCCTCGATCGGCCAGCGGCAGCGCGTAGCGGTTGCCCGGGCGCTGATCCTCAATCCGCGTTATCTATTCCTCGACGAGATCACCTCGGCACTGGATATTGAGCAATCCGCCCGTATCCTGACGAAGCTGGAACACCTCAAAGAACGCGGGATCGGGATATTCATGATTACGCATGCGCTGGGCTTTGCGAAGCGCGCAGCGGATGAGGTTATTTTCATGGAAGGCGGTAAGATCGTGGAGCAGGGCCCGCCGAAAATCCTGGATAAGCCGGACAGCAACCGTCTCCAATCATTTCTGTCTTTGGCGGATATCGCTGCATAAAAATTCATCCCTACTCCGCCGCGCGGCGGAGGCGGTCATTGATCGCCACGCCCAGCCCGGTGTCCGGGATAGCCATGACGGCGATAGCCTTGTGCTCGCCCGGCCTGTCCAGCTCTTTGAGCATCGCAAACAAATTCGCGGCAGCCTTGTGCAAATCAGCGTTTTCGCTGAGGTTACGGCGCATGCTGCCGGGTAAATCCTTCGCCGCACCGCCGCCCTTGATCCCCATAAATTTATCCGAACCGAAAGCCAGAAGCGCTTCACCGGGTTCCAGATCAATCGCATTCAGCCGGATTTTTGTCTCCGGCGCGTAATGCTTTAGCACCATGCCGGGCGATTTGGGTGCTTGCCCGACTTCGCACGTCGCATAAGGCACCGCCACACCCAGAACATGTTCGATATCTTCGGCGGTAATCGCGCCGGGCCGTAAAATGAGCGGGGCTGGACCGCTTAAATCCAGAACAGTTGATTCCAGCCCGACCGCGCACGGCCCTGCGGCCAGAATCAAATCGACCTTATCGCCAAGAGATGCCGCCACATGAGCGGGTGTTGTCGGGCTGAGCGTGCCTGATACGTTAGCGCTCGGCGCGGCGATCGGAATTCCTGCACTTTTCAGGAGCGCCTGCGCCGTTTTATGCGCGGGCACCCGTACAGCCAGTGTCTCCAGCCCTGCCGTCACCAGTTCCGATATAGTACTGCTCTTCTTCCTAGGCAGGATAAGCGTTAACGGCCCCGGCCAAAAATGATGGGCCACAAGGCGGGCCCGCTCATCCATGTCCGCCTGCTCTCGCACCTGCTCCGCCGTATAAAAATGACTAATGAGCGGATTAAAAGCAGGACGGCCCTTGGCTTCGAAAATCCGGGCAACGGCCTCCCCGTCCAGAGCATTAGCGCCCAGCCCGTAAACCGTTTCGGTCGGCAAGGCAACCAGCTTCCCGGCATTCAACAAAGACGCGGCCTCCTTGATCGTTTCCGGATTTGCCGTTTTTATGCGCATAAATGAAACACTCCACCGGTCTGAGGCGCTCTTACACCCGTCGTAGAGGGCAATGTCAGTGGCAGGCCTCGCTTTGAACGCACTGCCAGATAGGCAAAGCCCTCCGCCTCGATCGCATCACCGTTTCGGCCTAAATCCTCAATCGGCCGCACCGTGCGGCTCTTAGCTAGCATATCCATCAGCACCGTATTTTTCCGTCCGCCTCCACAGGCATAAACATGCTGCGGCTTTTCCGGCAGCGCCTCTTCAAATGCCTTTTCCAGACTGGCCGAGACCATCGCCATCAACGTCGCCATTCCGTCTTCGGTCGAAAGATGCGAAACCATGTCGGCGCTCCATTCGTTCCGGTCCAGCGATTTCGGCGCAGGCCGTTCAAAATAGGGATGGGATAAAAAGGCCTCGAGTGTCGCGCTGTCCGGCTTGCCCCTCGCTGCTGTTTCTCCACCGGCATCAAAAGGCGCCCCTGTACGCAGCCTGATAAAATCGTCCATCATGGCATTCGCCGGACCGGTATCGAAGGCGATAATATCTCCATTTGCGGTAGCATAAGTCACATTGGCCACGCCACCGAGATTGAGGATTGCGGCAGGCTTATCATGCTCCGTCAACAGCGCAGCATGATAAAGCGGAATCAAAGGTGCGCCCTGCCCTCCGGCCCTGATATCGGCCTGCCGAAAATCACAAATCACATCCATGCCGCTTGCACGCGCAAGTGCCGCTCCGTCCCCAAGCTGCCATGTCAGGGCATTTGCCGGGTCGTGCGTAATCGTCTGCCCGTGAAAGCCGATAATATCAGCCTGAAATCCTGAGGCCCGTACTGCCTCGATATGGAGGTCTGTCACCAGTTTTTCTGCTTCACGGGTCTGCTCATCAGAAACACGTTTGCCAAAACAGGCGCGAACCCTATCGCGGACATGCGCATCGTAGGGATAAGGTCTAAAATCAATCGGCCTGACGATCGCCTCCCCATCCGTCTCCAATAGGGCCACGTCGATTTCTCCATCAAGGGAGGTCCCGGACATCAGCCCGATGGCTAAAAATGTCGTCATAGTTTTTATCCCCGGTTTGACAAATTACCGTGCGAGCATTATCCAGAGGCCTAGAATATCTTTTTTATATACGAACATACATCAAAAATACCCACACAACCAAAAGTGTATAAAAATCCTGTAAAGCGCGGAAATCCTATATTGCAGCGCGATACAGTTTTTACTGGACGCTCTGTTTTTTTGAGTGTAGGTAGCCTTTCATGTTAGGGTCAAGTGTGTTTAGCGCTTTTCTCTTTCGTATGAAAATACTCTAGAAGCGGAGGCGAAAAAATGAAGGATCTCGAAAAAGACGTGCATTTCGATTTGATCGCGCCCTGTCAAAAAATGACGGCTCGTAAACCGCTGTTTCAAATGCTGGCACAACAAGCCTCGGCGCATTTACGCCTCCCCGAGCAGACCATTTTCCAAAGGCTCGTCGATAAGGACACATCGACAGGGTCCGGTATCGGCGGCGGCGTTGCTATTGAGCATCTGAAAATGCACCGCGCCCGCAGGCCGTTTACGGCGCTGGTCACTCTTGAAAATCCGGTTGATTTCGACGCGGTAGACAATATCCCGGTTGATATCGTATGCCTCGTGCTATCGCCAGAATCCGATGGCCCCTATCATTTGCGCCGCCTCTCACGCGTTTCCCGCCTGCTGAAAAACGAAGCGCTTTGCGAAAAACTGCGCACAGCTCAAAGCGCCTCTGAGATTGAAGCGCTGCTGCTTGACCCCGGCGAATGGCTTCTGGCGGCCTAGGATCCGATATCGGACATCCGGCACGGTTTTCTCCGTTTTCTTGCACTTTTTGAAAAACGCTCTATATTCCCGGCTATTATGAACAAGCCCGGTTTGAACAGCCTTGGATTTGATAAAGCCCCGGAAGAGACGCGCGTTGTCGTGGCGATGTCCGGCGGCGTTGACTCGTCCGTTGCCGCAGCTTTACTCCACGAGCAAGGCTATGATGTTGTCGGTGTCACACTCCAACTGTTTGATTATGGCGAAGCGACAAGCCGGTCGAAAACCTGCTGCGCCGGGCAGGATATCCACGATGCGAAGCGTGTTGCGGAATCCTGTGGATTTCCGCATTACGTGCTGAACTATGAAAGCAATTTCCGCGAAAGCGTCATCGAAGATTTTGCAGAGTCCTATTTGCGTGGTGAAACTCCGATCCCGTGCGTACGCTGCAATCAGACCGTCAAGTTTCGTGATTTGCTGAAGGTCGCGCGTGATCTGGGCGCAGATTGCATGGCTACAGGGCATTATATCGAACGTGCGGTTGACGATGATACCGGGCGCAGCGAAATGCGCCGAGCCGCTGACCCGCTCAAAGACCAGAGTTATTTCCTGTTCGCCACGACGCAAGAACAGCTCGATTTTCTACGCTTCCCTTTAGGGACGTGGGAAAAAGCCGCGACGCGCAAGGAGGCCGAACGGCTGGGCCTGCGCACGGCACACAAGCCGGATTCACAGGATATATGCTTTGTCCCGCACGGTGATTACGCAAAAGTCGTCAAAGCTCTGCGCCCCGAAGCTGAAAAACCCGGAGACATCATTCATATTGACGGGCGGGTTTTGGGTGCACATGAAGGCATCATCCACTATACGGTAGGCCAGCGCAAAGGGCTTGGGATTGGCGGGGGTGTTTCGGACGGCAATACGCCGCTTTACGTGATCCGTCTGGACGCACAAGCGAATGCCGTCATTGTAGGACCGAAAGAGGCGCTGGGCCGTAATATCATTCATATCAAAGAGTGCAACTGGCTGGATCAAGGTCTTTTGCAAGAGGCCCGCCCGGTCCTTGTAAAATTCAGATCGGTCATGCAACCCGTAGCGGCCAAGGTAACGGCGGCGGCGGACGGTCGTGCACAAATCCGGCTTGAAGATTTGCATTTCGGGATTTCTCCCGGACAAGCCGCTGTCTGTTATGATGGAGAACGCCTTCTGGGCGGTGGCTGGATTTATGCGACAGAAACATGGCTTGAGGATGACGCCGCAAAAGATCCCGCCGCTGATGCCCTATTATCTTGACAAACCTGCTAACTCACGACATATATCTCGAACCAATAACGGTTTTAAAGGTTTCTCAGCCTGAACCGTGGCAAAAGTAGTCTGGCCGGTTAGAGTAGAGTAAGTAATCCTTGTGTCTCAAATGAGGTACGCTCTAAATGGCTTGAAATACAAAGCCTTGGGAAGTATAAAATCATAACCCTGCCCTTTACGGGTACCATTGGGGTAACAAATCGGTCTTCTTGACCATTTAGGTTACGGCGGTGTAGCTCAGGGGTTAGAGCAGAGGAATCATAATCCTTGTGTCGGGAGTTCAAATCTCTCCACCGCTACCATTTTCCCCATGAAAATCATAATCCTATAGAGCCAAAGCCTTCAGAGCCTCAATGCCAAAATTCCTTGGGGTATCATTGGGGTAACAAAACGGCCATCAAGGCCATTTATATGGCTGTGTAGCTCAGCGGTAGAGCAGAGGAATCATAATCCTTTGGTCGGGAGTTCAAATCTCTCCACCGCTACTAACCACAACTTAAATAATGCACCTTAATGAAAAATCTTGGGGCTGACACCTAATATTGTTCTTTGAGGATGATTTTGAGGTCCTCTAAGAGCTGTTTTGGAGAGCCTTCGTTGAATCTCCATTCACATTTTTTCAGGAATAATTCAAAGTTCTGTTTTGGTATACCATTATATTTTCGCAGGTGCCGTTTTACCTGATTCCAGAAATTTTCAATACCGTTTATGTGATTGTGCTTGTCGACAAATTCGCGGGAATGGTTGATCCTAAAATGTGTAAATTCGGACACGTCCAAAGCGTTATATGCGGTATACCCGTCCGTATAGGCCACGCTATCGGGGCGCACTTTCCGCTGGATTACAGGCAATAAGGTATCTCTCCTGACGTTTTCGACAGGCAGTGTATAGACTTTACCGCCCCGTTTTAAAGGGCCGAAGACGATGACTTTTCCAGCCGCACCTCGGCCGCGTTTTCCTTTGCGCACACCGCCAAAATAGCTTTCGTCAATTTCGATTGCCCCACAAAATTGCGCTGCCCGATTTTGCTGTTTGGAGGCAATCGCGCAGCGCAATTTATGAAAGAAACGAATGGCAGAATTGCGATGAAC